>NZ_BAAHYZ010000002.1:0-360171 GCF_054657295.1 Desulfocastanea catecholica
GCTGGCGGGTATGTCCAGCACGTGTCCGTTCGATCCGTCAATCTGCGGAGCAACTTCACCCAGAATGCACCAGTTCACCCGGGCACGCCAGCGATCACGCAACGGCAAGGTCTCCGGTGAAAAAGAAACGATCTCGCGCCGTCTGTATGTGCATGTTTACTATTCACCCGACAATGAAGCCAAGAAAGAACTCGCTTTCCGTAAGGACCTGCTTGAACTGAAAGCGCAAATAGAAGGAGGAAAAACCGAGTTCACGGAATCAGCGCAAAAGAAAACAGACAAATACCTGACCTGTTCCAGAAAGGGGCGTGGGGGGCAGCTGAAGGTGGCATTCAACGACAAAGCCATTACCGAAGCAAAGAAGTACTTTGGCTATTTCGCCCTTGTCAGCAATCAGGCTATGGACACATTTACAGCACTTGAAAATTATCGGCTGCGTGAAAAAATCGAAGAACTCTTTGCCGTGCAGAAAGGGAGGCTCGACGGTGCTCGACCGCGCACATGGTACCCAGACAATCTGCGTGGAAGACAATTCACACAATTTGTCTCGCTGGGCTATCATTGTTTCCTGACGAAAAAAATAAAGGAAGTACAGGCCAAGCTCAGGAAAAAAGAACCCGGAAAAACCAAATCACTTATCAAGCTCGAAAAGAAACTGGAAAACTGGCTTGCGCAACGATCTCTCGCTCAGATCCTGGATTGGTTCGACTGCATTGAAACCACAAAGGTACAGACTGTCAGGGGCAGCTATCGATGGTCCACCGAATCAGTGGCCAGAGACAGGCTGCTTTTGAAGTACTTGGGAGTGGATACCAAATAGTGTACGCTTTATCCGACTTTCAAGATTATCACTTAGTGTGGGCCCAGTTTAATCATTATTGCGGTTCCGAACGTTTATCATTGCGGGCCGCTTACACGTAGACTCCGATATTACGCCTCCGCTATAACGTATATGGCTGTATTTATTTTTCGTTTATTTACGTTTTTGTGTGCGTTTTTGACTGGCGATATAGAGTTTTTCAACTTTCTCTCTTGCCCAGGGGGTCTTGCGCAAAAATTTAAGGCTCGACGGCACGGAGGGGTTGCTGGTGAAACAGCGGATTTTGATATACCTGGCCAATTTTTCCCAGCCATAATCGGCAACCAGAAGGTTCATTATTTGTTCCAGGGTGATGCCGTGCAGCGGGTCTTTGGCTTGTTGTTCGTTCATGTGTCGAAGGGTAATCGGAAATTAATAAGGTATTTCATACATATTGCCTACAATAAAAAAGCAGCAGCAATGATGGTAATCCTGTAAAAAAGCGGATTTAAACATGGTTCATGAGCATTATACAGGAATGGTTGGTAAAGTCATGGGGATTAGTGAAAACCCGGATTCTGTTGTTTCTTGAGCTGGTTTTCGACAGAAGTCCAAAAGGACAGTGCGGGGAAGTGGACAAACGGCGGCTCAATAATAAAATAAACACAGGAGGAAGTGTATGGCTGCGAAAAAAATTCTTATGCTCGTTGGGGATTATGTAGAGGATTACGAGGTCATGGTGCCGTTTCAGTCACTGCTGATGCTCGGCTATCAGGTGGATGCAATTTGTCCGGACAAAAAAGCCGGAGACTTTGTCCGGACCTCGATCCATGATTTTGAAGGGGACCAGACCTACAGCGAAAAGCGTGGGCACAATTTCACCCTCAATGCCGACTTTGACACCGTAAAGCAGGAGGAGTATGTCGGACTGCTCATTCCCGGTGGTCGGGCCCCGGAATATCTGCGGCTCAACGACAAGGTGCTGGACATTGTCAGATACTTTGCCAAGGCGGAAAAACCGATTGCCGCCATCTGTCACGGGGCGCAGCTGCTCTCCGCGGCAAATGTCCTGCAGGGTCGGGAATGTTCCGCCTATCCGGCCTGTTCCGTGGAAGTCAATCTTGCCGGTGGGACGTATGTAGCGGTCGAGATGGACAGCGCCCATGTGCAGGGTAATCTGGTCACCGCCCCCGCCTGGCCCGCCCATCCGGCCTGGCTGGCCAAATTTGTCGAAAAACTGGGGGCGAAGATTGCTTTGTAACCGTTTACCAATTCTTATTGCTGGAGAATTTTATGTTTGCCACACGCCTGCATCGTTTGAAAGGGTACATGGAAGAAAAGGGATTTTCCGCCGTTGCGGTCAATGCCGGCCCGAGCCTTACCTATCTGACCGGTTTGCATTTTCACCTGATGGAACGGCCGGTGGTCATCGTTTTTACCCTGGCGGAGGAACCGACCATCATTTTGCCGGAACTTGAGCAGGCCAAGCTCGACCGGCTGCCTTTTCCCGCCCGCGTTTATGCCTACGGCGAAAGTCCGGCCGAATGGTCCAAAACCTTTGGCGATGCGCTGCAAAATCTTGACCTTTCGACGGGGAAGATCGGCGTGGAACCCGGTCAATTGCGTTTGCTCGAGTATAATTATCTGCGTTCCGCCTGCAAAGATACCGATTTCACCGACGGCTCGGCAATCTTTTCGGCGCTCAGATCGGTCAAAGATGATAAAGAAATTGCCGCCATGCGACAGGCGGTGCTGATCGCCGAGGCCGCCCTCGAGGCGACCCTGAAGGCGATGAAAATCGGCGTGGCCGAAAAAGATATCGCCGGGGAACTCTTCCTGCAGCTTATTCGTCACGGCTCCGATACCTCCCTGCCTTTTTCACCCATTGTCTCCAGCGGACCAAACGGTGCCAATCCCCATGCGCTGCCTTCCGGGCGGCAACTTGTTGCCGGTGATCTGCTGGTCATCGACTGGGGGGCAAGTTCTGCCGGCTATTTCTCTGATATCACCCGAACCTTTGCCGTCGGCGAGATTGATGGCGAGGCGGAAAAAATCCACAACATCGTCCAGCAGGCAAATGCAGCCGGCCGGGCGGCGGGACGACCGGGAGTACCCTGTGCCGCGGTCGACAGGGCGGCGCGAAAGGTCATCGACGAGGCGGGCTACGGCCGGTTTTTTACCCACCGGACCGGCCATGGCATCGGCATGGAATGCCATGAAGAACCGTATATGCGTGGAGATAATGAGCAGTTGCTGCAGGTGGGCATGGCCTATACCGTTGAACCGGGCATCTATCTTGCCGGCCGTAACGGCGTGCGTATTGAAGACGATGTGCTGGTGACGGTGGATGGGGCCGAGTCGCTGAGCACCATGAGCCGGGAAATACGCGTCGTCGGATAAACGTTCACCAGCACCCCATCTGCACACGAGCAGACCGGCGTGCAGAGGCCAACTCTAGCCCGTCGGTCTGCTTGTGCACATCTGAAGCACTGGTGAACGTTTACAGATACCTTCGGATAGACGCCATCAATCTTTGGCTGCCAGGTGGTGCAGATGCGCCTGGACCATCTTGATTTCGCCGTAGCTGACGTCGTCGCCAAGCGCCATTTTTACTTCACTGTATTTCTTGTCCGGCATCTCCTGCAGTTTTTCTTTGATTGCCAGCAGTTTTTCATGGGAGAGCAGCCTGTCGACGGCCAGCTCTCCCTTTGCCACAAAATGCGTTAGATGGCCTTCGATGGTCGAGAGAACCAGGTCACGTTCCTTGGCTATCCGGGCGAGGGGCAAGCCCTGTTCGAAAAGGTCGAGGCTGAGCTGTTTGGTATCTGCTGCGGTATTTGTTCTGGGCGCCTGCGGTGGAGCATCCGTTTTGCTGGGCAGGATGACATCGACGATATGGTGTTTTTCGCGGTAATCGACAACCATGGCAACCAGCTCCACGCCGTACCTCTCCGTCAGTTTCTTGCCGATGCCCTTTATGTCCATCAAGGCGTCAATGGAGTCGGGCAGGTTGACGACAATCTGGATAAGGGTCTTTTGATGCAGGATATGAAAATGGGGGACATCGGCTTCTTTGGCCTTTGCCGCCCGCCATTCGCGCAGGGTCTGAAAGAGTTCCGGATGATCAATGTCGGCCTCGGAGTAGGTGGGCGTGGTTTTCGCCCCCCTCTTTTTTTCCCGGTCGGCTTTCGGTGCGGTCTCGATCGCCGCGGTTGAAATTGCCCGAAGATATGCGGATGAGCTGAATCCGTTCGTGCAGCATCTGACCGCCGCCATTTTGACGGCAGTCTCTTCCTGCAGTAACTTGCACAGGTTTTTGGCCTTTTTGCGCAGCTCCTTGTTATCGGTATCCACCTGCAGCAGGTCGACGTGGGCACCAAGACCCGTATCGATTTTTTCCTGGAAATAGGCCGAAGCTTTGCCTATACGTTCAAGAACCGCCGCATCTTCCGCCGGGAAAACGTTATCCGTAAAGAGCCCCTGTAATTCACGCCGGAAATTGACACCGACTGTACAGATTTCACTGACGGTCTTTTGCCGTAATGCCTGGAGATCCCCTGCGCCGAGGATCCGCAGCAGCCCCGGATTCCGGTCAACGATGGACAGCAGGCGGCCGAAAATCCCCTGCAGCTGCTGAAAGTCAAAGCATTCCAGGAGCAGTCGCTGCTGGTAGCGGATCTTGGCCATCGCCAGTTGTGCCGCGGTCGGCCTGCTTTTTCCGGCTTGTTCGACGAAGCGGAGCACGGCGCTGTCGGTCTTGACCGCCCTTGGCGAAAGTTGTGAGCTGAGGACCATTCCGTCCAGGGTCCGGCAGCGGCTGAGGGCGACGTACACCTGCCCGTGGGCAAATGCTGCCTGGGCATCGATGATGGCCCGGTCAAAGGTCAGCCCCTGGCTTTTGTGGATGGTGATGGCCCAGGCCAGTTTGAGGGGATATTGGCTGAAGGCGCCGATTTTATTCTCGGTAATCTCCATGGTGTCCGGGTCGAGGGCGTATTCGATATTCTCCCAGGTGGCCGGTTCGACCATGATTTCATCCGTATCATCGGGACATTGTATCCAGATCTTGCCGTCGGAAATGCGAGTGATGGTACCGATTTTTCCGTTGAAAAAGCGTTTTTCAGCTGACGAATCGTTACGCACGAACATCACCTGGGCCTGTGGTTTTACCTCGAGTGTCAGCGCTGTTGGAAAGGAGTGTTCGGGAAATTCCCCCTCAATCTCGGCATCGAAGCGATGCATGTTCCGGGTCAGTGTCTTCAGCCTCGAGAAGTTGATTGTGTCGGCGCTGCTGTTGTGGGTACACAGGGTTATATACCCTGCACCCTCGTGGTCACCATCAGCAAAGCCCTTGATATAGCGGGCGTTCAAGCTCGCCAGGGTGGCCTGATCCAGGTTGTTGTCACGGACTTTGTTCAGAAGCGAGATAAAGTGGTCGTCTTCCTGGCGATAGATATGCTGCAGTTCGATGGTGAGCAGTTCCGTTTTGCGTAAGGCGTTGCTGCTGAAAAAATAGGGCGAATCGTAATATTGATTCAAGATACGCCAGTCGACGTCCTTGACCACCGGGGAAAGCTGATGCAGGTCGCCGATCAGCAGCAGCTGCACGCCGCCGAAAGGCAGGCTGCTGCGACGGTAGCGGCAGAGAACGCTGTCGATGCCGTCGAGGAGATCGGCTCGGACCATACTGATCTCATCGATCACCAAAAGATCGAGGCTTTTGATGAGGTTGATCTTCTCCTTGTTGAATCTCTGCCTGAACGTCGTTTCACTGCCCGGCACGAAAGGCCCGAACGGCATCTGGAAAAAGGAATGCAAGGTCACCCCGCCCGCATTGATGGCGGCCACCCCGGTGGGCGCGGTGACGACCATTCGTTTCGGGCTGTCCTTCTTGAGATTGTGCAGAAAGGTCGTCTTTCCGGTACCGGCTTTCCCCGTCAGGTAAACATTGCAGCCGGTGTCCCGGACAAATTCATCGGCAAGCTGGAGTTCAGGATTATCAGAATTCATCATTTCAGTTGTCGAAAAAGTTCCTCGAGGCTAGCATTGATCACCGCGATATCTTCCTTGCTGAACTGCGCCGGGTCAAAAAAATCGACATCGAGCAGATCGGCCATCGCTTCGTATTCCTCATGTTCCGGATTACCAAGAACCTCGATGAGGTGCATGTAGCCGTAAATACCGCCGATATCTTCCGGAGGACAGGCGCGTCGACCGGTGATGAGGACCGGCACAGATGCTCCTTTCTGCGGGGAGAGAACTTTCTCCACGGTTATCTGATGCATCCAGTCATCACCGAAGTCGTAGATATACTGGAACTGCGGCTGAATTTTCCTGGCAAGGCTGTGCAGGGTGTATTTTGCTTCATTTTTCGGCCTGCTGGTCTGCCATAAATCATTCTCGTCCGGCAGGCAATAGCAGGTCCGGTCGATAAGGAACTGATGCAGGTGGCTGTCGGTCCAGCCCATGCACAGCTGAATCACCGCGTGCAGCTGTTCCAGGGTGAAATTCCCCGGAACCTGAATCCTTCTCCAGATCGGCGGCTTAGCGCCCTGCAGTGTCACCTTCAGCTGATAGACGGGGGCAGGACTTGTCTGCTTTTTGCCATGCTGCGGGAAATCCACCTTGATAACATTTGTGCCTTTTTTAGACGTGGTGGAGGGGGCCTTCTTTACAGGGGCACTGCCGCCGCAACATGTGCCGCCGTCGCAGCTGCACGGGTCGTTCTGCTTGACCTTGATGGGTCGAATCGGTGTGGGAGTGTCGGCGCCGTTTATTCTTCTCTGCCGTATTTTATCGACTGTACGGGCATGTTTCTGGAAGGTGTCGATTGCCAGCGGCAGGGAGGCCATAAGAAAGACCTGGATCTGCAGCTCCCGATCGCCAAGTTCCGTATCCATCCCGGCAAAGGCTTCCTGGAACATCTCATCGGGCAGTTCTTCAAAATAATCCATGACCTCCACCGGATCGACCAGTCCCTGAATGGTCATCAGGCTGTGGTACAGTTCCTCTTTTTTCCGCTCACTTAATTCAGGAAACTCCTCCGGATCCCACACCTCTTCGCGCAGGGCAATCGCTTCTTCGAAACCGGAGATCCACTCGTAAAGAGCTTCGAACTGATTATCTTTCAGTTTCTCTATGTTAAACGGCAATTGGAGTTCGTTGTTATGGAAAGCGGCGACGAAGTTGTTGTACACCTCCATCAGAGCCCCGGTCATCTGCTGCATTTGCTCTAGCGTAGTGAATGTCGGCAATTCGCCGCCAAAGATCGTCGGCATCCATTCACTGGGCACAAGAGGAGCAGGGGTCATGGCCAGGCCGAAGATATAGCCGAGTAATTCATCATAACTGAAGGTATTATCGGGGTCCTCGGCCATCGCCAGGAGATTTTTCAGGTTTTTCTTTTCTGTAGCCGTCAACATTGGTTTGCTTGGTCCTATTGATTGTATGAGTTGTAGAGGTTTATGGAAGAGGGTACCCACACAAATAGCGGAAAAACGAGCTGAAGAAAAGGGAAATTTGCCCTATATTTGCTATTTAGTACCTTACAGATTATTTTCTTTTTTTTGAAAGAAAACAATCTGTACCCAAGGTACTTATCCCGGCTTATTTCCCGTATACCGGGGTCGGCGTAAACTGGCTTATATCTTTACACTGCGCGCAAAGGTACATTACTTGTGACGGCAGGGGAATTTTTCCCCGCCGTCGGCAGCAAAAGAGGAACGAATGAGAATTGCTGTTTTTTCGGATATTCACGCCAACCTGGAAGCGTTAGAGGCGGTGCTCGACCATGCCTTTCGGCAGACGGTTGACAGGTATGTCTGCCTGGGTGATGTGGTCGGTTATGGAGCAAATCCCAATGAGTGTATTGCGCTGCTGCAGTCCCTGCCTGACTTTTCCTGCCTGCTTGGCAATCACGACGCCGCTGTTCTGGGCATTCCCAACAATATGCAGCAGGATGCCCGGCGGGTCATTGTCTGGACCCGGGAGATCCTCACCGAGAAAAGTATGCTGTTCCTGCGGACAATGGAAGATCTCATCAAATGGGGCAATATTTCCTTCTGCCATTCCAATCCGTATAAACCGCGCAACTGGTATTATGTCTCGGAGAAAACCTATATCTCCAGTTCGTTTGCCCGCTCGAAGGCGAAGATTCTCTTTGTCGGCCACACCCATGTGCCGATTGCCATAACCCGTAAAAACTTCTTCTGCATTTACATCAGGTCGCCCCGGCATAGCATGGTGGTGCCCGCCGCAGTGCTTAACCGCCAGATTTTCAACACCGGCAGCGTCGGGCAACCCAGAGACGGAGACCCGCGGGCCTCGTATCTTATCTATGACACCCAAAAAAAATGTATCGAGTTTTACCGGGTAGCCTACGATTTCGATCGGGCCGGAAAGAAGATTCTCGCGGCTGGATTGCCGGAGATCTATGCCCGGAGGCTGGCGAACGGCTTATAGCTTTGCAGCACCATCAGCCCGGCAGTTCATCGATCCTCTGGACGCCCTCCATCATCAATCCCATAAAGCCACCGATGGGCGGCAACCTTTCGGCCTCCTCGGGAATCCCCCTCGTGTAACTGAAACGACCCTTTTTCGCACCGAGAAGGGCATAGACCGCTTCTTTTTGCCGAAACTTGAGGAAGCGGGCATAGATGATTTCCCCTTCCTTGAAAAAAACAATGGCCTTGCCCTGTTGCAGGGTGAGTTCGATCACCCCCGTTTTCTGTGAGGAATTGAGAAGCTGGAAGAGATCGACGGCATGTATTTCTGCCAGTTCCCCGGTCATGCCGGAGGCAATATTTCCTGATCGCAGGGCCATCTTTTGCGCTCGATCGACGAGCACCCGCAGTAGAAACATCTGCAATATCGGGTATTTTTTCAGGGCATCGCGGAAATTCTTCACACTGAGCATTGCCACTTGCGTGCCTTCCAGCGTGTGGATGGAATTGGCCACAGGTTCGCTGGTGAGAAAGCTCATTTCACCGAAGATCTCATCTGGTCCAATCTCGGCCATTTTTGAACCATCCTCGGCAATGACCGCCACCAACCCCTTCAAGAGGATATACAGATGGCTGCCAGGAACACCTTTCTTGATAATTATCTTATCAGCGAGGAAGGTTTTTACCTCGAGCAGCATGGTCAGATCGCCGAGGGATTGGTCGTCAAGTGGTTTAAAGAGTGTCAGTTGCCGCAGTTGGCCGAAAAATTTATCAAGACGCGCCCTGCGACGCCGTTGTTCCGTCTCTTGGAGCAATTTCATCTGCAGCGTGGCAAATTCCTTCTCCTTTTTATATTCAAAGTGAATCATGCCTTCGCAACCCCCGCAGTCAAAGCGAGTAGTTCGACCACCACCTGTCTGGGCAAATCCACTGATGCTCTCTTTTGTCGAGACGATGTCGGCAATTTTTTTGGCCAGATAGAGGCAACCGGGTTTATAGGAGGACACCGACAGGCTGAAGTTTTCTACTTTGAGCTCTTCACCCGCATTATACAGGGGGCAGGATTGCTCAGCTATGATGAGGAAAACAGCATCACTGAATTTATTAACCGGCGTTTTCATACAGTACCTGCAAGGGTTCACATCGAGGCAGCAAGCGAAGCTCTTTTGCTGGGGGCAGTGAGTTGATCCCCAACTCTACAAAAAGATACCATTGCAGGATACGGTGTTACATCAAAAAGATCAAAATAAAACATAAGTTAACAATGCGCTGAGAAAAATCAGCACACCAGCAATACAGGATTACTGATCCGGTTGACAAGTTTCACCAGGTCTTCAGGATGATGATCTGCAACATCACTGGGGAGAACCAGCAACTGCCGGCGCCTGGTTTGCAGGGCTGCCGTTAACCCGAGAGATGCAGGGGCGTGAACCGGATGATATTTTATGCGTAGGTCAATGTTCGTAACATCTGTTTCCGCCTTTTTCTTCAATTTCAAAAAATGTGCATGATCTTCCGCCGGAATCAGTACTTCCAGAGGGCTTCGAATGAGCCGCGCCACATTCGCTCCAATCTCGAGTGCTCTTTCACTGATTACTGAGCCGGTAAATATCGACAGAACTGGTGGTATCAGCCGGAATCTGTCATCAATAAGCATGGTCAATCCCCGGCCGTGCAGGATGAGATGCCTGGCCGTAGACCCCATGGTTGACTTGAATACCGTGCGGCCGAATCTGCCCATAATAGTAAGGTCGGCAGTTGCCGCCTGTTCCAAAACAATGGTTTTCACTCCGCCGCGTATGACCTCAAACTTCCAGGTAACCGCCGTACTTCCGGCCGACCGGGCTATCCATTTGCGGATACGCTCCGCCTGGAGCCTGAGGTCCCTCTCTATCTCAGCGATTCCCCTCCGGCCGAACTCATAGGTGCGGACTTCCCGAAAAAAAGGATGCCGCGCAATTTCCAGCACGTCTACATCTTCGACAAAGAGTGCGCTGATCTCGGCCTGCAGGGCTGCGGCCATGGTAACCGCTGCCTCCAGAGCTGTTCGGCTGTGTGTCGATTCATCAATGGGAACAAGTATCCTCCTAATAATGACTTTGCGGTTTTCAGGATTCACTTTTACCTCCCTGCTCATTGTCTTCCATCTCTTTGCCGAATTTACGCATATTATCGGCAAATTCCTGAAGTTTTGTCTGCACACGTCCATTTACTGAATCTTTAGGGTAGTTGCCCTGTTCGTCCGGTTCTCCGGCCGGCATGCCGGTCAGGAGTTCAATCCCCTGATCAATGGTTTCTATGGGATAGATATGGAAATTATTATTCCCAATGGCATCCACCACATCTTTCCTGAGCATCAGGTTTTTGACATTTGTGGCCGGTATCAATACTCCCTGATCTCCACTCAGTCCTTTTTTGCTACAGACATCAAAGAAGCCTTCGATCTTTTCGTTGACCCCGCCGATGGCCTGGATGCGGCCGTATTGATCCACCGATCCGGTGACCGCAAATTGCTGTTTAATGGGAATCTCCGAGATAGCGGATAAGAGGGCATAAAGTTCAGTCGAAGATGCACTGTCTCCGTCCACTCCTCCATAAGACTGTTCAAAAACAAGCGAAGCATTTAACGACAGCGGTTTTTCCCGGGCATAACGTGCACCCAGAAATCCCGAGAGGATCAGGACGCCCTTGGAATGGAGCGGCCCGCTCAATTTTGCCTCACGCTCGATATTGACAACCTGTCCTTTGCCTATCTGCACTCTGCCGCTGATTCGGCTGGGACGTCCGAAGGCAAAATCACCGAGCATCAGCACGGAAAGAGCATTGACCTGTCCGACAGTGGCCCCTTCCGTCTCTATATGCAGAGTGCCGCGGTGAATTTCTTCATGAATGCGCTGGCGTAGCCGGTCGGAACGATGGACTTTAGAATCGATCGCCTTCTGGACATCATCTCTTTTCACTATATCGCCGCCATTTTGCCTGGCCCAGTAATCGGCCTCCATCATCAGATCATCTATGTCTCTGATTTTAATGTTCAAGCGTTCTCCGTCTTCCATCATCCGGGAGCTTTGCTCAATAACACGTCCGATAGCGCTTTTATCGAAGTGGAGCAGCTTCTTGTCGGAGACGATATTTCCCAGCAGGCGGGCATAGGCATCCTGATTGGTGTCATTTCTTTCCATCTGGATGTCAAAATCGGCTGCCACCTTGAAGAGTTCGGAAAATTCCGGATCGATCTGCTGAATGATATAGTAAATGAAAGGTTCGCCTATAATGACCACCTTCACATTCAAGGGAATCGGTTCAGGTTCAAGCATAACCGTGCTGAGCAGACTGTACATTTCCGCCAGCGATTCTATTTTTATACAATCGGATTTGAGTGCACGCTTCAGGCCTTCCCAGGCACCCGGATGAGTCAGAGCCTTACGGGCGTCGATGACCAATGCCCCGCCATTGGCCCGGTGTAGTGATCCTGATTTAATCAGGTTAAAATCCGTGATCAATGCTCCCATCTGCGAAATATGCTCAACTTTGCCAACCAGATTGGCATAGGAGGGATTGTCTTCGAATATGATCGGTGCACTTTTCTGTTTACTGTTGTCGACGATGAGGTTGACCTTGTAGCGTCTCATCGTTGGAGTATTCATATCAGTTTCGTTTCCAGAGAAATTCTGCTGTTGCTGCTGCAGTAATCCGGCAAGCTGGCCCATCTGTTGTTGCTTCCCTCCTGTGAGAAATGTCTGGAGGTTCTCTATGATATCTTTTTTTAGAGATTCCAGGTGCTCGGATATACCGGCTATTTCACCGTATTCAGAATTCAGACCATTGATGAGTTCTGAAAGGGAATATTCAGTGACTTCCTTATTGAGCTTTTCAATTTGTTCTCTGATTTCCTTTTGCCACTGCGGAATTTTCTGGAAAATTTTCTGTGATTCAATTTGAAGATTTTCCATGTTCTGTTCATAGCGGTGGCGGGCATCTTCGGGCAGTTGTTGATATTCGTCGGGCGGCATGACCTCACCGTTGTCCTTGATCGGAGCAAAGCCTATACCGGCCGGGGTGCGTACGATTGTCAGCCCTTTTTCCTTTGCCCGGTTGTTTATTTCCTCGAAGGCTTTATGCTGCTTTTCTTTTAATTCCTCCTCCACTGATTGCACACGGTTCTGATACTCCTCGCTTTCGAAGGCCGCTTTCAAGGCATTCCTCGCATCCTTGATCATTTTTTCCATATCTTTGGCAAAACCAGCACCTTTACCCGAAGGAAGGCGAAGATTTTTGGGCCGGGAATGGTCTTCGAAGTTATTCACATAGCACCAGTCGTCAGGAGGGGGAGCGTCTTTAAATTGACGATTGAGAACCTGCTCGACCATGGAATGACGACCAGTGCCCGGCTGGCCCAGAGCAAAAATATTATAACCATGATGCTGCATCCCCGTGCCAAATCGAAGGGACTCGACGGCCCTGGGCTGGCCGAGCGCATCGCTCAGTGCTTCGATAGGCTCAAGATCTGCCGTGGTATTGAAGGTGAATTTATCAAGATCGCAGGAGTGAAAAACTTGGTTTACTTCTAATCGTTTTACCGACATCGCATATCCCCCTTTTGTTGAGTATCTCATCCAGTTGAGCTGGACTCTTTTCATTACCCCCTTGAGGGAGGGGTATAAGGACCTTTAGAAAGATAGTTTTCTTGCACAGGAAACAGAAAAACTATCTGTAAGATACTGAAAAATCTGCAGGTACAAACGAGATCAAAAAAGTTATTTTTGATCCATGTCTTATTGCGATTACAATTGAAGCAACTGCAGATTTTTATTTTTTATGGATATAAGATAAACAATATGCATGCATTTCCTGGTTATCAAATGAGTCAATGAACCTTTGTGAAAAACCACTCATACCAATTATCCGGCATGCCTCAAATCTTATGGTAATCCTGTTCTATTGCTTTTGCGGCTTACCTGCTCCAGAGCCTGGCTTATGCCGGCCGCCAATGTTTCATAATCGTCATTGCCAGCCGATAATCAACTTCCCTGATGTCTAAGGGGGGGTACATAAACCAGATCGGAACCCAGAAGCAGGCCAAGGTTTTCCGCAAGTACAGCGGTGATGCTCTCTTTAAACGAGCCCGCCCAGCGATTAAATTCTGCAAGTTCCACTGTATTCCTCCCTTTTCTGGTCATAATTTCGGGCCGGTTCAGGTAGTCGGGGATCTCGACCGGCATGACCCTGATTGCCAGAGGGTATGCTCATTTCGTGGAATCAACACAAAACTGCCGTAGGAAATCTCCAGATCCCGAACCTCAATAACAACATCCTGTCGGCCATTCGACTCCGCCGGCTTCATATTTACATCCTTATATCCCCAGGAGCTGGCAGGACAGGGTGATTATCAAGGTCGCCACCACCATGGCGACAATGGCCGTAACCACCGCCGAGGTGGTGGCAGAGCCCACGGCGGAAGCGCTCTCCGCGCATTTAATGCCGCGCAGGCACCCCGAGACAGCAATGAGAATCCCAAAAACAAAACTATGGAACAGCCCGACGTTGAAATGAGTAAGGGTGATTGCGGATTTTGTCTGGTTGATATATTCCACAGCTGCCAGATTGAGCATTCCAACCCCCACCATCATCCCGCCCAGGACTCCCATAAGATCGGCATAGACACAGAGCAAGGGCATCATCAGCGTCAGGGCCAACACCCGCGGCAGCACGAGGAGAACTCAATAGGTGACAAGCCGAGAGTTTCGAGGGCATCCACCTCCTCGTTGACCTGCATGGTGCCGATTTGTGCGGCATAGGCCGCACCGGTCCGGCCCGCTATGATCACTCCGGCCATTACCGCGCCATGCGTTATCCCGGTACGCTGGTTCCGCGGGGAAGACAGCTCCATAAGTCGGCGGACTCCTGCCGGCAATCCGGACTGGTCCATGGAAACATTATGGCGACTGCAGGCAGCGGAAATCCTGGCGATGAATACCAGCAGCATGCTGTCCCAAGCATCAAGTCTGTTGGTGTCGAAGGTAACACGATTTACCTTCTGTTCCTTGAGCTGATCCAGGAGGCCCTGGGCTGATGGCTGCACATTTCCCAGCCTCCATTCTCCGGCCAGTGTCAATTGAAGAGTGTCATCCGACGCTGCATCGATTTCCAAGATACTTGTGGTCATGATTTGCCTTCGGTTTATCCTCGGGCATAATCTTGCTCAACCTGTTGCTGTTGCTTCGCCGTTGTTATCAAAATAAGAGCCGCACGCGCAATCAACAAGCTCAATGCCTAAAATAATCCTTAGAGATCTTGATCATATTTCTGCAATTCCATGTCATCTCCGTTGTCCCTTTGAAATACCGTATCTCCTGCTGCTGAGGCATGAAATTTCTACTACCTTCAGTCGCACGGGTAGTATTCCGTCGGCGATTGGCTTATAATGCCTATCAATATGACGATGAAGGTCGGAGGGTACATCATGGCTTGCAGGATAGGGGTAGTGTAAGAAGGATAATTAAAGAAATTATTTTCAATGAAAACAATATATAAAGCCAGTATTTGGCGATAATGGTACTGTCATGATTTCTCTGCACCAGGCACATACGTTAATCGGCAAGCTTCACCCGCTGCCGCCGGTTCGTCTTCCCCTTGACCAAGCTCTTGGCCTGGTTTGTGCTGAAAACGTTCATGCTGCCGCAAACTGCCCCAGCGTTGATTCCTCGCTCAAGGATGGTTTTGCCGTTGTTGCCGAGGACATCACCGATGCGTCGCCGGGCAACAGTGTGACACTCAAGGTTATCGGTGCCGTTTCGGCTGGGGATGATGTGGATATATTTCGCGTTACATCAGGAACAGCAGTTCGTATTATGACCGGCGCTCCTCTCCCCCGTGGGGCAACATCGGTGCTGGCCTCGGAATTTGCAGAGGTCAATGGCGATACGGTGACGATCAGTGCCGATGCCCGGCCCGGCAGGAATATCTTGCGCCAAAGCAGTGATATTATGCAGGACCAGAGATTACTTGCCAAAGACAGTATGCTCGGTCCTGCCCATCTTGGTCTGCTGGCTGCAGCGGGCCTGCGTGAGGTTTCCTGTTATACACGACCTAAGATTGCCGTAGCGGCAACGGGCAGCGAGCTGGTGTGGCCCGGTGAACCTGTCACCCCAGGGAAGGTGGCGGCGAGTAATATGGTAACGGCGGCCGCGGAACTGCGGGCGCTGGGGATAGTTGCCTCGACCATAATTCTGCGTGACAACTTTGATCATCTGCAGGAGCAGTTCGGGAACCTGGTGCGGCAGGTTGATTTGTTGATTACCTGTGGCGGCGTCCTTGACGGCGACAAGGACCTGACCATGCGGGCCATGGAGCAGATCGGCATGGAGAAGATTTTTCATCGAGTCCGCATAGGCCCCGGCAAGGGCGCCTGTATGGGACGGGTCGGCAAGACGATAATCTTTAACCTGCCGGGCGGCCCGCCATCGAACCATGTGGCGCTGCTCTTGCTCGCCCTGTCCGGAGTCCGTCGATTAATGGGATGGAGCGATTTCCTGCCGGAAAAAAGACGGGTGCTGGTGACGGAAGAACTTATCGGCCAGGAAAACTGGACGCAGTTGGTGTATGGCAGAGTAAGCTGCGAAGACGGTGTGGTTACCGCCGTACCCTTGCGCCGTATGGGAAGACTTGAGGCTATGGCCGCGGCGAATGGACTGATTGAGATCCCCGAGGGCACCACGGTGATACATGAGGCGAGCCAGGCCGAGGCGTGGTTGTTTTCTCGATAATTATATTTGTTACGCCCTTTATTTTGCCACAGATTATGTGTATATACTTAAAACAAGTGTGGTGATCGGCAACACATTGCCTTTTTTCAGGTTTGCAATATAACGGGCAAAGCAGTAAAAAATAATTGTTGGAGGAAGAAACATGCCGCAAGAAAATGACAGCAGAGGAAAGTGCACCAATCCCGATAACTGCAGGCAAGATCAGCAACCAGAAAATCAAAACAACAATGCCGGATGCGGTGGCGGTAGAGGGCTCGGGCGAGGTGGGGGAGTCGGCCGACGAGATGGCAGCGGCGGTGGCAAAGGCCGAGGTGGCGGTGGTAAGGGTGGTCGACGCAATCAAAGCTAAATAACCTGCAAAACCAAAACCTGAATCATACCGTGTAAGCCATGACTATTCCTGAAGTAACAATGAAAATATTGGTTGATAATGCCGCAGCCCCGGGTCTTTTGGCGGAACACGGCTTTTCCCTGTGGGTTGAAGCCGACAATAAAAAGATTCTCTTTGATACCGGCCAGGGTCCAGCGCTTCTGCATAATGCCCAGGCAATGCATGTTGAGCTCGACAAAACCGAGCTGTTGATCCTCAGCCACGGCCATTATGATCATACCGGCGGCCTGCCGGACGTTCTACGCCCGCCACACCATATCCATCTCTATTGCCATGCTGCCGCCTTCCTGCCGCGCTACAGCATCAGGGAAGGGATTGCCAAACCGGTGAAAATGGTGCCTCAGGCGATGATCAGCGTGAACAGCCTTCCCGAGGACAAGGTCCATTGGGTGACTAAACCGATACAGATTACCGATCGTATCGGCATAACCGGAGAAATCCCCCGGACCAACAACTTTGAGACAACCGGCGGGGCCTTCTATTTTGACCAGGACGGGAAAAGGGCTGATCCGATCAGGGACGACATGGCCTTCTGGATCATGACAGGACAGGGGCTCGTCGTCTGTATCGGCTGCTGCCATGCCGGCATCATCAACACGCTGCACTATATTACCGAGCTGACTGGGGAGAAAAGGATACACACCGTGATCGGTGGCCTGCATCTCCTCAATGCCCAGGAAGAGCAGTTGACAAAGGTCATTACCGAGCTGAAACAGTTTGATATCAACAAAATCATTGCCTGCCACTGTACGGGAGACCGCGCCTATGCGCATCTGATGGCGGAGTTTAACTGCGTCCAAGGACATTCGGGCATGGAGATCAGCATCTGACTCGCGGTCGATCCGATAGCCGGAGTATTCTCCGGCTGCCCTGTCAAGGCTGACACTTCAGAATGTCCCTTCCCCTCAAACGTGTCATGGAAAAAGAGGTACATGCGGCCGATTTCCCTCAACCAAAGTCACTTCCGGAAAAGATTGTAATTGACCATCAAAGCATCGTCGAATAAGGTTGCTGAGCCTTCAGGACAGCTCAATATAAAAAAAGAAAGGCTTGAACAGCTACCGACCAACCGCCTGGTTTTTCAGAATTCCTTCTGCCGGTTTGTCTTAAAGTGACAATCTCTATTTCCCTGGTCGAATGGCCCAACCATCAGTATCGCCAAAGCCGAAAACGAAACGGCGCCCCCCCTCGAACCGCGCGAAAGCCTCTCCGGCCAGTTCGAGGAAAAAGAACGGTGGTAAGAAAAAGAAAAAACAGCAGAGCACCCTGCTGCGAGATTTTTTGCTGTTCAGTCTGGAGTGTCTCGGTCTGACATTAATCGGCATGGCTGCCACCATTGCGCTTCTGGGCTATTGCGCCAACCGGTTTTCCGGCACCGACTTTCTCAATAGCCTCCTGCCGTTTGCCGGAGGAATACTTGGCCTGATAGTCGTTGGTTCGTTCCTGCTGCTCGTCTGGAAGAGACTGCGCAGGTGGCTGCAGAGCCGATCTCTGCTGCTTCCGCCGGCCATTGTTCTCGTCCTGACCATCCTGGTGAGCAGTGTTATTCCTCAGGGACTTTTCACTCGTGCCTACGGCTCTTACCGCACCCTGGTTGGCGGCAAGGAAGAAGCTGGTCGTGTCGTCCTCGCCCACCAGGTCTATGCCGCCTATCGTCGTTATGACACTGCGCAGGTAGGCAAAATGATCAGCCGGGCCGAACAGTACGCCAAGGCCATCGAAGAGGCGGCAGCGGCCTTTGATATTGACATCGACCTGCTCAAGGGCCTTGCCGCCGCCGAATCTTCCTATATGCCGCGAAAAAGTAAGGATGGCGGTCATGGTCTCTTCCAGATAACCAGGGTGCCGGCTGTGGTCATAAAGGATGTTAACAAACTTTTTCCGACAGGCAGCCGGGAAATGGCCGATCCTCGCTATAATGCCTTTCTCGGTGCGGCCACTCTGCGACATTATCTTGCCGAGATGAACAATGACCTGTTCCTCGGCCTTCTCGCCTATAATATCGGACCGGCCAACGGCGGCCTGCGCTTTATCATGCAGCAGTATGGGGTAACGGATTTTACCACCATCCAGCCCTACCTGCTGCGGCTTCCCCGTGATTACCCGATACGCGTCCTCTCCTATGCCCTGGCCTTTCGCATTGATCGTAAAGAAGGCCGGCTGCTGGCCTATGAAGAAGGAAGAAATGCCATGGCAATTCAGGCGCTTGGCATTCCCGGGCAATAGTACGCCCGGCAGCCGTGCCGGATTCGATCTGTTCCGCGACGAAAAATCCCTACTTCGGCAGCAATTCCCCCCGACCAAACAGCGGCACTGAGGTCCGCAGATCTTCCAGCAGTTCCGTTGCATCCTGGTAGCGCTGCTCCAGATTCTTTTGCAGGCAGCGCATGATGATGCGCTCAAGATTGGGATCGAGCTGGGGGTTGATCTTGCGCGGCGCCCTGCTTTCAACGGTGGTGTCGATATCCAGAGGGTACTTGTCGTTCTGCTGGAAATAGGGCACGGCATTGGTGGCAAAGATGTACAGTATGACGCCCAGGGCCCAGACGTCGCTGGCGATGCAGCTTCGTCCTTCGAACTGTTCCGGCGGCATAAAATTGACGGTGCCTTCGGAGCCCGTGCCTGGACTCTGCCACGAAAGGTCCCGGGCGATACCGAAATCAAGCAGCTTGAGCCGTCCGCTTTTGCTGATGATGATGTTTTCCGGTTTGATGTCCCGGTGCAGGATTTTATGTTTATGGGCATAGGAAATGACCGAGACGAGCTGCAGGAAGATGGCCTCACGGTCCAGGGGGGAAATACCCTGTTCCAGTAACTGGTGCAGTGTCGGACCTTCGACATATTCCTGAATCATAATAAACTTACCGCCGTCCTTGACGATTTCCAGCAACTGGACGATATTCGGGTGGTGCACCAGTCTCTTGAGGATGGCAGCCGAGCGCAGGACCCTGATGTTCATCTGCGCCGAGTGGGGGGTCTTTGCCACCGCCAGCCTGCCGCTGCCGATTTCTTTCACCAGCCAGACCACGCCGAAGCCGCCGGAGCCAAGGAGTTGCACCCGCTCCCACCGGTCGGAGATTTTTTCGGTGCGCACCCTCTTGATAAGAGATTTCGGGGCAAAGTAGCTCAAACCCTCCTGGAAATAACCGACCAGCCGGTTGAAGCCCACCTGCCGGTCAAGGACATCACGGTCGGCTTGCGCGTCGTCGCCGGGTACTCTCGGCGCTCTTGCCTGTGGCCGGGTTTCGGCCTGGCCCATCTCGAGCAGGATCAGGAAACTTATGGCGAATCTATCCTCATTGAAGGGGATTTCCATGAAATCGTCGGCACCGGCATCGAGGTATTTTTTGATCTCTTTCTCCTTTGCTTCCGGCACCAGAACGAGAAAGGGGACGAAA
This sequence comes from Desulfocastanea catecholica, assembly GCF_054657295.1. Lineage (NCBI taxonomy): Bacteria > Pseudomonadati > Thermodesulfobacteriota > Desulfobulbia > Desulfobulbales > Desulfobulbaceae > Desulfocastanea > Desulfocastanea catecholica. The sequence continues at coordinate 19,797 of NZ_BAAHYZ010000002.1, forward strand.
GGGCCGACAAAATCGCGGATCAGTCGAATGACCCGGTCCGGTCGAGGATGTTTGGCATCGACATGCATGATTATCAGGCAGATTTTTTTCTCGGGAAAGTGGTGGACGAAATGACGAATGGTGCGGATGGACAGCGGCACCAGGTCAATTGCAAATGACGACACCAGCCGTTTGACAAGGGTCTTTTCGGCAGCAGACAGACCGAACAACAGTATTGTTTCCAAGGGAGTCTTCACGCTTGTACCCTTTTCCGAGAGGGGGAGTTGTCTCCTGCAACCTATCAGAATAAATATGCTGCAGGCAAATGGTTTTTATCCGAGTGTATGGAAATATGTAGGAAATAAGCAGGAAATGTGCGATTTTGCAAAGACTACGATAGAAAAGGATGAAGGGAGGCAGGCTTGATTAAAGGCCCCGGAACCAATACAGTTTACTCACTGTTTCCTAGGAACCTGTCCGAGACATCTTTCAGGCTGGGACAAGTGGTATATAAATCTCGAAAAGGGGTGATGTGATGCGCGAGTCAGGATATTGGGCGGATAACTATCAGAGAAACAAACTGTCTGTTGAAGACGCCATTGCCAAGATTCATTCAGGACAGCGAATCTTTATCGGCTCGTCGTGCGGTGAACCGCAAAGGCTGGTAAAAGGGCTGGCCGATGCCAGCCTTACCTTCACGGATCTCGAGATCGTACGAATGTTCAGCGGGGAAAGTACCTCGCTGTCGAAGATTGCCGAAAAATCGAAATCCCAGAATCTGAATATTCGCTCCTTTTATCTGGGCTCGGCCAACTCGAACAGTTTCAAAGGCGATCTGCGTTTTATCACCCCCATCAATCTTTCCGATGTCCACAAGCTGATCAAATCGAAGATGCTGCCCATTCAGGTTGCCCTCATCCAGGTTTCTCCCCCGGATGATTTCGGCTGGATGAGCCTGGGTATCTCCGTTGATGTAACCGCATCGGCGGCGGCTGACGCGGATCTGGTTATCGCCCAGGTGAACAGCAAGATGCCGCGGGTGCTGGGCAGGAGCTCGATCCATGTCAATGATATCGATTATTTTGTCGAGCATGATGAAAACCTGATCGAGATCGGCCACTATCCGGATGTGAAATCCGCCGGAAAGATCGCCCGTTATGTCTCCCGGCTGGTGGATGATGGGTCAACGATGCAGATGTCGCTCGGGGGAACGTCCGAGGCCAATATCGAGGCGTTGCTGGGCAAAAACGATCTGGGCATTCATACCCAGTATGTGACGAACACGATCATGAAGCTTATGGCCATGGGCGTGGTGACCAACCGAAAAAAAGGCTTTAACAACGGCAAGATTATCTGCAGCAATGCCATCGGCAATCAGGATCTGTACGATCTGCTCGATCACAACACCGCCATCGAATTTCATCCTTCCAAGTATGTCAATGATCCTCGGAAAATAGCCAAAAACAGAAGAATGGTGGCAATGAATACCGCCCGGGAGATCGATCTGACCGGCCAGGTGGCCGCCGATGCACTGCCCTTTAACTACTTTTCCGGCGTCACCGGTATCCTCGATTTTTTCCGCGGGGCGGCGATGTCGAAAAAGGGCAAGTCGATCCTCATGCTCACCTCGACAAGAGATGACGGTAAAGAGAGCCGTATCGTGCCGATGCTGCAGAACAAGGCGGTGGTCGTGCCGCGTAGCGAGGTGCAGTACGTGGTGACGGAGTTCGGCTCGGTCAATCTCTTCGGCAAGAGTATCCAGGAAAGGGCCCTGTCCCTGATCACCATCGCCCACCCCGATTTCCGCGACCAGTTATTCGACGAGGCAAAGTCACTCGGCTTGCTCGGGCCGGAGCGAACCCTGCGCGAGGAAATGCGCTCAGTCTATCCTCTAGGGCTTGAGGAAACAAGAATCGTTGATCGCAAGAAGATCACTTTCAGACCGGTGAAGCTGACCGATGAGCGAGGCATCCAGGAGCATTACTACCGACTGGACAGTACTGATGTTATCTCCAGGTTTTTCCACGAGAAAAAGAGTTTTGTCAGTAAACAGATCGAGCGCACCTTTATCATCGATTACCACAAGGATATGACCATCGTCGCCGTCGAGGGACAGTCCGGTTATGAGCGGATCCTCGCCGTCGGCGAGTACTACCTCAACCCGGAAACCGAGATGGCCGAGATTGCCTTTTCCGTTGAAAAGGACTGGCAAGGAAAGGGCTTGTCGTCAATCCTTATTCAAAAACTGGCCGAGGCGGCCAAGAGAAACGGCATGAAGGGTCTTACTGCCTATACGGCAAAAGAGAACAAACGGATGGTCAAACTTTTCAATAGCCTCAATTATGAGGTAAAGGCGGTTTCCCAAGGCACGATGATCTACCTGGAGGCCAAGTTTGCCGAGGAGCCGGAGGCTGATCAGTGACATATATTCTCATCACAGGTCGCCATTTATGAGGTCGCGAAACTATAGAGGTAATCCCCCCGAAGCCGAAGGTCGCGGGTTCGAATCCCGCCTCGCCTGCCATGAACTGGGAGTGGGTCAATGTTTCTCTTTTGTAAAACCCCTCGGTGAAAGCTGTGCAGAGTAAGAAAGAATGATTACTATTCTTTTTATAGAAGAGGGCGGACACATACCGATCATCGCGGCGTACACGACACAGAAATACGTGTACCAGGCTAAAGGGCGGGTTTCGATGCGGAATCCGAAATAAAATGAAAAATTTCCGTGTATTATGCGGCATAATAAGAGGAGGCAGGCAATGACTTATACATGTCAGAACTGCGGCGTGACCGCGGATAAGTACAGTGACCTTTGCAACCCAACCAGCGAGAAACTCGACAGCAGATTCTGCGGTATCCCGACGGTGGAGATTTGCGACGGCAAACTCTCAACCATGCAATACTCCTGTGATACATGTGGCAGTGTATCTGCTGATGCTGAACATCTCTGTAATCCAACTAAAATCGAGTAAGGAACGGAATTAATAGACGGAATTAATAGAGTTTGTCAAAAAATAATTTCTATTTATAAATCCATCTCTTTATAAATCCATCTCTTACTGGTTCGAGTCGTGATTGCAGCTCAAGAGGATGTGGAAATGTGAATTCTCCGGGGGCGACGGATCATCCAAGAAACGGCGGTTACGACAATATCAACCGTGAAGAGCAATGTTTGCAACATTGAGAGCTGCCTCGCGCACCGCCTCCGACAAGGTCGGGTGAGCGTGGCAGGTACGGCGAAGATCCTCGCTGCTGGCGGCAAACTCCATGGCGGCTACCGCTTCGGCGAGCAGATCGCCCGCTTGCGGCCCGATAATATGCACCCCGAGGATCCGGTCGGTCTCCTTATGGGCAATTACCTTGACCATGCCGTCGGCATCGTCGATGGCCAGTGCCCGCCCGTTACCTTTGAAATAACAGAGCCCGGACTTGAACGGAACGTCCTCATCTTCCAGCGATTCTTCTGTCCTCCCGACCGATGCAATTTCCGGGTGAGTATAGACGATGCTGGGAATTGTCCGGTAATTGACCTGACCATAGCCGGAGACAAGGTGCTCGACGCAGGCGATCCCTTCTTCCGAGGCCTTATGCGCCAGCATGGCGCCACCGATCACATCGCCGATGGCGTATATCCCTTTGAGCGAGGTTTGCCAGTGGGAGTCAACCTCGATAAAGCCTCCTTTTCCAGTTACAATTCCCAGTTCTTCCAGGCCCAGGCCTTCGACGCAAGGCTTTCGACCAACGGCGAGGAGTACTTTATCCGCCATCAAAGGCTCATGATCACCAATGGCGATCCGGCAGCCGACATCGCTCTGCTCAACGCCCTCCACCTTTGCCCCGAAGTGAAATTTCATCCCCTGTTTTTTGAACAACCGTAAGCCCTGTTTGGCAATCGCCTGGTCAATGGTGGGAAGCAGTCGATCTAAAGATTCGACCACCGTCACCTCGGCACCCAGGCGAAGCCACACCGAGCCGAGTTCCAGGCCGATGGCGCCGGCACCAATCACCACCAGCTGTCGAGGCACCTCGGTCAGAGACAGCGCCTCGGTACTGGAAATGACTTTGACCCCATCGATTTTTACTCCCGGAATCTCCGCTGCTCTGCTGCCGGTAGCAATGAGAATTGCCTTGCCCTGCACGGTCTCGGTCTTTTTTCCGCTCACTTCGACGCGGTGGTTTTCGAGCAGCCTGGCCGATCCCGACAATCTGGTAATCTTGTTTTTCTTAAAAAGATGCTCCAGCCCTCCGGTGAGGGTGGCGACGACCTTATCCTTCCGCTGCATCATCGCCCCCAGATCAAAAGAGACATCCGGTAAAATAATGCCATGGGCCTGCATGGTGAATTTACACTGGTGATACTTCCAGGTCGACTCGAGCAGCGCCTTGCTGGGGATGCACCCCATATTCAGGCAGGTCCCGCCAAGGGTGTCGCCCTTTTCCACACAGGCGACCCGAAGGCCCAGCTGGGCCGCTCGAATGGCGGCGGCATAACCACCAGGGCCGGCACCGATTACCACCAGGTCATAGATAGCATGGTTGTCCGCTGCCATAATCAGATCTCCAGCAGAAGTTTACGCGGCTCTTCGATCCGCGCTTTGATGCTCTTTAGAAAGCTGACCGCCTCCCGGCCGTCGATTATTCGATGATCGTAGGACAGTGCCAGGTACATTATCGGCCTGATCCGTATTTCCCCGTCGATCGCCACCGGTCGGTCGGTTATCGCATGGAGTCCCAGAATGGCGCTTTGCGGAGGATTGACTATCGGCGTCGACAGCATCGACCCGTAAATTCCGCCATTGCTGATGGTGAAGGTGCCGCCCTGGAGCTCATCCATGGTCAGGCTGTTCTCTTTGGCCTTCTCCGCCAACTCGCCGATTTTTTTTTCGATCCCGGCAAAGCTCATCCGCTCGGCCCGGCGCAGTATCGGTACGACCAGTCCCTTACCCCCACCGATGGCAACACCGATATCACAATTGTCGTGATAGACAATATCCTTGCCGTCTATCCTGGCATTGACCAGAGGAAAATCGTTCAGGGCGGCGACCGCCGCTTTAACAAAAAACGACATGAACCCCAGTTTCACACCGTGTTTCGCCTCAAATTCCCGACCAAAAACAGTCCTGGTGCTTTTCACCTCGGTCATGTCCGCTTCATTGAAGGTGGTGAGCAGGGCCATATTCTGCTGGGCATCGACAAGCCTGGCGGCAATGGTTCGGCGAATCGGCGTCATGGCAACCCGGTGCTCCCGTTGTCCGGCCGCCTCTCCTTCCGGCTGACGGCCGGACGGTGGTTGTTTTTCGCCTTTTTTCCCGGCGGAGGCTCTGTCGTCCACCGCCCGCAGGGCATCCTCCTTGAGTATCCGTCCACCCGGGCCGGTTGGCTGTACCGTCTCCGGCGCGATATCGTGCTGGGCCAGCACCCTGGCGGCGGCAGGCATGACTTTCGGTGTTTCCTCTGCGGATGCCTCTTCTCCTTTTTCACCGGAGTCGGCCGGGGCATCTTCCCGCAACCGTTCCCTGGGCTCTCTTTGTTCCGCGTCGGAATCTCCCGTAACAGCATCATCTTTTTCGTCCGGCTTCGCTGTCGGCGCAGCCTCCTCGTCTCCGTCCCCGGCCGTTTCGATATGGCCGATGATCTCGCCGATGGCCGCCGATTCTCCCTGCTGCTTGAGGATCTTCACCAGGGATCCTCCCGCTGGAGCGGGAACCTCCACCGTCGCCTTCTCCGACTCCAGGGCAACGATCTCATCGTCGGCGCGCACCCGATCGCCGACCTCGACAAGCCATTCGCCGATTTCAACTTCGTTAATCGACTCCCCGAGCTCGGGCACCTTAATTTCAACAATCATCATGTCTCCCGGTTAAGAGTTCTTCAGGTTGAGAAAAAGTTACGCCGATTGATCAAAAACCGCTTTGAACAACCTTGCCTGTTCCAGCTTATGGCTGGATGCCGATCCTGTGGCCGGTGTTGCGGAGATCGGTCGTCCCACCTTGTCAAACGACCAGTAGCGACTGAGAAAATCGCCAAAACGGAGGCGGATAAAGGGATAGGCGCCCATATTGAGCGGCTCCTCCTGAACCCAGTGCAGAGGGATATTCCTCGGATATTTCGCCAGGGCCAACGCCAGGGTCTCTTCGGCCAGGGGATAGAGCTGTTCGATCCGCACGATGGCAACAGAAGTGAGTTTCCTCTCCTTTCGCTCTCTGACGAGATCATAATAGATTTTACCGGTGCACAGAAGAATCCGTTCGACATCGCCGGCCACCACCGTCTCATCGGCAATGATCTTTCTGAAAGAGCCTTCGGCGAGACTGATTAACGGCGACACCGCCTCGGCATGCCGCAGCAGGCTTTTGGGCGACATGACAATAAGCGGTTTTCGTATGCGGCGCAGCACCTGCCGTCGCAAGAGATGGAAGATCTGGGCCGGCTCGGTTGGGTTCACCACCTGATAATTATCCGTCGCGGCATTGGCAAGATAGCGTTCCAGCCGGGCACTGGCATGCTCCGGCCCGGTTCCTTCCAGGCCGTGGGGCAGGAGTAGTACCAGGCCGGACAGCAGGTTCCATTTGGTCTCGCCGGAGCTGATGAACTGGTCGATGTAAACCTGGGCCGCATTGGCAAAATCGCCGAACTGCGCTTCCCAGATGACCAGTGATTCCGGAAAGGCAGTCGAGTAGCCATACTCAAATCCCAGAACGGCTCCCTCGGTCAGCGGACTGTTGATTATGTCGATTCTCGCCTGTGGTGAATCTAATGGGGCAAGGCTTGCGGTAAGAGGCATGTAGATCGAGCCGTTTTCAATATCATGGAGAACGCTGTGCCGGTGGCTGAAGGTCCCCCGTTGACTGTCCTGCCCGCAAAGGCGTACCGGCACCTGTTCCGCGATCAGCGTGGCAAAGGCCAGGGCTTCGGCTGCGCCCCAGTCCAGCGGGGTCTTGTCCGCATACATCTCTCCCCGTGACTTGAGTAACTTACCAATCTTACGATGAACGTTAAAATCAGGAGGAATCCTGACCAATTTTTCTCCCAGTTTCCGCAGCGTTGCCAGAGATACTTTGGTCTCCACCTCCTCGACCAGCGCATCGACACCACCGACATAGGGCCCATGGGGAGGGGTGAACAGACTCGAGGGAGCCCAGCCATCCGACACCGAATCCCCAACCTTGCCGTATTCCTCCTCTAAATACTGTTCACGAGTGTTCCGGATGGCCTCCGCCTCCTCTTCCCGTAGTTCGCCAAGCGAGACCAGATGTTCCATATAACTCACCCGAACCGTCGGCCGTTTTTCTATCGCATTATACATAACCGGCTGGGTAAACCTGGGTTCGTCCCCCTCGTTATGTCCCCGCCGGCGATAACAGTACATATCGAGAACCACGTCACGTTGAAATTGCCGGCGAAAATCGAGCGCCAGCTCAAGACACTGCGCCACCGCATGGGGCACCTCGCCATTCACGTGAAAGATAGGGGGCTGGAGCATTTTCGCCACATCGCTTGCATAGGTAGTCGATCGTCCTTCGGCCGGCAGGGTAGTGAAACCGATCTGATTGTTGACCACCAGATGCAGGGTCCCGCCAACCGAAAAGCCGGGTAACCCGCTTAAATTGAGGGTTTCCTGGACGATGCCTTCCCCAGCCATCGAGGCGTCTCCATGGATGAGAATCAACAGGCCTTTGACGAGGTCTTGCTCCGCCCGCTTGACCTGACTTGCCTTCAGGGCTCCCTGGGCCACCGGCCCGACGAATTCGAGATGACTGGGATTAAAGGAGAGATCCAGAATGACCTTCTTGCCATCCCTGGTGCGGTAATCCCGATGATATCCCTTGTGGTATTTCACATCGCCGCGACCGACGTTGGTTTCGGCATCTGTATCCTGGAACTCTTCGAAAATGGTCCGAGGGTGTTTGTCCATGATATTGGCAAGCACATTGAGCCGGCCTCGATGAGCCATGCCGATAACGATATGACTCACCCCCTGGTCAACCGCCTTTTCGATCGCCTGATCGAGAAGAGGGATGAGAGTTTCGGCGCCCTCCAGCGAAAACGATTTGGCCCCGATGAATTTCTTCTGGATAAAGCTTTCAAAGACCACTGCATCGGTCAGCCGCTCCAGTATCCTGACCTGCTGTTTTTTAGAAAGTTTACTCCTGTTTCTGCTCGATTCCATCCGCTGCTGCAGCCATTCCCGTTCGTGCAGGGCATCGATATGCATGAATTGAACGCCGATAAATCCGGTATAGGTCTCCTGGAGTATCTGAAGGATTTCTCGTAGCGGCATCGCCTGTTGTCCGGAAATATGACCAAAATTGAACAGCAGGTCGAGATCCTCGTCGGACATGCCGTAATATTTGGGGTCAAGTTCCGGCAGAAAGGTGCGCGGGTTGCCGAGCGGATTGAATTTGGCCAGGAGATGTCCCCGGACCCGATAATTCCTGACCAGAAGACTGACATTGTACTGCAGAAACGACATGGCCTCGGCGCGGCCGCAGCCGGCGCAGATCTTGCCGCCCGGGCCAAAACCTTGATGGAGCTGTTCATGCCCCATGGCAATTCGTGAAGAAATATCAGCCGGGGGCTGCCCTTCAGCTTCAAGTTCCGCGAAATAGGCGCGCCATTGGGAAGACACCGATGCGGTGTCCTCCTGATAGCTCCGCCAGATGTCCTCCAGGTAGCGGACATTGTCAAAACTTGTCGATGTACCATTCATCTGCCCTGCTTCTCCCCGTTAAAGATGAAGGTCGAAACTTAAGCAAAAATCCTGGTTCCTTGAATTTGATTATATAGAATCACTGCACTTATGGGCCGTAGTCGAAATCACAATCTCGTTCGCAGGTCTTCATTTCGATGTCGCATGGTCTATCAATTTCTTGCTCAAGCTCACAAGCGTCGCGTTCAATTTCACATTGTATCAGGCATTCCCTGTGTTTTTGCAAAGTATCGTTGAATATCATTTGATACCTCTCCACGGATTGAATTTATCTTTAAAATATACACATTTTTACTATCTTATCACGGTTGTTTTGTTATTCTTGCCGCATTTCGGACACGTGACACTCACCTCAGCTTTTGACCACGGATAGACGTTTCTGCCACATCTTTGACATACACAGGCATTTACCGCGTCTTGAGGTTTTGACGGCAACAACTCATTCCCACACTCGGGGCATCTTAGCTCAGGCATACTTTTCACCTCCCCGCATTTCACTCTCTTATACCTCTTATTTGCGAACCGTTTGTAATTAACGCTCATTCGTCTGGGATTTTTCTGCTCTTTTCAAGTAAAGGATCAATAACAGCACGCTTGAACTACCCTTCGGTACAGCTCTATTATCTTTCCCTTCTGTGAAAAAATAAGGTTTGAAAAAGCGCTGTCAATGCGGACGCAAGGAGTCCCGAGAGCAAATGGCTCTTCGGTATTTTTTGAGAAAGAGTAAAAGAGACGGATTTGTTTCCACCATGAAGATGCTTTCGACGTGTCCTGTCCTCCTTGAATTGCCCCGAGCGGATGTCCCCGTGGATGGTCGTAACGTTCTTCACTGTAGATCCTGAAAGTCGACAAAGTCGAGGTGGGTAGGGGGGGGAGGGCGGAACTGCAGGTATTGACGCATAGCGGCAGGAAGTGTTCGACGATCTTGATGAGGTTACGAGGATATTATTCCGCGAAGACGAGGAGGTTTCGGAGATCGCCGAGGCATCCTTGACGAAAGACGGGATTCATGTCCTGACCGGACACAAGGCGCTGCGCTGCGAACGGGACGGCGAGCAGAAATTCATCGTCGCCGAACACGAAGGCCGGGAACTTCGCCTCGAATTTGACGCCCTCATCTGCGCGGTCGGCCGGATCGCCAGGCTGCAGGGTTACGGCTTGGAGAAGCTGGGCATTGCCACCGAATGAACGGTGGTGACTAACGAATATCTGCAGACCCTGTATCCCAATATTTTTGCCGCGGGCGACGTGGCTGGCCCCTATCAGTTTACCCACACCGCCGCCCATCAGGCCTGGTATTCCGCGGTCAATGCGCTGTTCGGGGAATTCAGGAAATTCAGGGCGGATTACTCGGTGATTCCCTGGTCGACGTTTATCGATCCCGAGGTGGCGCGAGTCGGCCTGAATGAACAGGAGGCACACGAGCGGAATATCGCCGTCGAGGTGACCCGCTACGGCATTGACGATCCTGACCGGGCCATTGCCGACAGTTCGGCCCGCGGTTTTGTCAAGGTACTGACCGTACCCGGGAAAGATCGCATCCTGGGTGTCACCATCGTCGGTGAGCACGCAGGTGATCTGCTGGCGGAATTCGTGCTGGCCATGAAACATGGTCTCGGCCTGAGCAAAATCCTGACCACCATCCATACCTACCCGACCCTTGCCGAGGCCAACAAATACATGGCGGGTGAATGGAAGCGCGCTCATGCACCAAAAAAACTTTTGGCCTTGCTGGAGAAGTACCATACCTGGAAAAGGAGATAAATCATGTTTAAATGGTATCGGGAAGATTTTGAACGGGGCTGGCGCGGTGCGGCCACCCTGCGACAGTTTCTGGCACTGTATAAGGACAGCCTTGGGCTTGACGATGCCGAGGCCGGAAAGTTGGCTGCCGGCAATGTAGCCATCAGGTTTCTTGGTTACGACTGGCAACTTAACAGCACGGAATAACGTTATTAAATGGTCGGCAGATATTTCTTTGATGCAAAAGGCTGATATCTCATGGAACACCGGTTTCCACATTGATGGAAAAGTACATGATCAATGAAATGCTTGATCTGGTTGGCTTTAAACACGGTAACCTGTATTCCTACCGCGACTATTGACCTGGCCACGACGCTCCTCGGTCCTTTTGTAGGGAATGGCCAAGATGGCGCGATCTGTCTATTTGCCTTGCTGAATTCATGCGTATTCCAACCACATCTGTTACAATGCCATAGCCATTGGTGATTAACAGTTCCATTGTCAGATCAAACTGGCTACAATCTTCAATGCAGATCATTTTATTAAATGTCAAAGAGAGAGCTCATGACAACCAACAATTATTATTTTGAAACAGGAGTTTATCGTCCTCCCAGCGAAGGAGGAAGCGCTTCTCTTCTTGTCCGGTTTACCCGCAACTGCCCCTGGAACTATTGCACCTTCTGCGCCATGTACAAAACAGAAAAGTTTCAGCTGCGGCCCCTGGATGAGATCAAATCAGATATCAATGCCATGGCAGCCCTAATCAATGACCTGAAATCAGAATCCATCCGCCTGGGTTGGAACGGTCAGATTACCCGGGAGGCCCTTCTGGCCCTGATTGCCCGCTCCCCTGACCTCAACTATCATCAGGGGATTGACATGCTCATCCAATGGCTGCTTTCCGGTGGGAAAACCGCCTTTATTCAGGACGGCAACTCCTTGATCATGAACCCCCGGGAGCTGATTCAGGCCCTGACCCATTTGAAAACCACCTTCCCCTCCATCACCAGGATTACCACCTATGCCCGGGCAAGGACCATTGCTCAGAGGTCGCCGGAAAATCTGAAAGCCATCAGAGCCGCCGGACTGGATCGGGTCCATCTTGGCCTGGAAACCGGGGATGACGAGCTGCTCAAGAAGATCAAAAAAGGAGTAGATGCACAAGGGCACATAAGCGGAGGCCAAAAAGCCATGGCAGCAGGATTCCAGGTTTCAGAATACTGGATGCCGGGGCTGGGCGGAAAACGGATGTCTGAACAGCATGCCCTCAATACGGCCCGGGTGCTCAATGAGGTCAATCCCCACTATATTCGGTCCCGACCCTTTAGACCCATTCCCGGTACCCCGATGTATGATGAGGTTCGGGCAGGGGAATTCACTCTGCTCACCCCAAAAGAACAGCTTGTGGAACTCAAACTCATGATATCTGCCCTGGAGGTCACCTCAAAGGTCTGCTTTGACCATATGGGCAACTACTGGCGCACCCCCAACGGCGAATTGGTCTTTACCCATGAATATGAAGGATATCAGTTTCCTGGTGACAAGGACAAGGTATTGGCACGGATCGACCAGGGCCTGACCTTTGTCTAGAAAGCCAAAGAATTTATCCATCTGTGAACTGCCGAAAACGGCAACCGGCAAGATAATCAAATTCTCCCTTCGGGATATCGAATGGCAGGGGACGTGAGCGGAAGGTAAACTGAAAAAAATCGACCGGCGGGCGAGAAGAGCTGTATCTCTGCGCCCGCCGGCCAGATGAGGAGATTTTTTTACAGCGCCTGCAGCTTTTCGGTCAGGACCGGCAGGAGCTGCTTGAGGTCCGCCACGGCAAAGACGTCGGCCACGTCGCCGATCGGGGCATCTTTATCGGTATTGATGGCCACCACGAACTCGGATTTTTTCATCCCGGCCAGGTGCTGCACCGCGCCGGAAATGCCGCAGGCGACATAGAGTTTCGGCGAGACGGTCAATCCGGTAGTGCCGACCTGGCGGTTGTGTTCCACCCAGAGCGAATCAACCACCGGCCGACTGGCCCCATATTCGCCGCCAAGGGCCTTGGCCAGATCAGCCACCAAGGCGATGTTTTCCGGTTTTCCCACTCCGCGTCCGGCGCTGACGATGATTTCGGCCTTGCTCAGGTCGACGCCGCCGTGTTCGGCCATCTCATACCCGAGAAGGTCGATTTTCCCCTTGGCCTTACCTGCGACCGGGATAACGGTCGGCACGCCAGCGGCAGGATCGGCAAGCCCAAAGGCCCCGGCCTGGAGGGTGACAACCGTCATGCCGCCACGACTTCTCATGGTCCGGCGCAGCTTGCCGTTACAGACCGGGGTGACCAGGGCGCCATCCTGCACGGCAACCACCTCGGAGATCTGCCCCGCCTTGAGGCTTACGGCAAGACGCGGGGCAAGATCCCAGCCGTAGGAGCTGTGCGAGAAGACGATCATGTCCGGTTGTTCCTTCTCCACCACCTCAAGGAGCAGTTGTTTATGGACATCCGGGTTGTATTCTCCGCATTCGGCGACCTCGGCCAGATAGAGCCTGCCGGAAAATTTCGGCAGCTCTCCCGCCGCGTCAGCGGTAAGGAACATGGTACTTTCCGCGCCCATGATTCCTGCAAAGGCCAGCAGCTCGGTATAACTGTCCAGCAATTGTCCCTGCCTGTATTCCGCAACCAATAACATCTTCATGATATTCTCCTTGGTACCTTGCCTTGTGCCGGACTACGCCAGCACGGCGGTTTTATCTTTGAGTATGCTGATCAGGCGGTCGGCAATGCTGGCCACCTCGCCTTCGAGGAACAGGCCCCCGCTCCGTTTTGCCGGAAACTCGATTTTCACCGTCTTCTGCAAGGCCCCGGCCTTGTGCAGGTCGGCTGCGGCCAGACTGAGCATTTCTTTCTTTTTCGCCTTCATGATATTCGGCAGAGTCGGATAGCGCGGACTGTTCAGTCCCAATTGACAGGTGACCAGCAGCGGCAGGTTGCTGACAACCTTTGCCTTGACACCGCCCTCCATTTCGCGTTTGACGGTGACCTGGCCGTCGGCGAAAGCGAAATCGACAACAGTCGTCACTGCGGGGATGGCCAGCAGCTCGGCAACCATTACTCCGACCTGCGCGCTGCCGCGGTCCTGGGACTGCATGCCGGTGAAAATCAAGTCAAAGCCTTTATCCCCGGCAAATTCGGCGATCATCGAGGCGATTTCAAAGGGATCTTTCAGGTGGGCCTGGTCGTCGAGGAGATGGACGCCGCGGTCACAGCCCATGGCCAGGGCCTTCTTCATGGTCTCTTTCACCTGTTCCGGGCCGATACAGAGCACGGTGAGATCGGCCCCGGTCTGTTCCTTGAGCTGAACCGCCTGTTCGACGCCGTATTCATCATACTCGTTCATCCGCCAGGCGAGATCGTGGCGGTCATACCAGAGACCTTCGGCTTCGACCTTGAATTTTGATTCCATGTCCGGAACCTGTTTTATGCATACCAGAAGTTTCATTTGTCTTTCTCCCTCGAAAAAATATTTTTTAATGGAGCCGTTCCGCCAGCACTTCGGCGATATCACGTGGCCGCATGCTCTCTTCGACATTGGCACCCTTGACGCCGTCTTCGAACATGGTCAGGCAGAAGGGGCAGTTGGCGAGCAGCTGGTTGGTCCCGGTTGCCACGGCCATTTCCACCCGTTTGATATTGATCCTCGTGCCGAGTTTTTCTTCAGCGAGAATCCGCCCGCCGCCGGCGCTGCAGCAGAATGCCTGCGCACGGTTTCTGGTCATCTCGACCATCTTTCCACCCGCCGCCTTGATCAACTGACGCGGCGGGTCGTAGATCCCGTTATGGCGCCCGAGATAGCAGGAATCATGGTAGGTACAGCCAAACGGCTCGCCACCTACGGCCAGCCTGCCCTGGGTAATAAGGTCGGCAAGAAACTCCGGATGGGACTGGATTTGGCAGTCGAGGCCGAGATCGCGGTAGTCCTTGCTGAGGGTGTTGAAGCAATGCGGGCAGGTGGTGACGATCTTTTTTACACCGTAACGGGTAAATGTTGCGATATTTCCCGTGGCCAGCGTCTGGTAGAGATACTCGTTACCCATCTTCCGCGCCGGCTCACCGCAGCATTTTTCCTCTTTGCCGAGGATGCCGACCCTGACTCCGGCGGCTTTGCAGAGGGTGAGAAAACTCCTGGCGACGGCAATATTGCGCTTGTCGAAACTGGCGTAACAGCCGACAAAATAAAGGATATCGATTTCCTCGTTTTCGGCCGGCAGCCGAACACCCAATCCCTCTGCCCAATCGCCCCGTGCGGCATAACCCATGCCCAGGGGATTACCATTGACTTCCAGCTGCTCCATGGCGGTCATGACCTCTTCGCCCGGAAATTCTCCTTCCATCAATACCAGATTGCGGCGTAATTCGATGATCTTGCCGACATGGCCAATGGATGCGGGACAGATGTCCTCGCAGGCCCGGCAGGTGGTGCAGGACCAGACAGCATCCCGGCCGACGGCATCAATCAGCGCTGTATCCGGGTTTTCCGCGGCAACTTGGCCGATCCGCTGCACGACCTGCATCGGCGACAGAGGTTTGTTGGTCGCATAAGCCGGGCATCTGTCCTGACAACGTTTGCACAGGGTGCAGGCGTCGGCATCGAACAGATCCTTCCAGCTGAGATCGGTTATTTTAGCCGCACCGAAACTCTCGGTCTCTTCGTTTTCCAGGTCGACAGTAACGAGTTTGCCTGTCGGCCCCCGGTCGGCAAAAAAAGCGTTGGCGCCGGTGGTCAGGATGTGACGAAATTTGGTGAACGGGATCAGGCCGATAAACACCATGGCCAGGGCCAGATGAAACCACCATAATCCTCTGTGCAGGGCAAGAAGCAGCTCCGGGTCCGTGCCTGAAAATCCCCGGGCGATAACCAGGCCCACAGGCGACCACTGCGCAAGCGGGGTACCCAGCTCGGTGACCGTCATCCGCGCACCTTCGATCACGAAACCGGTGACAAGGATGGCCAGCAGCAGCCCATGCATGATGGCATCGTCCACTTTCGTCTCCAGCCCCTCGGGTCGTACCAGCCAGCGCCGGACAAGCAGGCCGAAAAGCATGATGATCGCCACCAACCCGGCGAGATCGAGGCTTATGCTGAATACCTGGTAAACGGCGCCCTTCAAAAAAACATAGTCAAAGAACAGGTCGGTAAAATCCGCCTGGATGACTATCAGTCCGGTGCCGAGAAAGAGCACGAAAAAACCCCAGAAGAACATGGCATGGGCCAGGCCCGGTCCTCTGACCCGCAGGACCTTCGTCTGCAGCAGCATGGTGCGCATCATCTGCCCGAACCGGGCTAATGGCTGGTCTGTCCGCAGAAGGGGTCGGCCCAGCCGATATATTTTCAGTCGCCTGACAAAGCCAAAGACAGCAACGGCCAGGGCCAGGGCGGCGAACAGATACATCGGCACCAGTGTTGCCGGTCCATGGCCGACATTCCAGTATATTTCACGGGTAAATTCCATCGCGGTCTCCATTTATTACCGGAAAAAATATGCAGCTTACAGATAAAAACAGCGGGAGACGGCAGCTCAGTGACCATCCCCCGCCGGAAAAATGGGGGTGGGGAGTTCCCCTTTTGTCTATCCCCGAAACACGGGATACATCCTTTTCTCGGACTCTACCGGGTCAGCGCCGCACCGATGACAACACGCTGGATCTCACTGGTCCCCTCGTAGATCTCGGTGATCTTGGCATCGCGCATCATTCTTTCCACCGGGAATTCCCGGGTATAACCGTAGCCGCCGTGCAGCTGGACCGCCTGGGTGGTCACCCGCATCGCCGTCTCGCTGGCAAACAGTTTCGCCATGGCTGATTCCTGTGAGTAGGAACGTCCGGCACTGGCCCGAAAGGCAGCATTATAGACGAGCAGCCGGGCCGCCTCGACCTGGGTGGCCATATCCGCCAGTTGGAACTGCACGCCCTGGAAGGCGTTTAACGGCTTGTTGAACTGCTGGCGTTCCTTGACATAGGTCGTGGTTGCGTCAAGTGCACCCTGGGCGATCCCTAAGGCCTGGGAGGCGATGCCGATTCGCCCCCCATCCAGGGTTTTCATGGCCACCTTGAACCCTTTGCCCTCCTCACCGAGCATATTTTCATGCGGTATGCGGCAATTCTCGAAGACCAGCTCCATGGTCGGAGAGGAGCGGATGCCCATCTTCTTTTCTTTTTTGCCGAAGGTGAATCCGGGGGTACCTTTCTCGACAATAAAGGCGCTGATACCATGATGTTTTTCCGCTGCCTTGTCCGTCCTGGCGAAAATGACGTAAATTTCCGCTTCCCCAGCGTTGGTAATGAATATTTTGCTGCCGTTGACGATCCACTCATTGCCGTCCCGTACCGCAACGGTCCTGGTCCCGCCGGCATCGGAACCGGCTGAGGGCTCGGTAAGGCCGAAGGCGCCCATGGCCTCGCCCTGGGCCAGCGGGGTGAGGAACTGTTTTTTCTGCTGCTCGGTGCCAAAGAGATAGATCGGGTTGGAGCCCAGGGAAAGATGGGCGGAGAGGGTGACGCCGGTTGAGGCACAGACCCGTGACAACTCTTCGACGGCGATTGCATAGCTCAGGTAGTCAGCGCCGGCGCCGCCGTATTCCTCGGGAAAAACGATACCGGTCAGGCCGAGATCGGCAAGCCTTGCAAACATCAGGTCACGGTCAAAATGTTCATCCTCATCACGTTGGGTGGCCGACGGTGCAACCTCGGTCTCGGCAAAGCCTCGGACCATTTCGCGAATAAGATTTTGCTCTTCTGTCAGTTCGAAGTTCATGGTATTGCTCCAATTGTTATATTTTGAAAGAGAAACGTAATTCAGCCATCGACCCTGTACGGATCGGAGGAATATCGTTAGTTAGTAATTATGCCGCGTCAGGGATCTGAACCATAATGACCCGGCCGGTGGCACAGAGGGTTTCCCCTGCCAGCACCTGCAGATTGACGGTCACCTTGCGTCCTTTGATTTCGGCCACCTTACCGCGGATTTCAAGCTCTATCCCCAAAGGGGTAGGCCTGGCAAAATCAACCGCCAGGGAAGCGGTGACAAACCGTCCCACAGGTTCGCCGCTCTCCTGTGCCTTGGCTGCCGCCGCAGTTGCCGCACCGTGGCAGTCGATCAGCGAGGCAATCATTCCGCCATAGAGAAATCCCGGCACCCCTCCGGTGTAATCCGGTCCCGGGGTATGGCGGCAGACACATTCGTCGCCATCCCAGTAGCTTTTCAGGTGCAGGCCGTGCTGATTGTTTCGTCCGCAGCCGTAGCAGTGGGCGTATTCTTCGCGGTAGAGATCCTGGATCGCCGTTTCGCTCATTTTTCCCTCATCTGTTGGTGTTCGATCTTGAAATCCGATTTTTGACGATTTTATACTGCTGAGTAGCTGTAAAATCCCTTGCCGGTCTTTCGGCCCAGCCAGCCCGCTTCGACATACTGGCGAAGAAGGGGACAGGGGCGGTATTTCGGGTCGCCAAGGCCCTGATGCAGGGTGTTTAAAATGGCCAGACAGGTATCGAGACCAATAAGATCGGCCAGGGCCAGCGGCCCCATGGGATGGTTCATGCCCAGTTTCATAACGTTATCGATAGCTTCGCAGTCGCCGACGCTCTGGTAGAGGCAGAAGATCGCCTCATTGATCATCGGCAGAAGAATTCGATTGGCGATGAATCCGGGAAAATCGGCGGCCACCGCCGGGGTTTTCCCCATCTTTTCGGCGAGCGCCACGGTGAGCTGATAGGTCTCCTCGGAGGTCGGCAGGCCGCGGATCACCTCGACCAGTTGCATTACCGGCACCGGATTCATGAAATGCATGCCGATCACCTTGTCCGGTCTTTTGGTTCGCGAGGCGATACGGCCGATTGGAATGGAGGAGGTGTTCGACGAGAGGATGGTATGGGGCGGGCAGATCTCGTCAAGCTGGGCGAAAATTTTGAATTTGATTTCCTCGATCTCGGAGGCGGCCTCGACGACAAAATCGGTGGAGCCCATGTTGACGATATCCGTGCTGGGCGTGATCCGGCCAATGATCGCCTGTTTTGCTTCTTCTGTCAGCTTCCCCTTGTCGACACTGCGTTGCAGGTTTTTGGCGATGGTTGACAGACCCCGTTCAACAAAGTCTATGGAAATATCGTGAAGAATGACCTTCATGCCGCTTGCCGCGGCGACCTGGGCAATACCCGCACCCATCTGCCCGGCGCCGATGACGCCAAAGGTTGTTGTTTTTTCTTGCATGCTGCTCTCCCTTATTATTTGCTTTTGTTGCTGACCACCATGGCCATGCCCATACCGCCGCCGATGCACATGCTGATCAGACCGGTGCCGAAGTTGCCGCGCTGCATCTGGTTGATGGTGGTGATCATCTGCCGCGCGCCGGTACAGCCGACGGGATGGCCCATGGAGATGGCGCTGCCCTGTTGATTTGGTTTGTCGATCTCGATGCCAAGCTCCAGCATGCAGCCGATGGCCTGGGAGGCAAAAGCCTCATTCAATTCGATCAAATCGATATCGGCGAGCGTCATCTTTGCCTGGTGCAGAGCCTGCCGGATAGCCGGTACCGGCCCAAGACCCATGTAGGCCGGGTCAAGGCCGCCCGAGGCAAAACTCTCGATGGTGAGCAGCGGTTTGAGATCAAGCTGCCGGGCCTTTTCCTCGCTCATCAGCAGCACCGCTGCCGCCCCGTCGTTGATGCCGGAAGCGTTGCCGGCGGTAACCGTGCCGTCCTTGGCGAAGACAGGACGAAGCCGGGCAAGTTTTTCCAGACTGGTGACCATGGGCCGCTCGTCCCGGTCGACTGTTAACTCTTCCCGGCGTGAAGTCACCTTGATCGGCACGATTTCCTCGGCAAGATAGCCTTTTTCCATAGCCTCGATAGCCCGGCTGTGGCTCATACAGGCAAGACGGTCCTGATCCTCGCGACTGATATTGTACATCTTGGCGATGTTCTCGGCGGTAACGCCCATGTGGTAGCCGTAAAAAATCTCGTACAACGCGTCGTAGACCATCAGGTCGTGGATCTCGCCTACGCCGGTCACTTCCATGCGGTAGCCCCAGCGTCCTTTCATCAGTGCCATGGGCACCTGACTCATATTTTCCTGGCCACCGGCAAGGATCACCTCGGCCTGGCCGGTCATGATCGACTGGGCACCCAGGGCAATCGCCTTGAGGCCGGAACCGCAGACCTTGTTGATTGTAAATGCCGGAGTCTCCTTGCAGAGACCGGCGCGAATCATCGCCTGGCGGGCTGGGTTTTGCCCCTGGCCGGCCTGCAGGACGTTGCCCATGATCACTTCGTCGATGGCCAGCTCTCTGGCATCACCGGACCACGTCGCGTATTTTTTCTCCAGATCCAGCTCTGCCTGTCCGGCCAGTTTCGCTGGGACATTGTCCTGAAAGTTCTTTCCCCGGACCGGCCGCAGGCCAACCTTCTGTAGGGTCTGCCGGAGCACCGTCGCCCCCAGGTCAACCACCGGAACATCCTTCAGGGCACCGCCAAACGCCCCCACCGCCGTTCTGCATCCACTGACAATGACAACCTTATTCATTTTGCATTCACTCCTTTTTTACCTTGGATGGATTTCTCTGTGCCCGGTGCGCTTCAACTTACTTTCCGCTCCAGGCCGAGCCATTCGCGATTGCGCAGCTTGGCCTTGATGGTTTTACCGGTCGCGGTTTTGGGCAATTGACCGAATTCTACGGTTTTCGGGGCCTTAAACTGGGCGTGGTGGCTGCGGCAGAACTCGATAATCTCTTCGGCCGTCGGTGTCTTGCCCCGTTTAGGTACGACAAAGGCCTTCGGGACTTCCCCCCAGACCGGATCAGGGGTTGATACAACCGCCACCTCCAGGACATCCGGGTGCTGATAAATTATCTCCTCGATTTCGATCGAGGAAATCTTGTCCCCTCCTCTGACGATGACATCGTCGGCCCGATCGGTTATCTGCAGATAGCCGTCGGGATGCAAAACCCCCAGGTCGCCGCTGTGGAACCAGCCATCGCGAAAGGCAAAATCGGTTGCCTCCTTATCCTTATAGTACCCGAGCATGACATTGTGTCCGCGCATCACCACCTCGCCCACGGTCCGGCCGTCATGCGGTACCGGCTGCATGGTCTCAGGATCGATAACCGCCAGATGCAGACTGGTAATGGAAGCTACCCCCTGGCGTGCTTTCATTCTGGCAACGGTTTCCGGATCGAGCTCGACCCAGGGGGCTTGCCAGGCACAGATGCTGTATGGTCCATGCAGTTCAGTGAGACCGTAGACATGGGTAACATCGGCACCGATATCTTCCATGCCCTTTATGACAACCGGGGAAGGTGAGGCTCCCGCGGTGAGCACCTGCAGGGGACGGCGTAATTTCACCGCAGTCGCCTTTGGAAAACAGATCATCATCAACAGTACACTGGGCGATGCGCAGAGATGCGATACGTTTTCCCTCTCGATGAGATGAAAAATCTCTTTTGGCATACAGTGCCGCAGGCATACATGGGTTGCCCCGACGGCCGTCACTGCCCAGGGGAAACTCCAGCCGTTGCAATGGAACATCGGCAGCGTCCAGAGATAGATGGATTCGGGCCGGAGAGCCGATTCAATGATTTCGCCCAGGGTCTGCAGACAGGTGGCTCGATGGCTGTACATCACCCCCTTTGGTCTGCCGGTGGTGCCCGAAGTGTAGTTGATGGCGATAACACTGTTTTCATCCCAGGTTTGGGTTATCTCCGGCGTCGTTGCCGGGGCACCTGCCAGAAAGGACTCATATTCAGCTCCCTGCAACAGCGGTGCGCAGCTACCGTCACAGATATTTATAAAAAACGAAACATTCTGCAATTTCCCGGCGATCGCCTGGAGTTGGCCGGCAAACCCATTGTCGACAAAAACTGCCTTCGCATCGGAATGATCGATAATATATCGGTATTCCCGGCTGGACAGCTGGGTGTTGACGCACACCAGCACAGCGCCGATCATCGGAATGGCAAAATGGGCTTCGAGCATGGGAGGAGTATTGGGACAGATGAAGACCACCTTGTCACCTCGCTCTATTCCTCTGGCCAGCAGGGCGTTGGCCAACTGGTGGACTCTGTTCTGAAACTGACGATAGGTAAAACGTCTGTCACCATAGACCACGGCGATCTTCTCCGGATAGACACCGGCACTGCGGTTGAGAAATGAAACCGGACTGAGTATATCGCGATTAACTTCTGGCCTGCACATCGATCAGCGCTCCTTGCAAGGGTAACTCGAATGGATATTGCAACAATCTGAAGGGCAGGGGAGTATCCCGGCTCTTCAGGCTACACTTTATGTAACCGGGATAGTAATGTATGGCAGGGTGGTGAACAATCGGCATAAAGCCTATTTCTCTCTGCAGAAAAACCTGATCCGGGATAGGCTTAGAACCTAGATGGAAAAAAGGAAGGAGCTGGAGGAAACCAATCGATCCCGTTCGTAATGGATGCAATGGATGCGAGGATAAGGATGCCTTGGTCAACAGGCTGTCTTTCGATATTACAGCAGGATCTTGTCAGACCAGTGTACGGCGAATTTAACCAGCCCGGTAAAGTGTTTGAGTTCCAGCTTTTCTTTCAGATTCTCACGATACGTGCCGATGGTCTTGATGCTGAGATGGAGCCGGTCGGCTATCTCCTTGGTAGAGTAGCCCTGGCCGATCAGCCGCAGGACCTCGAGCTCGCGATTGGTGAGGATGTCGAGGGGGGATTTGCTGTTCGCGCTCTGCGGGTTCATCAGCCGTTTGAACACCTTTTCCTTGACAGTATTGCTGGCGTAGATCTCGCCCTTCAGGACATAGCGTATTGCCTCGACGACCTTGGGTATCGCCTCCTGTTTCATGATATAGCCGTAGGCCCCGGCGAGCAGTGCACGCTCGGCATAGAGCGATTCGTCATACATGGACAACACCAGGGTCGGCAGACCCTCATACTCTTTTTTGATCTCCTGCACGAGATCCAGGCCATTACCATCCTTCAGGGAGATATCGATGATGACCAGGTCGGGTGTCATTTCGACTATTGCCGCACTGGCCATTCGCATCGACTCGATGGCGCCGCACACTGTGAGGTCGGGCTCCTTGTTGATCAGCTCGCTCATGCCGAGACAGAAAATGGGATGATCATCGATAATCAGCACTTTGTATTTTTTTCGTGGAACCATCGGTTCTCCCCCAGGGTCGTTCTTATCACTCTTGGTATTGGATCATGTCCGACTTTTTCATAAATATATGAACAGTAGTCCCTTTTGTCTCAGTGCTGATGACTTCGAGAAAGGCGCCGATGACCAGCGCCCGGTATTTCATGATCTGTATGCCCATGCCTTTGCCGCTCTGTTGTTCATCAATACCACGACCGTCGTCGGTGATCAACAGGTGAAGATAATCGTCTCGTTCGCCAAGGGAAATGTCGATGGCCGAGGCCCCGGAATGTTTCACTGCGTTGTTTACCGCTTCCTGCACGATATAGTAGAGGTGAGTGGCGAGGGTATTATCGGTGATATTCAGGGCATCATCTCCGCTGAAGGTGCAGCGGATCCCCGCCGTCATCTCGGTGTGCTCGGCAATCTGGTTAAGTGCCGAATGCAGGCCGTAGGCGACAAGGTGCACAGGGCAGAGGCCCCGCGAAAGCCCACGGGCCTTCTTCGCCGCATCATCAATCAGGCTGACGATTTTTTCCGCCAGGGCGGCACCTTCGCTGTTGTTTTCTTTCAGGGTTGCGTGCAGCACCGAGGCGAGACCACCAATACCGATGAGATGAGGACAAAGATCATCGTGGAGATCCTGGCCAATGGTCTGACGAACGTTATCGCCGATATCCATCAGTTGTTTGGTCAATTTTTTGGTCTCGGTTATATCGCGAAGAATAACCACACTGCCGGAAAGCTGCTGGTTATGATCCTTGAGAGCTCCGCCGCTGATACTGACGTGACGGATACCTCCTGACTTGGTGAAGCGTTTCGTCTCGGTAGCCGACAGAACCCCGCCGTCTTTTATGGCAGCAATCATCTCCTTGGTTTCCGGCCAGTTTTCCTGGGGCACGAAATGGTCCATTTTCCGCCCGAGACACTCGGCAAGGCTCCAGCCGAAGACCTGATGAAATGCTGGGTTGAAATAGGTTACCCGGCCTGCCGTATCATAGGTGATAATCGGATCGGCAGCAGAGGCCATGACCGAGCGATAGCGCTGTTCACTTTGCCTGAGGCTGTTTTCCGTCTCCTGCCTCACCTGTATCTGTTGCTTCAGATCGTTGTGGTACTGGCCGAGCTGCTCCATAAAGCGGTTAAAAAACCGGGCAAGCTTGCTTATTTCATCGCTCGATGTTACCGCCATCCGCAGGCTGAAATCCCCCTTGCCGGCATTGTCCAGGTAGCCCATCAACTTATGCAGCGGGTTGGTGATTGAGTTACTGATCTTATAGGAGAGTGACAGGACCAGCAGCATGGTGCACAGGAAGGTGACCAGCACCAGGGTGCCGATGGTCCGCAGCGGTTGATAAAATTCGTCCAGATAACTCGCTGTAGCGACAATCCAATCGTACTCTTCTATCATGTTAAAAAGACATAACTTTTGCCTGGACTTCTGCTCGCCGGGATTTTGCCAGGGATAGGTGATCTGGCCGTTTTTCCTTTTCATGATCTCGGCGAGATATTCGTTCGACTGGCCATCCACCGAGAGGATATTGACATCCTCCAGTTTGGGATGAATGATCGCCTTACCTTCGGTGTTGACCACAAAGGCATATCCTGTTTTGCCGAATTTGAGGTCCAGGACACTCTGCTTGAAGTCGTCGACGTTGACCAGATCCTTGAATTCTTCGCGATAGGAGGAGACGGCAATGATCCAGTCCCATGGCTCGAAATGGAGCATATACAATGCCTTTGGTCTGGCGATCTGTTCATCGGGATTTTTCCAGTCATACTCGAGATAGCCTTTTTTTCGTTCAAAGACGTCGCCGACGAAAGGATAGTCTGAAACGTCCGTGCCGAGCAGAGCACGTTGCGGATGGACCACAACCCTTCCTTTACTGTTGAGACAGTAAATATAGCCGGACTCGCCAATGGTCTGGCTTAACAGGACGGACACCGCTTTCTCCCTGGCCTGTGCATCGGTCTGCAGGCCATTCAGGCTGTCCCGGTACATTTGGTCGATGATTTCGACATTTTTTTCGGCCACCGCCCGGAGGTAATTTTTAATCGATACGTTAGCGGAGGTCTGCACCAGATTGTAGATTGCCGTTGTGGTGTTTTGCAGTTCACTCTCTATATTTTTTTCCAGGGAGTCGCGGAGTATGACATAGATGGTAGCAAAACCAATGGAGAGGGAAAGCGCGTAAAGAAGGGTATAGTAGAAAAGGAGTTTATGGCGAATCCGTGTCAAAGAAAACATATCTTCCGTATCCTGTTCTCGAAAGGGAATTATTATCTGTAAACAAGGAAAGAACTTAACAGAAAACGGAGGCCGGTAAAAGAATTCGTCACTTACTGTCGTCAAAAGGTTTTCCGTGCCGGATGACCGCTGCTTGCCTGTATGGATTTTCTTAATGGTCAAGCGAGAGAAAACCTGGAACGCCCCGGTTTCCTTAACCGGGGCGCGGAAACACCGCCTACATCTGAATATTCATTCTTTTGGCATGTTCGTTAAGCTCGTCACGGAAATCAGGATGGGCGATGGAGATCAGTGCCTTGGCCCGTTCAATGGTCGACTTTCCTTTGAGATTGATCAAGCCGTATTCGGTGACGACGTAATTGACCATGACCCGCGGCAGGGTAGTGATGGTTCCCGGATCGAGGAAGGGTCTGATCCGTGACCGCCTGGTGCCGTCTTTCTCCACCACCGAGGACGAAAGACAGATGAAGGCCTTGCCGCCGCGGGAGTGGTAACAGCCGTAGGTATAGTCCAGTTGCCCGCCGGTTCCGGAGATATGCCTGGTACCGCACGATTCTGAAGAAACCTGGCCGAACAAGTCGATTTCCAGGGCGTTATTGATGGCAATGGCCTTGTCATTGGCGGAGATTTTTCCCAGCTCGTTGGTATAGTCTACTGGAAAGCTGCAGCAGGACGAATTGTGGTCGAGAAAATCATAGAGTTTTTTTGAACCGAGGGCAAAGGTATAGACAAATTTCCCGGCGTCGTTTTTCTTTTTGCGATTAGAAATGCAGCCGGCATCGTAGATATCGACAAAGCTGTCGCAGAGCATTTCCGTGTGCACCCCGAGGTCGCGCAATGACGAGGCGGCGATCAACTTGCCGATGGCATTGGGCATGGCTCCGATGCCAAGCTGCAGACAGGAGCCGTTTTCGATCTGAGAAACGACGATTTCGGCGATCTGCTGGTCAATATCGGTGATAGTCGGCTCGGGCAGGCAGAATAAATCCTCATTATCACTTTCGACAATGGCATCAATCTCGGAGATATGCACCTGCTCCTCATTGCCGCCGTAGCAATAGGGCATGTTCTCGTTGACCTCGACGATGACCTTTTTTGCCGCCTTGATCTGTGCCCTGGTAAAAGAGTTGGAAACGCCAAAATTGAAATTTCCCTTGCTGTCCATGGGCGTGGTGCGAAGCAGCATGACATCGGTGGAAATATCGTTTTTTTCGTAATAGCCCGGCCCTTCATGGTAGAGCAGCGGGATATAGTTACAGACCTTTGAGTCATGGAGTTTGCGGTCGGCCCCGGTGAAATGCCAGCTATTGTAGCTGAAACTTTGACCTTCCGGATCCGCCTTGGCTACTGCGGCGAGACCAGGAAACCCGAGCGCGCGGATCTTGACATTCTCAACCTCTCCGGCTCTTTTGGCAAGTTCCTTGTCGAGCGTAATAGGAGTGGCGAGAAAACAGGCGTAATCGACCCAGTCGCCGGATTTAATTGTCTGCACTGCTTCACTGGACGTCATCAACTTGCTATTGTATGTCTTGGCGTATCTCACGGCATTCTCCTTTTGCATGGTATGTGTATCTTTTCACCCATCAGCCACCGGGCGAAGGGGCCAGTTTCAGTGGCTCTAAAGATAGAATATTTGCCGACTTGTTCGCAATCGGCTGGATGCTGATTATTGACCGCGGGTTTTTCTGAGACGATCTAAGTTTAGAACCTACTACCGCTGAACGGGAAGAACTTGGGGATAGTTTATACTTTGCAAACAACAGAGAGCAGAGAGAACCTGCTGTGAACCAGGGCTGCTCCGTATAAAATTTAATTACATATGCAACATGTCACTCTCGGGAGAAAATTTCATGAACGTCGGTTTACTCTGTGTCCTCTGGATATGCTGGTGTATCATGCATTCCATGTTGATTGATACCTCTGTTGCCGGGTTCCTCAAAGGCCGCATACCCGGTCTGACGCGTTACTATCGTCTTCTTTATAACGGACTTTCTCTGGTCACTGTCGTTCCCTTGATCATTGTCACCCGAACGGCGGACGGGCCGGTGATAATCGCCTGGCAAGGGTATGGCATGCCTGTACGTATTTTTCTCCTCGTGCTGGTATTTTTGCTGTTTAAGGGAGGCGCCGAGAAGTATGATATACACTATCTCCTGGGCCTGAGACAGCTGCAGACGGGGGAAGAGCATCTTCTGTTGAGCGACACGGAACAATTTACTGAAACGGGAGTCTTCGCTATTACGCGGCATCCGTGGTATTTTGGCTCGCTGATTTTGCTCTGGACAATCTTGCCGGAGTATCCGCAGCCGGTCTTTCTTGTCGCCTGTATCCTGAGTATCTACCTGGTCATCGGTACAATGCTTGAGGAAAGAAAAATTGTCGCCCAATATGGTGACAGGTATCGCCGGTATCGCCGGCGGGTATCGATGCTGTTCCCCTGGAAATGGCTGAGACAATTCTGGCGATGAAACGTTGCGGAAGTTTTTTTGTGCGAAACCGATATTGCCCTTGATGCGAAGCATCATAAAAACTAAATACAAACGATAAGTTATCCGATATGGACTGTATTCTTACCCTGGTCTCTTCCGACAAAGAAAGACCGCTTTTGAGCAACCACTTGCTGGAAGTTGAACAATGTCTTCCCATGAAGGTTCGCCGGATTCACTGGCTGTCGCCCGGCAAGGCCGCGGATGTCCACCTGTCAGCATGGCCGGACCGTGGCGTACGTCTGCAGCTGGAATCGCTTTTCGCTGAAGATCGGCTTGATTTCTTCATTGTTCCTGATAACCAGACCAGGCGAAAGATGCTCCTTGTTGCGGACATGGATAATACCATGGTCGTCGGGGAAACCATCGATGAGCTTGCCGCGCAATGCGGTTTAAAAGAACAGATCGCCGCAATTACCGACCAGGCCATGCGGGGAGAGCTCGATTTCCAGACAGCCTTGCGACGCCGGGTGGCGATGCTGGCAAACCTGCCGGAAGAGGCATTGCGAATCACTCTTGCAGCCATACAGCCTATGCCCGGTGCGGAACTTCTCGTCACCATAATGCGCCGCCATGGAGCCCGGTGTGTGCTCGCATCCGGCGGATTTAGCTGTTTTACCCAAGCGGTCGCAGCAAAACTCGGTTTTCAGGTCAGTCACGGCAACACTCTTGAAATCCGGGCAGGCCGCTTGACCGGTAAGGTGTGCGAGCCGATCCTTGATCACCACTCCAAGCTGTCTTTTCTCCACTATTACCGGGAAAAATATGGCCTGGATGTCGCAGAGACCCTGGCTATTGGCGACGGGGCCAATGATCTGGCCATGATAAACGCCGCGGGGCTGGGTGTCGGCTATCATCCGAAACCTTATCTCAGGGAGCGGGTGGCAAACAATATTATTCAT
The DNA here is from genome assembly GCF_054657295.1 of Desulfocastanea catecholica. Lineage (NCBI taxonomy): Bacteria > Pseudomonadati > Thermodesulfobacteriota > Desulfobulbia > Desulfobulbales > Desulfobulbaceae > Desulfocastanea > Desulfocastanea catecholica. The sequence continues at coordinate 48,033 of NZ_BAAHYZ010000002.1, forward strand.
GGCGATCTGACTGCTCTCCTCTATGCGCAAGGGTATGAAAATTTTTAACACGCCCACTTCTTTCCCTGTTTGGAGAAGAGGGCGGCTCTTTTTTGCGCCAGGTTTTGGTCCCTTGTTGAAAAATACCACATTGTAATATACCGTAACCCTTTAAACTTCTCTCTGCGTCGCTTTCTCATCAAATGTGATGAACTGAATTATAAAAAATTTAGTATAGTTTATTTTTCTTAATTTCTTGTAAATCTCTGTACTTTCGTGACATACAATGTATATTGTAAGACAAGGTTGGGAATTATTATTGCTTATTCTCACTCGAAAGATGGAAAGCGCACCGGATATGTCGGATGAAACAATGTGATAGGATTTATGGCATCCTTGCCGACATATTCGGAGGCAGGATATGCATGATTACCGGCAGCAATGCGGGGCTTTACCGCACCTGTCGGGCAACAAGGAGATGTTTCCGTGATTCGCAATTTCAATGATGATATTTCAACTCCAGATAAATTTGTCGTAACTCTCGAACTGGTTCCCGGTCGTGAATCGAGTGGCAGAACCATCGACACTATTACCGGAATTTCCAAAGATGCATCCGCGGATGGCAGAATCACCGCAGTGTCGATAACGGATAACCCCGGCGGCAATCCGGCACTGAGCCCCGATGCCCTTGGCCATGAGATCCTGGGGAATGGCATGGATGTCATTGTCCATTTCACCTGTCGGGACACCAATCGGGTCGGCATGGAAAGCCGGGCGCTGCAGCTTGCCCATATGGGCATGAAAAATATCCTCGCCCTGACCGGTGACTACTCCGGCAAGGGATTCGGCGGGGCTGGTCTACCGGTTTTTGACTTTGATTCGGTCATTCTTACCTCGATGCTGAAAGACCTCAATAAACGACTGATTAAGTCAGGACATTCCAGTATATTTGTCACCGGCTGTGCCGTCTCGCCATTTAAGTATACCGAAGCCGAGGCCTGGGTCCAGTACAAGAAAATGGAACGGAAAATTGAGGCGGGGGCTTCTTTTGCCATCACCCAGCTAGGCTACGATATCGATAAATATGACGAATTACTGCAGTATAACAGGGACAAGAACATCGATACGCCGGTTCTTGCCTCGCTCTATCTGCTTGATAAACGATCGGCTCGGGCGATGCACGCCGGCAGAGTTCCCGGTGTTCATGTCACCGACAGGCTCTGCAATACGGTGATGCAGGAATGGGATCAGGATGGCGGAGGCATGCCCCAGGCGATAGAGCGGACGGCGCGGCTGGGTGTGGTTTTAAAAGGACTCGGCTATAAAGGTATTCACCTTGGCGGCATCCATGACAACTTTGAGACCGTCGGGAGGATTCTCGACCGGATGGCGGTGATTGAACATAACTGGCAGGACTATATCGAAGAGTTTCGCGAGAACGAACCGAACCGTTTTTACCTGTATAAACAACCGACACAGCAACCAACACAACAACAGACAACTGCACAATCGGTTCTGCCCGGCAAGGATGCCATAAAGGTCAAGTTCAGCGAAAGCTGCCACTATCTTTTCCTGCGTGCCGCTCACGATCTCTTCTTCGATAAGGGCGCCTCTCTTGCCCCGATGTATAAAAAGATTTCCAGCTCTCTGGAGAAAAACAAGGCCTCCTGGCTGTTGAAGGTGTTTCTTGAGGACCCATTTAAAAAGCTGATGCTCTCCTGCAAGAGCTGCGGCGATTGCGGCATCCAGCACGTGGGATTTCTCTGCCCCGAGTCGGGTTGCCCAAAGCATACGCGAAATGGCGCCTGTGGGGGCAGCAAGGATGGTTTCTGTGAGGTGAACAGTGATAAGCTCTGTGTCTGGGTGCGGGCCTACCGGCGGATGAAACAACATGGCGAGGCGGAAAAACTCACCTGCGCCTTTGTCCCGCCCCGGCTCTGGGAACTGAAGGACACCTCTTCATGGATTAACTTTCATCTCGAACGGGATCACCAGAAACCTGCGGAACCACCGGCACGGACGCTTTAACGTGCAGAAAGACACTGTAATCACTCCATATTATTCCAAAGTATTCCCGTTTTCCACTCAGCGGGAAACACCCCTTGTATAATCAAAAAGAGGCAGAAGTCATTGAGTAAATTGACTCCTGCCTTTTTTGTTTGCCCGACTCTGTTCTTTAACCAAGGTTCGCAGGTACAACCAGGACCGGGACTTTTGATTTTTTCAGTACTGATTTTATGTGATGGCCAACGGAAATCCCGGACAATAATCCCTCGCTGGCACCCATGACAATCAGATCACACTGACATTCAGCCGCTTGCTGAAGGATTACTTCGATCACATCGCCATCTTTGACCACAATCTCATAGTTGGGGATGGCGTAGTTTTCATCTTCTTTTTTGTCCTTGTAGAATTCACTGAGGGCTGTCCGCACAATTTGTCTGGGAGTCACCTTGCCGATAAGGGCATGCTTGGCTTCTTCCCTGTTGTTTTTTAATATTTGCTGCCATTTATCCTGACCAAAGACACTAGCCATATAGCCTTCATAGCTGCTGGAAGGTCCTTCCATGACATGAAGCAAAACAAGCTTGGCGTCAAACTGAGTCGCCAGCATGACGGCTTGTTTGAAAGCAGCACGACTGGCCGCCGATAGATTTGATGTAAAAAGGATCGTTTTGTATTTATTTGACATAATGCAGTATTCCTCATTGAAACGAAGCGCATCAGAGATGCAGTTTGTGGTGCCTGCTCTTCATCGTGTGGATAAAGATCATGCTTGTCACCAATATGTAATTATCCAAGACAAAAAAATCTCAGGAATTTCATAAAAATATATCGACTCATAGATAATAACAACAAGAATTTGATTCGGCGTCATAACCAGAGAGGTGACCCAGGTTGGTCAGCTGATGGTGATAACCTTGTCGGCGAGCTGGGTGGCGGTGACGATATCGAGCATATTGGTCGAGCCGCCAACCTGTTTTTCAGCGGTGAGGCCAAAATGCTCCAGGCAGGTGCCGCAGGCAAAAATGATCACCCCGGATTTCTCATACTCCTGTAATTCAGGGAGAACGGGCGAGGAGGCAATGGTCAGTTTGACGCCGCTATTAACAAAGATAAGCTGCCACAGTTCCGTGCCCATCTCCTTGATTGTCTTCAGGTAACTGACCATCAATTTCCCGCCGAGTACGTCATCACCGGAGCCGAGACAGTCACTGGTGATCAGGACGAGAACCTTTTGCTCCGCCGCTTTTTCTGCATGTACGGCGGTTTTTTCCGCAGGAACAGCTGGACTGTTCCCGTCGCATCGCGCTTCGAGTCTGTACACGCCGCCTTCGTGGCTATCGGTCACCGAATATCCCCTGGAACCTAAAAAACGGCGTACATTTTCAAGGGAGGCAGCATTGTCCACCAATACTGTCAATCCTTCTGTCAGTTCCTGCGCATTGGTCTGCTCCACGGCGTCTTTGACCAGTAAAACCGGTGCGGGACAGGTCAAACCGCAGGCATCAATTGTTTTTTTCATGGCCGTTTTCTCAATCATTGAAGTTGTATGGTATTTTTCAGGCGTTCGGTGACAAAACCGATCACCGCCGCCGTTTCGATTCCTTCATTGTGCAGCCTGCGCACCAGGGCAGGGGCATCTTTTTCCGTACAACCAATCAGCAGCCCGCCGGACGTCTGCGGGTCATACAGGATGTCACGAAGAACAGGGTCAAAATCGGCAGCTGCCAGCACCATGTTCTTTCTGAATTCCCGGTTCCTATGGGCGCCGACCGGCACAAAGCCCATTGCGGCGAATGCATAGGCCTCGGCCAGCACCGGTACCTTGTTCGCGTCAATGATCACTCCTATGTCGGTGCTAGCGATCATCTCGGCTATGTGGCCGAGCAGGCCAAAGCCGGTGATGTCGGTGCAGGCTGACACGGTAAACTCGGTGAGAATGTCGGACGCCTTGCGGTTCAGGGTGGCCATCACCTCGGTTACCTGGCGGATGGTCGCCTGCGACGCCAGACCGCCTTTGATTGCCGTGTTAAGTATCCCTGTGCCGAGTGGTTTGGTCAGCACCAGACAATCTCCGGCACGAAGGCCCTGGTTGGTGAGAATTTTTAGCGGATGGACAAAGCCGGTGACCGACAGGCCATATTTCAATTCCTCATCTTCGACACTGTGTCCCCCGAGCAGAACCGTGTCCGCTTCTGCCAATGTCGCCGCACCACCGGCGAGCATTTCCCGCAAGGGTTCCCGACCCATGCTGCCCATCGGATAGGCGACGATATTCATCGCTGTTTTCGGGATGCCGCCCATCGCATAGACGTCGGAGAGGGCATTGGCAGCGGCAATACGCCCGAAATCGTACGGGTTGTCTACGATTGGCGTGAAAAAATCCAGGGTCTGGATCAGGGCCAGCTCCTCCGATACGCGATAGACCCCGGCATCATCCGAGGTGGCCATACCGACCAGAACGTTTTCATTAGTCGGAAATGTAATGCCGCTGAGTGCTTGTTCCAGGTCCCCTGGAGCAAGTTTCGAGGCTCAGCCGCCACCTTTCACGCAGCTTGTCAGGCGAATCGATTTATCGTGCATTTTCCCCCTCTACTCCCTCTACTTAATGGACAGAGCACATCTTTCACCGCATAGTGGTGTTTCTGTCGTTTTTTAAAGCCTCTCTGCAAACGAAATAAACGCTGCTGCAAAGTCGTTAAACCTGTACCCCTTACCACCTTAAAAAACAAATAGGTAATATGTATACTGCAATGCTGACGGATTGGATTTTGCTATAAGTAAAATTAGAAAAAACAAAGCAGTACTTATGGGATGAGTGTAGCTGCATCTCTTTTATGGTGATAATTATGGTGCTTTTTTATGATAGTTAGGGTTTCATTTCAATGAATTGTTTCATTTTGGAGAGTGTTGACAAAAAACATGTTTCATCCTAACCTCGTCCTTAAATACCTTTGATATGAGTTTCTACCAGCAAATCGACGATTTTTTAGCAAAGCATAAAGTTGCCGCGCTCTGCATAGTTACCGACACAAAAGGTTCAACTCCTCGTAAAATTGGCTCTAAAATGCTGGTAAGCCCTACTGGCTGCACCTACGGCACCATTGGCGGTGGAGCCATTGAGCGGCAGGTTATTGAGGAGGCAAAGGAGATTGGCCGGAGCAGCAAGGCGAAGAAGAAGATTTTCCAGCTCGAGGCCGACCTGAGTATGCAATGCGGTGGAAGTGTGGAGGTTTACATCGAACCGCTGGGCAACCGTGCAAAACTGTACATTTTTGGTGCGGGTCACGTGGGCAAGGCTCTAGCTGGTTTTGCCCACAGGGTTGATTTTGATGTTACCCTGATCGATTTCAGACCTATAGTATCGGATGAAGAAAAGGCAACCTTCCGTTTTCTGCAGGGCGACTACTACGAATTGCTTGAAACCCTTGAGTACGGCGAGAACACCTACGTTGCCATTATGACCCCCAACCACGAGCAGGACTTTGAGCTGCTCAAGCGGCTAGGTAAAAAGCCCTGCACCTACCTGGGGATGATTGGCAGCAGGGGCAAGGTGGCCAAGGTGCGTGATATCTTCCTGAAGGAGGGGCATTTCACCGAGGAGGAGTTCAACCGCTTCGACACGCCCATCGGCCTCGAGATGGCTGCTGAAACCCCCGAGGAAATTGCTGTGAGCATTCTGGCCAAGCTTATTGATGTGCGCAATAAAAAACAGAAAGTATGAGTGGTTCCAGTTACATCGAATTCCTGCTTGATGGACAGAGGCAGCGGATAGATTTCACCAGCGATTCATGCCTGAAACCCAGCACAACCGTGCTCAACTACCTACGTTCGCTCGATACCCACAAGGGCGTTAAGGAGGGGTGCGCCGAGGGCGACTGCGGTGCCTGTACGGTTGTTGTGGCCAGCCCAGACGAGAATGGCAGGCTCACCTATCAGGCCATCGATTCGTGTCTGCTGTTTTTGCCTTCGATTCACGGCAGGCAGCTGATTACCGTTGAAAACCTCAGCCGAGGAGACAACCGTAACAAGATACTCCATCCGGTACAACAGGCCATTGTGTCCCACAACGGAACACAGTGCGGTTACTGCACCCCCGGGTTTGCCATGTCAACCTTTGCGCTGTTCAAGAATCATGTTAAGCCCTCGCGCGAGGTTGTTGTCGATGCCCTTACAGGAAATCTTTGTCGTTGCACTGGGTATAAGTCCATTGTGCACGCCGCCGAGGAGGCCTGTGAGCATCGAGTCGACGATCAATTCACCACGAATGAAAAGGAGGTTCACTCTCTTCTCATCGATATTACTCGTGATGATGCCGATATTGAGCTGACGGGTAAGGGGCAAAAATACTTTCTTCCATCAAGCCTCGAAAGCGCGCTAACACTCCGAAAGGTGTATCCCGATGCGCTCATCGTCTCGGGGGCTACCGATGTGGCCCTTCGCCAAACCAAGAAAGGCGAACATTTTCCCCTGATTATCGATATTTCGGCAGTGCAGCCGCTGCACCAATTCTGCGAGGATGAAAAGCAGTTCACTTTTGGAGCCGGACTCTGTATGGAGCGCATCAAAAGTCTTGCTCAGGACAGATTACCCGCCCTCTATAGCATGCTGTCGGTTTTTGGCTCCCTGCAAATCCGAAACAGGGCAACCCTGGGCGGAAATATTGGCTCCGCCTCGCCCATTGGCGATACCTTGCCGCTGCTCTTTGCCTACAACGCCTCCGTTAATTTGATTCATGCCGATACATCTACCCGAACACTCCCCATTGAGGATTTCATCACCGGATATCGCAAAACCGCACTCCAACCCAATGAGCTGATCTATAGCGTTACCATCCCAAAACCTGCAAGCGGTTTAGTTGTGAAATCATATAAGGTGTCGAGGCGAAAGGATGTGGATATTTCAACCGTCAGCGCAGCCTTTGCCCTGATAAAGGATGCCCAAGAAACTGTGAACAGCATCAAACTGGCATATGGAGGAATGGCCGCAAAGACCCAAAGGGCATGGCAGGCCGAAGATTATCTGCAAGGTAAAACCTGGAGCATCGAGAATATTGAAAAGGCCATGGGCATGGTTGAACATGATTTCCAACCCCTTTCCGATGCACGTTCCGATGCACAATCGCGCAGGATTGCCGCCTCAAACCTCCTGCTCAAGTTCTTTGACGAAACCCACGAGCATGAATCCCCACGAAATCCATCACGATAGTGCCGAGAAGCACGTAAGCGGTGAATCCATCTTCGTCAACGATATGGATGACGGCAGCAATACGCTGCACGGCTATATCCTCTACAGCAGGTTTGCGCACGCGCGTATTCTCTCAATCGATACCTCCAACGCGGAAGGGTTGGAAGGGGTTTGTGCCGTACTAACGGCCAAGGACATTCCTGGACAAAATCAGATGGGACCCGTGGTGCATGATGAGCTTTGCCTGGCCGATAGCGAGGTAATCTTTGTCGGGCAAGCCATTGCGCTTATCGCAGCGAAGAGTAGAGAGATTGCCCAGCAAGCGGCAAAACTTATTGACATTGAATTTGAGGAGTTACCCGCAATCACCACCCTTGAGCAGGCCATTGAACAGGGTGCGATGCTTGGAACGGTCCGGATTATCAACAGAGGTGATGTCCTGAAGGGTTTAGCACAATCGACACACCGCTTAAAAGGAACGCTCCGTACGGGAGCGCAGGAGCACTGGTATCTCGAGACCCAGAGCTGTCTTTGCGTTCCGGGAGAGCAAAACGAGATGAATGTGTTCAGCTCAACGCAGCACCCATCCGAAACGCAGGCCATTGTGGCCAAGGTGCTGGGTGTGGCCAGCAACGAGGTAGTTGTGGAAACCCGCCGAATAGGCGGTGCTTTTGGCGGCAAGGAAACCCAGGCCACCCACGTGGCTGCCTGGGCGGCAATACTGGCAAGGTATACGCAGCATGCCGTAAAGATACATCTTTTCCGCGACGACGACCAGATAATGACCGGTAAACGCCATCCCTTTATGTCGACCTATGAGATAGGTTTTGATGATGATGGGCGGATTCTGGCCTACGATTTGCGGCTAAACGCCAATGCCGGCGCAGCCACCGACCTGTCGATGGCCATTCTGGACAGAGCCGTTTTTCACGCCGATAACGCCTACTACATTGCCAATATCTCGGTGGTTGGTAAGGCTTGGAAAACCAATATGCCACCCAATACCGCATTTCGCGGTTTTGGAGGACCGCAGGGAATGGCGGTTATTGAAAATGCCATCGACCGCATTGCACGATACCTTAAGAAGGACTCCGCCGAAATCCGGTATGTCAATTTCTATGGGCTCGAAAATCGAAATACCACGCACTACGAGCAGAAGGTTGAAAAAAATAGGCTACTTACCATTTATGACCAATTGGTAAAATCCTCGGGCTACTTCCAGCGACGAGAAGCCGTGAATGAGTTTAACCGCAAAAACACATACGTTAAGCGCGGTTTGGCGTTAACGCCGATTAAGTTTGGCATAGCGTTTACCACCAGCTTTCTCAATCAAGCCGGCGCGTTGCTTAACATTTACCAGGATGGAACCGTGCTGGTTAATCACGGTGGAACCGAGATGGGGCAGGGGTTACATACCAAGATGCTGCAGGTGGCCGCCAGCGAGCTGGGCGTATCGCCCAAATACATCAAGGTGAGTGCCACTAACACATCCAAGGTGCCCAATGCCTCAGCAACAGCGGCCTCATCGGGCAGCGATTTGAATGGGATGGCCGTTAAGAACGCCATAGAGAAGTTGAGGACAAGGCTTGTACCGTTGGCGGCAAAGCTGGTATCGCAACAGGTTGGCAACGACGTCAGGGAAGAAGATATTGTGTTCCAGCACGATAGGGTGTTTCACAGGAATTACCCTGGGAGCAGTATCGCTTTTACCCAGCTGATCTCCTCGGCATACCTCAACCAGATCAGCCTGAGCGCCTCGGGTTTCTACAAAACCCCCGATATTCATTTCGACAAAGACCAGGGCCGGGGAAAACCTTTCCACTACTTTGCCTTTGGTATGGCCGTGGCCGAGGTTGAGGTGGATATGCTCACAGGGCACTACCGGAATATTCGCACTGATATTCTGCACGACGCCGGAAAATCGATGAATAGGCAGATTGACCTTGGACAGGTTGAGGGCGCATTTATTCAAGGCGTGGGCTGGTGTACCACCGAGGTGATGAAGTGGACTCCCCAGGGCCATCTTCTCAACCATAGTCCCGACACCTACAAAATTCCTTCGGTACAGGATATACCCGCTGATTTCCGGGTGAACCTGCTTGAGGATGCTGCCAATCCCAATACCATTAAGCAGAGTAAGGCCGTTGGCGAGCCGCCGTTCATGCTGGCCTTCTCCGTTTGGCTGGCCATTAAGGATGCCCTTGCCTCCATTGCAGAGCACATCCTTGAACCCGATTTTGAGCTGCCCGCCTCCAACGAGGTGATTCTGAAAGCAGCAAGGAAGCTTTTTAGCGAATGTCGTGTATTGCACGTAGGCAAGGCGATGTCTTCTTCAGCCGGAGGAGAGAGCCATTTACATAGAGGCAATGGGTGGGATTAGGTATGCGTATTCTTTTTAAGAATGCCAAGATAGTAACCATGAATGCACTGCGTGAGCTTGTTCAAGGTGATCTGCTGGTTGATGGATCGCGCATCGTGGCGGTTGGAGGGGACATTGAAGAACCTGCCGATCAAGTGATCGATCTCCAGGGGGATTTGCTGATACCCGGCTTGATTCAAAGCCATATTCATCTTTGTCAGACCTTGTTTCGGGGACAGGCGGATGATTTAGCACTCTTGGATTGGCTTAAATTGAAAATTTGGCCACTTGAAGGTGGGCATGATCCCGAATCCCTTTATGATTCCGCCTTACTTGGCATTGGCGAATTGTTCCTTGGGGGAACAACAACGATTGTCGATATGGAAACCGTCCATCATACGGAACACGCTTTTGAGGCGATTCTCTCTACTGGTTTGAGAGCCTTATCAGGCAAGGTCATGATGGATGACTGCAGCAAGGATATTCCAGGTACTTTACGGGAGACGACCGAGGCGTCCATCCAGGAAAGCGTCGATTTATATGAGAAATATCACGGTAAAGGGAATGGACGCCTGGAAGTGGCGTTCACACCGCGTTTCGTTATTTCCTGTACCGATACCTTATTAAGAGAGGTTGCACGGCTTGCTCGAGAAAAAAATGCCTTTGTGCATACCCACGCTTCAGAAAACCTGACAGAAATACAGCTTGTCGAGCGCGCGCGGGGAATGCGCAATATCATGTATCTAGATAAGGCCGGTTTAACGGGCCCGAAGCTCATCCTCGCTCACTGCATTTGGCTGGATGAAGCAGAAAAGGACATCTTGATTCAGACCAGGACGCGAATTGCCCATTGCCCCTCATCAAACTTGAAATTGGCCTCGGGGATTGCACCGATTCATGAAATGATGCAACGCGGCGCAGAGATTTCCCTGGGTGCAGATGGGGCACCTTGCAATAATAACCTGGACGGATTCAGAGAAATGCGCCATGCGGCCTTGATGCAAAAGCCGTTACATGGGCCTACGGTTATGCCGGCACAAAGCGTGTTTGAACTGGCTACCCTCGGCGGAGCTCGGGCCATTGGGCATCAAGACGATCTGGGAAGTTTGGAAGTCGGGAAAAAAGCGGATCTAGCAGTCGTTAGTCTGCAAGGATTACACACGTGGCCCAACGAACATGTGGATGTTTATTCGCAGCTGGTTTATCAGGCAACTGCCTCCGATGTCCATCTTACCATGGTGGATGGGCAAATCGTGATGAGAGACCGGCAGCTTTTGACCATTGATGTTCCGAGACTTAAAGCGAGTTCGACGGAGAGTCTGAGTCGAGTCATGAACAGGGTCGGCCTGCTTTAGCGGAACTTTGTCTTAGGGAGGGAGAGGTATGTCGAGTTTTAAGCAGAGGATGGATGAGGCTCGGGGGCTTGTTACAATTGATTTGGTTCTGAGAAACGCCAGGTTGGTTAATGTTTTCTCGGCAGAAATCCATGAAACGGACATAGGAATTCATCAAGGATACTTCGTCGGGATTGGATCTTTCCCGGATGCGGAGAAGGAAGTTGATTTGTGTGGGAACTTTGTTGTTCCCGGGCTGATTGACGGACATGTCCATATTGAAAGCTCGCATCTCTGTCCGGAAGAATTTTGTTCGGTTCTTCTTTCTCACGGCGTTACTACGGCTGTTGTTGATCCTCATGAAATAGCCAACGTCTTTGGCAGTAAAGGAATTCAGTATATTCTCGACAGCGTGGAGAAGTTACCCTTTAATACCTTTGTTGCCCTTCCTTCCTGCGTTCCGGCAACAGATTTAGAGACCTCCGGGGCTCGCTTGGGGGCGAAAGACTTAGCTGCATTTATTGCTCATCCCAAGGTGATCGGATTAGGAGAGGTTATGGATTTCCAGGGAGTCATACAAGCAAAGCCGGGGATGGTGGAAAAGTTAGAGCTCCCGGTTTCCTTCTTTGATGGACATGCTCCCGGAATATCTCCGCAGGATCTGAATGCGTATTTTCTCGCGGGAATTCACACTGAACATGAGTGTTCTACGATGGAAGAGGTCAGAGAACGTCTACGACGGGGTTTTCATGTGATGCTTCGCGAAGGGAGCGCTGCTAAAAATCTCTTGGATCTTCTGCCGGCGGTCACTGCTGGAAATTCGGGACAATGCCTGCTGGTCACCGATGACCGTCATACCATTGACCTGCTTCAGGACGGGAGTATTGATCATCTTGTCCGCCTGGCGATTGGGGCAGGAATGGATCCAATACAGGTGATTCAAATGGCAACGATTAATGCGGCGCGGGCCATCGGACTCCCCCGTTTGGGCGCAGTGGCTCCTGGGTATCAAGCGGATTTTGTTATTTTAAACGACCTTGACCAGTTCAATATTGACGAAGTTTACTGGCGAGGTGAAAGACAAAGCAAAAGAGGAGAACGCCCACGGTTTCAGCGTCTTGGCAACCAGGGACTCACCGGGAGCGTACATCTCGGGACATGGTCGCCAACAAAACTCAGAGTGTTTGCCAATAAGGAAACAGAGTCATCTCATGTCGCCCGCGTTCGGGTGATTGGCGTTCAGGGGCATTCACTGGTCACGTCCGGCTTGATAAGAGAACTTCCGGTGAGGGATGGACTTGTGCACAGAGACCCGAGCCAAGGAATTGGCAAGCTGGCGGTGCTCGAGCGGCATCACGAGACAGGGAACGTGGGCGTTGGATTCGTTGAGGGACTGGGTTTGAAAAAAGGGGCCATCGCTTCGACGGTGGCCCATGATTCGCACAACCTGGTGGTCGTGGGTATGAGCGATGAAGAAATGAATCTTGCCCTTTTGACCTGTGCAGAAATGGGTGGTGGTCTCTGCCTGGTGGATGGAGAGCAGGTGATCGGCAAGCTTGCATTACCGATTGCCGGCCTCATGTCTGATCAAGACGCTGAGGCGGTTGCTGCAACACTTGGTGAGTTGCACGAGCGGGCACATAGTCTGGGAATGAGTCAGACGGTCGATCCGTTTATGACCCTGGCCTTTCTTTCTCTACCGGTCATTCCAGAATTAAAGCTGACTGATTTGGGGTTGGTCGATGTTGAAAGTTTTCAGTTGGTGGAGACCGTCTTATCAAACGCTTGAGAAATCCGGGGTATTTCAGATCCACCTCAGGAAATCTTTATTTGCCGTAAGCGGAGGGCATTGCCGATTACCGAGACGGAGGAGAGACTCATGGCCGCAGCCGCAATCATCGGCGACAGCAGGATGCCCAGGAAGGGAAAGAGCAGTCCGGCCGCCACCGGCACGCCCAGCGAGTTATAGAAAAAGGCGAAGAAGAGGTTCTGCTTGATATTGGCCATCGTCGCCCTGGACAGTTTCCTGGCCCGGACTATACCGGTCAGATCGCCCTTGACCAGGGTAACGCCGGCCGATTCCATGGCCACGTCGGTGCCGGTGCCCATGGCGATGCCTACCTGGGCCTGGGCCAGGGCCGGCGCGTCGTTGATGCCGTCGCCGGCCATGGCGACAATGCGGCCTTCGTCCTGGAATTTTTTCACGATCGCCGCCTTTTGATCGGGCAGCACCTCGGCCACCACCTCGTCGATTGCCAGTCTTGCGGCTACGGCCTTGGCCGTGGCCCAGTTATCGCCGGTCAGCATCACCACCTGCAATCCTTCCTCGTGCAACTGACGGATGGCGATCGGTGTGCTTTCCTTGATCGGATCGGATACAGCCAGCAAGCCGGCGAGGTTGCCGTCGGCGGCAACGAACATAACCGTTTGCGCCTCCTTGCGCATCTCTTCGGCACGATTGGCCAGCGCTGCGGTGTCAACGCCAAAATCCTCCATCAATCTCTGATTGCCGAGGAGGACCTTGACGCCCTCGACGGTGCCGGAGACGCCCTTGCCGGTATGTGAATCGAAATCAACGGCATCGACCGCCGCAACCTGCCGCTCCCCTGCTCCTGCGACGATGGCCGCAGCCAGGGGGTGTTCACTGGCCTTTTCCAGGCTTGCCGAAAGCAGCAGGAGCCTTTCCTCGGTCATGTCGTCTGCCGTCACCACCTCGGTCAACTTCGGCTTGCCGAGGGTCAGGGTGCCGGTCTTGTCCACCACCAGGGTGGTGACCTTGCGCATGGTTTCAATGGCCTCGGCGTTTTTGAACAACACTCCCATGGTCGCGCCCTTGCCGGTGGCCACCATGATGGACAGCGGGGTGGCGAGTCCCAGGGCACACGGGCAGGCGATGATCAGCACCGATATCGCCGCAATCAGCGCATGGGCCAGGCGCGGGTCCGGGCCGAAATAATACCAGATGCCAAAGGCGACCAGGGCGATAGCGATCACCACCGGCACAAAATAGCCGGAGACGATGTCGGCCAGTTTCTGGATCGGCGCCCGTGAGCGCTGGGCCTCAGCGACCATCTGGACAATCTGGGCGAGCAGTGTGTCGCTTCCCACCTTTTCGGCCCGCATGGTGAGCGAGCCGGTACTGTTGACCGTGGCGCCGATCACCTTGTCATCCTGCTGTTTTTTGACCGGGATCGGCTCACCGGAGATCATCGATTCGTCCACCGAGCTGGTGCCGTCGACGACCTTTCCGTCCACCGGCACCTTTTCGCCCGGGCGGATCCTGAGGAGGTCGCCGACCTCGACCTGTTCCAGGGCTATATCGACCTCGCTGCCGTCTTCATTGATCTTTCGCGCCGTTTTCGGGGCCAAGCCCAGAAGAGCCTTGATCGCCGCGCCGGTCTGGCTGCGGGCCCGCAGTTCCAAGACCTGACCAAGCAGAATCAAGGTGACGATCATCGCCGCCGCCTCGAAATACACCTCTACGGTGCCATCATGGCCGCGCATGGCAGCCGGAAAGATCTCCGGAAAAAAGACGGCGACCAGGCTGTAGAGATAGGCAACGGACACCCCCAGGCCGATCAGGGTGAACATGTTGAGGCTTCGGTTGAGCAGCGATTGCCCGGCCCGCACATGAAAAACCCAGCCAGCCCAGAGCACCACCGGCGTCGCCAGTATCAGCTCCAGCCAGCCGAGAGTCCGGGGCGAGGCCTGGTTTTCGAGGAGAGCGCCGCCCGGCAGCATGCCCCGCATGGCAATGACCATCAACGGCACGGAAAGAATCGCCGCGAAGATGAATCGTCTGCGCATGGAGTCGTACTCGGGATTTTCCTCCTCTTCAAGACTGACCGTGCGTGGTTCAAGGGCCATGCCGCATTTGGGACAGCTGCCAGGCCTATCCCGGAGAATTTCCGGATGCATCGGGCAGGTATACTGCTTGCCCGGAACCGATTTTTCCTCTTTTGCCGCAGCCGGGATATCGACCTCTTTCGCCAGAAATCTGCCGGGATTGCTTTTGAATTGAGTCAGGCAATGTGCACTGCAGAAATAGTAGGCTTTGCCATCGTGGTCAAAACGGCTGAACTCATCCTCCCGGTCGGTTGACATGCCGCACACAGGGTCGGTAAAGCTCATCTTCTGCCCGTGAGAATGTTCGTTCTGTGTCTGGTGCCGGTGTTGAGCGTCTATCATGCGTCCCACCTCCATACGGTTGTATTTCCGTCATAACCATAATCAACTCTAGGTATTTTCGGGGCTATGTCAATTCGATGGAAATCAGATCCGGAGATGATGGGTTGCGGGACTATGATCGAAGTTACCTTTACCTTTGGTTGTCCTGGAGCTGATGGGTGATCAATTGGAGATCTTCCGGTCGGTCGACCCCAAAGCCAAGGTAGTCGGTCAGCACGACGTAGATGCTGATACCGGCTTCAAGAAAGCGGAGTTGTTCTAATTTTTCTATCTGTTCCAGAGGGCTTGGCGGGAGAGAGGTAAAGGTCTTCAGGGCGGCAAGCCGGTAGGCGTATAACCCGATATGCAGCAGGTAATCGGTATCGGTCTGGTCGATATCACGGATGTGGGGTATTTTTGCTCTGGAAAAATAGAGGGCAAAGCCTTTTGCCGAGCGGACAACTTTCACTCGATCGGTATTTTCTGCCTGTTTGGCATCGATCAACCGGGCCAGGGTGGTAACCTGAATGTTCGAATCAACAAAGGGTTCGACCAGTTTTCGCAGCATTTCCGGGTCGAGAGCCGGTTCGTCGCCCTGGATGTTGACCACCACCGCCTCGTCTTCCAGGCCGAGAATCTCCGCCGCCTCCATGATTCTGTCCGAACCGCTGGGATGGCCGGGGTCGGTCATGACCACCGGCACATGCAGATTTCTCGCCGCATCATAAATGCGCTGGTCGTCGGTGGCCAGGCAGACTTTTTGCAGCAGCGGGCAGCTGGCCGCACGTTCGTAAACCCAGTAGAACATCGGCTTGCCGAGAATATCGGCCAGGGGTTTTCCGGGGAAACGGTGGGATTGATATCTCGCCGGAATAATGCCGTAACAAGGTGGTAAAGTGTGCATACTATTTTTGTTCCAGAACAGCCAATGAATCGATAATCTGCTGACACACCTGGTGTGTGCCCCCTTTACGCGGTTCAAAAAAAGCCTGAACCTCTTTTATCACTGCGTCTTTAGAAAGATCGGTGTCGATTGCCCTGAGCAGGCAGCTTACCAGCTCTTTCTCGTCAGCTACCTCCTGCACCAGTTCGCAATCAATGATTTCCCGGCCAACCCAGGCAAAATTTTTCCAATAGGGACCGATGATCGGTTTGCGTCCGAATACTAACGGTTCAAGAAAATTCTGGCCACCCAAATTTTCCAGGGAGCCGCCGACAAAAGTTGCATCGGCCAGCGCATAGGCCCCGGCAAGTTCACCAAAGACGTCCCAGACAATAACCGATCCGGGAGACTGGCGAACGTCGATTTCCGAGCGTTTCACGGCAAAAATATTTTCTCTTTTCAGCAGCTGAAGCCAGTGATCCGCCCGCTCGATATGCTTGGGAAAGAGACCGATGGTACTTTTGGGGCGCGTGGCGAGAAGGTGCACGATCGCCTGAAGAATTTTATGTTCTTCTTCTTTGCGGATGGAGCCAAGCAGCAGGAAGGGACTGTCCTTGGGCAAAAGAAGGGCGATGGGATTGTTTTCGGGCACGTCCTGCACCGGTTCTATCCGATCAAATTTGATGTTGTTTATCAGGCTGACTTTTTCCGGACCGACTATCCGGGCAAAGCGTTCAGCATCAGTCGGGGAGATGGCCAGGACTTTTTCCGGACCATATTTATGAAAAAATCTGCTGAAATATTTATACGAGGCGAAACTCTTCACCGACATCCTGCCGTTAACCAGCAGAACCGGGACATTGTTCCTTTTTGCCTGGATCAGAAAGGCCGGCCAGAGCTCGGTTTCCAGGATAATCGCCAGTTTTGGAGTGAAGCGGCGAAAGGCCTTCTCCATGAGATATGGGGCGTCAAAGGGAAAGTAGGCGACAGTGATGTCGAAAATGTTGTTGTCCGAGGGCAGGTTTTTCCGCCCTTTCATCAGGCTGTCGATGCCCTGTTTGGTCCCGGAGGTGGCCAGAACGCGCCATTGTTTATTCTTTGGCAGGGAGGTGACGAGGCTATCCAGAATCATGGTGGTGAGCATTGATTCGCCGCCGGATGCCGCCTGGATCCACAGGTCAAACGGGCCTTCTGTCAGGTCCTGCAGGGTTCGCTGTCGCCAGCCGAGTCCCATCCGCGGGGAGCGTTGCAAAAATGGCAGGGCCAGGCGCCAGGCAAGATTGTAGAGAGCAAGCAATATATGTATCAACAGGAAAACGCTTCAAAGGATTCAGGGAGCAATCGCTCATGGTGCACAAGCACTTCAACAATACTGTATATTACAATTTGGCGATGCTACCGTGTTCAGGCAATCATTTCAATGATATTTTCCGTACGCGCCGCTGTGTAACCTGAACATATCGGAGTGGTGGAGATGAAAAAGATGGTCGAATTTTACGAGAGCGCTGAAAACAGATGCAAACATAAGACCAGCGAGATCCTTCGGCGTGGTATGATGACTCCGGATAGCATCGAAACCGTCATGACGTCCATCGGCACCATGCAGGAAAAGCGTGAAGATATTCGAAATCTGCTCGCCTGGCCTTGAGCAAAGAGGCTCTGCCGCTGTTATTTTTTACGCACTGAAAGATATCGATCCGTCGTCCGGTCCTGCAGAAAAATATTGGCAAATTCATCACGGTCGGCGGTGTCATACCACTGATGGCCCTGGTCCAGGCAGGCCGGACAGGCGTTGACCGGAATATGGACGGCCAGGATCGGTTTTGGCTGGCCGGCTGTCGATTCTATTCTCAGCGCACCGCCACAGTCATCACAGATGCGGATCATCTCTTTCTGTCGTTCATGGATCCCGTCCTGATCATAGTAGATATTTCGGTTGCGCTGGTCCGGGTAACTCTTGGCGCGGGCCAGTTCAGTAAGCTGCTCCCGCTGATGCCAGATTTTCAGAACCTTTTCTCCAAGCAGTTCGATATGTTCGGTGATTTCCCTGCTCTGTCGGTAGCGATCGGCATTAAAGTCCGGTTCCTTCAGGCGGTCATAGTCCAGTCCGGCCATCGCCAGGATAATACCGGTGTTGATGTAAGGCAGTGCCCCTTCGATGGCGTAACCGCCTTCGAGTACGGCGATATCCGCTTGGAGCAGAGTGGTCAGTGCTGCGTATCCTTGGGCGGAGATGTTCATGTTGGTGATTGGGTCGGAGTAATGATTGTCCTGACCGGCCGAATTGATGATCAGCTGGGGTTTGAAGTCGGCAAGGATCGGCAGGACAATTTCCCTGGTCGCATAGAGATAGCCTTCATCTGAGGTATTTGGCGGCAGGGGGATGTTGATGGTGGTGCCGATGGCATTGGGGCCGCCCATTTCCTGGAGAAAGCCGGTACCGGGATAGAGGGTCCGGCCATCCTGATGCATGGAAATAAACAAGGTATTGGGGTCATGCCAGTAGATGTCCTGGGTGCCGTCGCCGTGGTGGCAGTCGGTATCGACAATCGCCACTCGCTCCACGCCGTAAGCCCGGCGCAGATACTCGATCATGATCGCTTCGATATTGACGTTGCAGAAACCGCGGGTGCCATGGACAACGCGGCAGGCATGGTGGCCGGGTGGGCGGACCAGAGCAAAACCGCGCTCTACGGTGCCGTCCATCACCGCCATGCCGATGGTCTTGGCGCCGCCGGCGCTGATAAAATGGGATTCAGTCATCACCGCCCAGGGATCGGGAACACAGAAGTGCACCCTCTGCACATCGTTTATGGTTACCAGATCCGGCTTGAACTCGAAAATACCGTCTATATCCAGCAGTCCCTCTTCAAACACCTGATCCTGGGTATAGAGGAGCCGTTCTTCTCGCTCCGGGTGAGCGGGGGAGATGGCCCAGTCAAAGGCCGGAAAGAAGACCAGGCCTGTTTTTTTCTTGGCTTGTAGCATAGTGCTGGTTCCTGGTTATTGAGAGTTTTTCGTTCAGTACTGTCTTGGTCGGTCTGGTTAATGCGAGGCGCAGTGCCCATGCCGCTGCATAGGGCGATTCATCATGTAAGTCATCATTCTTTTCTAATAAGACCAGGTTTCAGCTGCATGCGGACCCGAATGTTCTTGCCGATAGTTTGAAAGCCGCGGATCATGTTGAACTGACTTTCCTCAAGAACCTCCGTTTCGATATCCTCGAGGTTGGCTCCACGCCGGAGGGCCTTTTTTCGCAGGAGTTCGTCGGCCAGGTCTCGGGCGTTGCCCAGGTTAAAACCGGCGGATATCGCCTTGCTGAAGCCCTCGCTGGGAGAGGAAGCCCGGCCGAGGGCAGTATCGGCGAACAGGATAACTTCAGAGGTTGTCCGGGCCAGGGCGCAGCCGATGGCATTGGCCACCTGATAATTGGGGACGACCTGCACCGTGCCGTCAAACATAGTCTGCAGCTGGTCGGCAAACTGCGGGGCAGGACCGCCGAGAACCAATATGTGGCTGGGGTGGATTCGGCTGCCTTCCCAGAGTTCGTGTACGGTGTAGACCGGCTTGCTGTTGATGGTGTCGATCATCTGCGCTGCGCTGTCGAGGATAGTGCGACAGGCAGTGGTAAATATTAATTCAGCAGTCTGCTCAAGGCTCAGCCCGAGAGCCAGGGCGACTGGTTCAAGGCCGGCCCTGGATTTGGCCACATCACCACTGTCGCCTTTGCCGAGTACATGAAAGGCATCTGTCGGGGTCGGTGCCGAACCGCCGTAGGCCATGGCCCTGCCGCTCCGGTCCGGACCGATGGTCAGTTTGCCGTCCCGGACCCGGACCGTGCTGTCGCCCCCGATGGCGATGGACTGGGTGAGCAGGGCCCGAATCAGGGTCTTATAGTGCGAGACCTCGATGCCGAGGGGCGCAAGCAGGGGATCCCCGTCGATCAATACCGCCATGTCGGTGGTCGTGCCGCCGATATCCAGCACCAGACAGGTGCCCTGGGCCGGAGCCGAGGAGATGGCGCCCATGACACTGGCCGACGGTCCGGACAGAATGGTCTGTGCCGGGTGGTTTAGCGACGATTCGATATTCATGTTGCCGCCGTCGGGTCTGAGGATGCGGATGGGTACCGTCAACCCTTTCTGGGTCAGCGCTTTTTGCATGGCCTCGAAAAACATTTTATGCACAGGATAGACAGCGCAGTTCAGGTAGGTGGTGGCGATGCGACGGGGGAAATTGAGGTTGCCGGAAGAAAGGTGGCCCATGAAGACCTGCTCGACATAGGGTTGCAGCAGTGCAGCCATCTTTTCCTCCTGCGCCGGATTGCGCACCGAAAACTTCGACACCACCCCGGCATAGCGTATCCCCCGGCGTTTGAGGTCCTCGCCGATGGACTGCACCTGTTTGTCGTCAAGGGGTTGTATTTCCCGGCCGCGATGATCCTGTGCGCCATCGACCGTATAGTAGAAAGGGTTGGTACGAAAGTGGCGGGGGTCGATGCCCGGACCACTGGCGACGACCATGCCGACGTCGGGGAGTTTCTCCTGGGCAACGAGATTGGTGGCCAATGTGGTGCTGAGGACCGCCCGTCGAATGGATTTGGGGTCAATGCCCTCGATTACCGCACTGAGACCGTCGAGCAGGGTTTGAAAAAGATTGTCCGCATCGGTGGCAATCTTGACTTCGCGGACAAGTTGCCTGCCGTGCAGCAGAATGACGTCGGTATGGGTGCCGCCTACATCTAAGCCAATGATCATCCCGTTCATCCGAGGTAAAGGTAGAGGTAACCGGAATAAAAACGAGGAGGTCAAGTGTCGGTAATCATTCCGTTACCAGAAACGGTTCCTGAAAGTATGTCCAGATGATATGATTACAAAGAAGCCGGGAGGCGGTCAAGGACTATTTGTCGAAAACAATAGTCCGGCTGACGAAAAGAAAGCGCAGATCGTGCGTTATGTCATGATCAAACAGTCAAGAAAGCGGCCTGTTTCGGCAGAAGAAAATGGTCCGTCGAGCCCTTGGCAGTACACTCGTCAGGCAATCAGCGCCAGGAGATCCGGCCTGAGATTGGTTTGTTCATTCTCACCGAGGGAGCCGAGTGACAGGCATAATCAGGCTTGCCAGCTTGAATTCCACCTCCATGCCGAGCATGGCCATGCGAATGAATTTTCTCGGGTCCATGTTCTCGATGCCGGAGGCAGGACAGCCGGAGGGAGCCGAGTCCGCAGGTTTAACAGGATTCAAAACTTGCCCCTTTCGGTAGCAGTTTCAGGGCTTTCTCTTTGAAGTTGATGGCAGGTATATTTTTCCAGCCATCACTTCGGGGAAATACGCTCGATCAAGAAGACTGCCGGTATTACGGGTTAAAGTTGTGTTGTAATCGTAGGTTGCCTGAAAGGCTGCTTATTTCGTCAAGGTGCGCCGCACGGCATCCTTCCAGCCGTTGTATTTACGGATACGAATGTCTTCATCAAGAGCCGGAGTAAAACGTCTATCGCGCTTCCATGTGCTGCTGAACTGTTCCGGTGGCGGGAAAATACCCCTCTGCAGTCCGGCCAGATAGGCGGCGCCAAGGGCAGTGGTCTCCAGGACGACCGGTCGATCGACCGGGGCGTTAAGGATATCGGCGAGAAACTGCATGGTGTAGTTGGAGGCGACCATGCCGCCGTCGACGCGCAGCACCGTCTCGCCCATGTTCCGCCAGTCGCCGCGCATGGCCTCGAGCAGGTCGCGGGTCTGAAAACAGACCGATTCCAGCGCCGCCTTGGACAGTTCGGCGGGGCCGGTGGCCCGGGTGATGCCGAAAATAGCCCCTCGGGCGTCGCCGTCCCAGTGCGGCGCGCCCAGGCCGGTAAAGGCCGGGACCAGATAGACATCCTGATTGATGTCCGCCTGGCGGGCAAGTTTGCCAGTTTCCGAGGCGGATTCGATCAGTCCCATGGCGTCACGCATCCATTGCACCGCTGCCCCGGCGACAAAGATCGAACCTTCCAGGGCATAGGTGTTTTTACTGTTCAAACGATACCCGATGGTGGTCAGCAGCCGGTTGGTCGACTGGACCGCCTGCTCGCCGGTGTTCAGCACGACGAAGCAGCCGGTGCCGTAGGTGGATTTGATCATGCCCGGCTGAAAACAGGCCTGGCCGACCAGAGCCGCCTGTTGATCCCCGGCGATGCCGCCGATGGGGATGGCTGCGCCGAGAAGTGCCGGATCAGTCAGGCCGAAGTCGGCCGAGCAATCCTTCACCTCGGGCAGAAGCGCGGCCGGAATATCCAGCAGCTCGAGGATGTCACTATCCCAGCAGTTGTCATGGATATTGTACAGCATGGTGCGCGAGGCGTTGGTGGCATCGGTGCTGTGTTCTTTGCTGCCGGTGAGACGCCAGAGTAAAAAACTATCGACGGTGCCGAAGCGGAGCGAACCGCTCAAGGCCTTTTCCCTGGCCCCGGGGACATTATCGAGGAGCCATTTAATTTTGGTGCCGGAAAAATAGGAATCGAGCAGCAGCCCGGTTTTGGCGGTGATCATCGGATCATGCCCTTGCTCGTGCAATTGACTGCAATAGTCAGACGTTCTTCTATCCTGCCAGACGATGGCCTTGTGAATCGGTATACCGGTATCTTTATCCCAGAGGATGGTGGTTTCCCGCTGGTTGGTGATGCCGATCGCGGCGATGTCGGTGGCCAGGAGAGCCGATTTTTCCAGCGCCTTTCGGCAGGTGGCCAGCGTCGTGCTCCAGATCTCCTCGGGATCGTGTTCTACCCATCCCGATTGGGGGAAAAACTGTTCGAACGCCTGCTGGGCAACAGCAACTATTTCGAGCGCCTCATTAAAAATAATCGCTCTGCTGGAGGTGGTCCCCTGATCGATTGCGAGGATGTACGTTGCCATGGCGGATCTCCTAGGTATCTTCAAAAAATTCTTTCCCTGAACTTTCGCTCTGCATTCGCCCTGAATGAGTTTCTGCCGATACTTTCTTTTTGATATAGCCATCGAGGGTTTCGGTTTCCGCTGCAGACAGGAACAGGCCTGATTTGGTGCGCCGCCAGAGGATGTCTGCCGCACATCCGGCCCATTCTTCAGCGAGAAGATAATCGACCTCAAAACCATACAGATCATGGCCGAAATGTGGCCCCAGATCACTCTTCTCCTTGATCTTGTCGGTCATGGTAGAGGCCCTGGTGCCGTAGGTTCTAAAGAGACGGGTGGCGAGTTGCCGGTGCAGCACCGGACACCGGCCCGAGAGTTTTTTCACCTCGAGGTCGAAGTCGCCCGGGCGAAAATCCCCGCCGGGAAGAGGACACGGTTCCGTCCATTTTCTGCCCATTCCCGGCAGAAAGGGGGGAAGCTTATCCAGCACCGATTCGGCAAGTTTACGGTAGGTGGTAATCTTGCCGCCATAGATGGACAGCAGCGGGGCTTCGTTTTGGCCGGTATCGAGTTTCAGCACATAATCGCGGGTGGCGGCTTTCGCTTCACTTTTGCCGTCATCAAAAAGAGGACGGATACCGGAAAAGCTGCCGACCACATCCTCCTTGACAATCTGGTGGAGAAAATATTCCGATGCCGCCTTACACAGATAGTCGGTCTCTTCCGGGGAAATGTGCACTGTGTCCGGATCGCCATGAAAATCGCGGTCGGTGGTGCCGATCAGGGTGAATTGCCCTTCGTAGGGGATGGCGAAGATGATTCGACCGTCACCGTTTTGAAAAATATAGGCCCGTCCATGATCAAACAGTTGACGGACAATGATATGGCTGCCCTGCACCATGCGGATATGTTCTCTGGTCGCCGAGTGGGTGATATGGCTCTGCAGTTCGTCAAGCCACGGGCCCGAGGCGTTAATGAGTACTCTGGCCTCGATCGGAAATTCTTTCTTGGCGAGTTCGTCAAAGAGCGTCAATTGCCAGGTCTTGCCGCTTCGCGTGGCCGCGCGTAAGCGGCAGCGGGTCCTGATCTCCGCACCCTTCACCCTGGCATCCATGGCGTTGAGGACGACCAGGCGGCTGTCCATTACCCAGCAGTCGGAGTATTCAAAACCCCTGCTAAAGTCTTTTTTGAGGACGTGTCCTGCAACATCGGTGCGGAGATTGATGCTGCTCGTGCCGGGGAGGAGCTTTCTGCCGCCGATATGATCGTAAAGAAATAAACCGAGGCGTATCAGCCATGCGGGGCGCAGGCCTCGATGATGGGGCAGGATAAAGCGCAGCGGCCAGATGATATGCGGTGCGGCCTGGAGCAGGACTTCTCGTTCACGCAGGGCTTCACGCACCAGGCGGAATTGGTAATATTCCAGATAGCGCAGACCGCCGTGAATCAGTTTCGTCGAACGCGACGACGTGCCGCCGGCCAGATCATCCTTTTCACAGAGAAATACCGCAAGCCCCCGTCCGGCAGCGTCACGCGCAATACCGCAGCCATTGATGCCGCCGCCAATAATCGCTACATCGAAAACGGGAGTCTTCATAACCGGGACCTGGCAGGAGGTTAAGGAGGGTTACTCCTTCCTCGGGTTTCTTTCAAGTGTGGTGATAAATACTTTCGAACGCAAGGGAAACTATGAATTAACCGAAATAAGATGTTGAGAAAAGTCAATTTGTCTTTCATTTGAAAGAAAAGGTGGGAAGGAAAGGCTGGGAATGAAATGCTGAAAAGGAACATTGAAAAAATGACAGGGGAAAAGTGAGGGGCTTCGCCGCGAAGATGCCAGCGAACTTGAAAAATATCGCTTTGTCTGTATACTGCCGACGCATAACTCTTGTCGTGAGCCGGAAGTGAAAACCGCGTGATGTCGGCGGTCGATGTCGGGATTGGTACTCTTTGTTTTGGTGAGTGATGAATCGATTACAGGCAAATCTCCTGTTGACCCTGGCGGCAATGATCTGGGGCAGCAGTTTCGTGGTGCAGCAGATTGGTACCGGAGAACTGGGTACCATCACCTTTACCGGCGCCCGATTTCTTGTCGGCGCCCTGGTTGTGCTGCCTTTTGCCGTCCGGCAGTTCCTGCGGGTCGAGCGGGAAGAACGGAAGTTTCAAGCGTCGGACTGGTCAGGAATACTTGCCACCGGTTCAGTACTCTTTATCGCCGCGGCCCTGCAGCAGCATGGAATTCTGCGCACGACGGTAACCAATTCGGGCTTCCTGACCGCCCTCTATGTCCCCCTGGTGCCGGTGCTTGGATTAATTTTCTTGCAGAGAAAAGTCCATTTTGTTATCTGGCCGGCGGCTATCAGCTGTTTTATCGGCACCTATATATTGAGTGGCGCCCAAGAGGTTGATCTGGTGGTCGGCGACTTGTGGATAATTTCAAGCACGATTTTCTGGGCCACCCATGTCATGCTGGTCGGCATTCTCGCCTCGCAGACCCGGGCTCCCCTGGTTGTTGCCTCTGCCCAGTTTCTGGTGAGCGGTTGCCTTGGTCTTCTGCTTGGCTTTTTCATTGAGTCGCCGAGTGTCGGCCAGATAGCCGGTGCCGGATGGGGCATCTGTTATGTCGGCATTTTTTCCGTGGGCATGGCCTTTACCCTGCAGGTGGTCGGACAACGGTACACCCCGGCGGCCGATGCGGCCATCATCCTCAGCTCGGAAACCGTCTTCGCCGCCATCTGCGGCATGTTCTTCCTCGGAGAGCGGTTATCACCGCTGCAGCTGTCCGGCGGGGTACTCATTCTCGGCAGCATCCTCGCCGTCGAACTCCTGCCGATGACCCGGCTGGGCAGGCCCCGTCCGCTCAGCTAACCTGCAGCACTCGTTTCCCTTCCTTGCCCAGCAGGCTTGAAAGGCTTGACAGTCGGGGCATGCTGTTTATTTGATATTCAACTATGATGGCGTCGTAAAAACTCCTCATCTTGTTCGTTGTTACAATTTTTCTATCATTACGACGTACTGTAGTACGCCGAAATGATAGAAAAATTGCACGCCTCCAATATGAAGCTTTTTACTTAGCCATCTTGTAACCCGACTTTTTACAAGTTTAAAACCATTAAACAGAAATTATAATGCGTAAAAACACCGGCCCAATTCTCCTCATCATTCTAGGAATACTGCTCCTTCTCTCCAATCTCAATATCCTTCCCCTGGGGCAGCTGAAGATGCTGTTGAAGCAATGGTGGCCCTTGCTTCTCGTGTTGGTTGGAATCATACAACTTCGCGGTTCTCGCTGAAGTACATTGATATCATCGGAAGAGCAAAAAAAAAATCACCATGGAAAGGGACATGAACGAGAAAAAATTTGATCCAAAAAAACTGCATAAACTTAATAATCCGCAGAGGCTGGTGGATATCCCGGTTGAATACATCTGGAGTAAAATTAAACGGCCTGCGCCGGAAGTGTTTGTCGATATAGGTGCCGGTACCGGTTTTTTCAGTGTGCCTTTCCTGAAGTATTTGAAAAATGGAAAAATATATGCCTGTGACACATCCGCTATCATGATCGAATGGATGACCGCGAATATATGTCCGCAGTATCCCGATATCATCCCGCTGGAGATGGCGGAGAGCGCTGTTCCTCTTGAAGACAACATTGCCGACCTGGTCTCTATGATAAATCTGCACCATGAGCTGGATAAGCCGCAGACGATAGTGGAAGAAGCCTTCAGGATCCTGAAAAAGAACGGGGTACTCTTTATCGTCGATTGGAAAAAGGAAGAAATGTCCGAGGGACCTCCTCTGCATATCAGATATTCACCGGAACAGGTCAAGGAACAATTGGTGAGCGCTGCATTTCACAAGGTGCATATTTTTGATGATATGCCGAAACATTTCCTGGTCGTTGCCGAAAAGAAATAGATTCATCGACCCCGGCAAAGAATTCCTCTATCGTATTCCATCTCCCGTGGAGGATGGTTATTTTTCATTCAGAGACTAATGGACCCATAGCCGCATTGAAAACGACTATTGAGCAACAACAGGCTAAGGCATCGTTCCTTAGCCTGAAATGAAGGCGGATGGGGAGGCAGCAACTACCATTCATCTCTTCCATCCGACAGTAAACCAAGAGAGGTCTGCCATGGAAAGATATATAGACGGATTTGTTATTCCCTTACCGAAAGATAAGCTGGACCAATACAAACGCATCGCCGAAGGAGCTGGCGCGATCTGGAAAGAACACGGTGCCCTGGAATACTGGGAGTGTTATGGAGACGACCTCGATGTGAGCAATATGGTGTCGTTCAAAAAAGCCGCCGATGCAGGTGAAGGGGAAACCGTCGTTTTCTCCTGGATCGTTTTCGAGTCACGTGAACATCGCGATAAGGTCAATGCCGCGGTAATGGCCGATCCGCGAATAAAAGAGATTTGTGCACAGGATTCCGAACCCTTTGATTGCAAACGGATGGTTTACGGGGGGTTCAAAAAGCTGGTTCAGATGTAGCACCCTTAAAAACGCAAAAATCACCAGTATCACACACTACTCCCGCCATCTCTTTCATCGTCAACTGCACCGCCCAGTCCGAAATAGACCAGTTCTGGCCCAAACTTTCCGAAGGTGGAGAAAAAAGCCGATGTGCCTGGTTGACCGGCTGGTACGGCGTATCCCGGCAGCTTGTCCCGGCGGGAGTGAGTGGGAGTAAGCAGGACAGTGACACGGAAAGATCGGCAAGGGTCATGAAGGCGCCGATGCAGAGGAACACGATCGACTTTGAAACCCTACAGCAGGCCTACCAATAGCCCTTGCCCGAAAGAGTGCCGGCAGAAGGAACTTAACCCCGAATACGCTGACATTCGAGGTGGCAGAGCTTCTAGTTGAGCAGCAGCTCGGTCATGGCGTTGTAGACGTCGCGTAGATAGATAATCCCCACCACCTTGCCGTCGCTTCGGGTCACCGGCAGGCGTCGTATCTGCTCGGTTAGCAGCATATCGGCGCAGCGCAGGAGGCTTTCTTCGGCGGAGATAACCCGGACATCTTCCGTCATGATGGCGCTGACGTTGGTCGATTGAATGGCAATGGTCTTTTCCTTACGAAGAGATTCCCACGAAATGGGATCATAGCGGTCGTCAAAGTAGATATGTGAAGGAATGAGGATGCGCATGATATCTATGGTGGAAACCATACCAACGAGATTCATGGCGCCATCAAGCACGACAATGCCGTTTACCGGTAAGCCGTGACCGCGTTTGGTTGACTTCATAACCTGGATCGCTTGACGCAGGGTCATGTCCGGGAGCAGCCAGTTTTTAATTGGTTCCATAAGGTCTTTAACTTTCATCGTCCCTCCTTTTCAGGTAATCATCGGCTGTTTCTTGTCCATCGATTCGTGCCGGGGTGTTCCTCCTCAGGAATTCATTTACGATGCGGCCAAGGTGACTGGTTGTTACACTCTACCATGGAAGCACACCGTCGATCAATGTATCTTATGATAAAAACAAACAAAACTAATGTAAATATGGTTTTTTCCCAGGAGAGGGCGAGGGATATTTCACCTCCTGGCGGAAATGCCAATTTTTTCCATGGTATAGTACCTTAGGCACAGATTCCGGTGGTAAGATGCAGGGAAAATTGCTTGCTTTTTTTCCAGATTTTCTTAAAACAGGAGGTCACGTAGGTTTCACTGAAAATAAGCAGATTTTAACAGCATGTGCGTGGAAAATTTGCTCCCCGAAAGTGGCACTTCCTGAAAAGACAAGAGGCTTCTGCACTGCGGATAACAGCCGAAGCCATGTTGTATCTATTTAATCATGCCGAGGAGAAAATTATGGCCGTACATGTCGCGGATCACCCGCTCATCAAGCATAAGCTGGGTCTTATGCGTCAACATGATATTTCCACAAAGGATTTCCGCGACCTCTCGTCGGAAGTTGCCCGTCTCCTTACCTATGAGGCAACAAAAGATCTGCAGACCCAGAGAAAAACCATACAAGGATGGGCCGGACCCGTCGAGGTCGATTCACTTAAAGGCAAGAAAATAACTATTGTGCCCATCCTCCGGGCGGGTCTTGGCATGATGGCCGGTGTCATCGATCTCATTCCTTCAGCCAAGGTCAGTGTGGTCGGCTATTATCGCAATGAAGAAACCCTGCAGCCGGTGGAATACTATGTCAAAACGGCAAACGATATCAACGAACGGGTGGCGTTGATCCTCGATCCCATGCTGGCCACCGGCGGGACCCTGATGGCCACCATTGAAACCTTGAAAAAGGCCGGCTGCCAGACGATTAAAGGTCTTTTTCTTGTCGCCGCTCCCGAGGGATTAAAAAGAATAACCGAGGCCCATCCCGACGTGGACATCTATGTCGCTGCCGTTGACGAGCGACTCAACGAGGTCGGCTATATCCTGCCGGGACTAGGGGATGCCGGTGATAAGATCTTCGGCACGAAATAGAGCCGAGAGTCATTACAGTTTCTGTAATGACTTTTTTTTTGAGAGAGATTGCAACGACAAAGTAGAAAAAGAGTTTTTAGGACAGGCCTCCAGGAAGAACAGGCTGGTGACCAAGCCTACGCGGCGTACAAAAAATATGAGAAATAATGTGTTAAGGAGGTCGTTGTAATGTCTGAAGTACCACCAAATACTACCTATCAGTTCCGCTTCGCCGACAGTCTTCTGGGGGCCCAGATGCTGTTTGTCGCTTTCGGAGCTCTGGTGCTCGTCCCTATTTTGACCGGGCTTGATGCAAATGTCGCCCTGTTTACCGCCGGTATCGGCACGTTGGTTTTTCAGGTGATCACCAGGGGGAAAGTTCCGGTCTTTCTCGCCTCGTCTTTTGCCTTTATCGCCCCGATTATTTACGGCGTACAGACCTGGGGCATTCCGGCGACAATGTGTGGGCTGACGGCAGCCGGTCTGCTGTATGTGCTGATGAGTTTTGCCATCCGCTACTTTGGCGCCGGAATTTTGCATAAATACCTGCCGGCAGTGGTTACCGGACCGGTTATTATGGTTATCGGTCTGGTACTGGCGCCGGTCGCTGTGCATATGGCCATGGGCCGAACGGGCGATGGTTCGGCGTGGCTTGTGCCGGGTAAGACGGCGATGATTATCTCGGGTGTTTCTCTGCTAACTACTGTGCTTGTAGCCTTGCTCGGCAAAGGATGGTTCCGGCTTGTCCCGATCTTAAGCGGTATCTGTGCCGGGTACCTGACGTCCCTGGCCCTTGATGTTACCGGATATTCCGCTTCCTTTCAGGCCGCTTTTGATCCAGGCAGCCTGCAGAACTGGACCGCCCCGGCCCTTATTGTTTTTACGCCGATTGCTGAAAAAGCCTGGCTGCTCATGCCGGCCTTTGTGCTTCCCGAGTGGAAATGGGAGGCAATCCTGTTCATTGTGCCGGTAGCGATTGCCCCGGCCATTGAACATTTTGGTGATGTGCTGGCTGTTGGTTCCATCACCGGCAAAGATTATGTCAGGGATCCAGGGATTGAAAACACCATGCTCGGCGACGGTATTGCCACGTCCATCGCCTCAATGCTTGGCGGCCCGCCGAACACCACCTATTCGGAGGTGAGCGGAGCGGTGGCCCTTACCAAGGCCTATAACCCGGCCATCATGACCTGGGCCGCGCTCACCGCTATTCTTCTTTCTTTTGTCGGGAAGATCGGCGCCATGCTGGCGACTATTCCCTCGCCGGTCATGGGCGGAATTATGATCCTGCTCTTTGGCATGATTACCGTAGTCGGTATCAATACCCTGGTGCGGTCCGGTCAGGATCTGACCACACCGAGGAACCTGATCATTGTTGCGGTGATTCTGGTCTGCGGTATCGGCGGTATGAAATTCACCGCAGGTTCTTTTGCCATCGAAAAAATCGGTCTGGCCGGAATTATGGGGCTGGTTCTGAATATAATATTACCCAAGGAAAGAATTTAACTGGAGGCAGTAATGGATTTCCCAATAGATTTAAGTAAGTACGTTGCACAGAAATATGCTCTGAACCAGGAGCAGCTCAGTGAAGAGCAGCGGAAGACGCTGCTCGGTAACATTGCCATTGTTCGTGACAGCCTGGTGTTTTTTACCGCCCTGGCCAACGTCAAAGGGCTTGGCGGTCATACCGGTGGAGCGTTTGATATCGTTCCGGAATTATTGATTATTGATGGCTTCATGAAAGGCTCTGACACGATCCATCCGGTCTATTTCGATGAGGCGGGACACCGCGTGGCGATTCAGTACATGATGGCGGTGCTCAATGGCTATCAAAAGCCGGAATCGCTGCTGCATTACCGGGAATATGATAAAGGCTACTATGGTCATCCTGAGCGCGATGAAAAAAATGGCGTTTTCTTCTCTTCGGGACGGCTTGGTCATTTATGGAGCTACGTTAACGGGGTTGCCGAGGCCGATACCGGCAAGACCGTTGTCATGTTCGGCAGTGACGGTTCGCAGATGGAGGGCGATAATGCCGAGGCGGCCCGCTATGCGGTGTCGAGAAACCTGAAGGTCAAACTCCTCATCGATGACAACAATGTCACCATTGCCGGCCATCCAAGCCAGTATATGCAGGGCTATGATGTCGCGAAAACCCTTGAAGGGCATGGGCTTGTCGCCAATGTCGGTGACGGGGAAGACATCGACGCGCTCTTTGGCCGCATTCAGAAGGCACTGGTTGCCGACGGCCCGGTCGCCCTCATCAACAAACGGCTCATGGCAATAGGTGTTGCCGGTATTGAGGGTTCGCCCAAGGGCCATGATGTCATCGCGGTCAAGCTGGCGGTTGACTATCTCACCGAAAAGGGACAGACCGCAGCCGTCGAGATGCTGCAGAACTTCCCGGTGGTAAAAGAGAAAATCACCTACCTGGGCAGTACTGCGGAAATGGGCAAGGTGCGTGACGATTTCGGCAAGGTAGTGTCTGAACTCCTTGATGACATGGACAATCCGGCCAGCAAGGTATTGGTGATCGACTCCGATCTCGAGGGGTCCTGCGGCCTGCACCATATCCGCAAGAACCACCCCGAGGTCTATGTGCACGGGGGGATCATGGAGCGCAATAACTATTCGGTCGCCGCGGGTTTTGGCTCCGAAGTGGGCCGTCAGGGAATATTCGGCACCTTTGCCGCTTTTCTGGAAATGGTCGTTTCCGAAATTACCATGGCCCGGCTCAATAATGCCAACGTCCTCGCCCATTTTTCCCATTCCGGCATTGACGATATGGCCGATAATACCTGCCATTTCGGCATCAATAATTTCTTTGCTGATAACGCGGTTGCCGAAGGCGATGTCACGAGGCTTTATTTCCCGGCGGATGTCCTGCAGCTGCGGGCGATGCTGAAGAAAATCTTTCATGATCAAGGGTTGCGGTTTGTTTTTTCCACCCGTTCCGCCACGCCTATGCTGCTCGATGATCAGGGGGGAAAAATCTTTGGTGATGGTTATGTTTTTCAGCCCGGCAAGGACGAGGTTATTCGAGAAGGCAGCGATGGGTATGTCGTTACCTATGGCGAAATGACCTACAGGTGTCTCGATGCTGTTTTGCAGCTGAGAACCCAAGGCCTGAATGTTGGGCTGATCAATAAACCGACCTTGAATGTCATCGATGACGACATGCTGACCAAGGTCGGCAGCAGTCCTTTTGTGCTGGTGGTCGAGAGTCAGAATACCAAGACCGGTCTTGGCATACGCTATGGCACCTGGCTGCTGGAAAGAGGACTGGCTCCTCGGTACTCGTTCATGGGCACCCACAAAATAGGCCATGGCGGCATAGCCGAACAGCTGCCGCATCAGGGTCTGGCGGTCGAAGATATCAAAAAGAAAATTCTCTCCGTGCATCGTTGAAGCCGTACCGCTTCTGACAGGAAGAAGCACCGGTTTTCAAGTCGTTCAGGCCCGTTTCCCGAAAGAAGGAGGCGGGCCGTTCTCGTTCTCGCAGCCATAGAAAAGAACAGCAGATAAGAGACACCAGCTATGCCGCAACAAAATCGTATTGTCGGTCCGGGTCGAACGGACCGAAGTGTCCTGACCGATGCCGGAGAACAGCTGGCTGTGCCGGCGGATTGGGCACTGCTCCCGCCGGGAGACGGCCCGCTGACCAAGATAGTCAAAGCGAAGGGGCCTACCTGGGTCGTCCAGGTAAAGTTTAAAAAGAGGTTTATCTCCAAGGGCATCTGGGCCAAAGAAGCCCATATTCTCGCTGCCAGAGAGGAGCTGGAGCAGAAACGTTCCGCACCTGGTTATGCACAAATACGACGGAAGGCGCTGGTCCGAAGAGAAAAAAAACAACAGGCCTACGCCGAGAATTTTTATACCGAAGTACTCGATTTTCTGAGGTTTCATCCGCGCCATGCGTCACTGGCGGCACGATTGGCACGAGCGGTCACCGAGCTGGCCACCCCGGTCGGCAGCGGCACGGTAGCGCGGACTGAGCGCATTCCTCTGGAGGATAGGGCGCGCAGTGCGGTCATTGCCTGGATGCGCCACCAGACCACCGGCTATGATCATATGGCCATTGCCCGGGTGAAGGGAGAAAGACGCCAGGTGCGCAGAGAGCTGGCCTGGCAATCCATCGAACTCCTGCAACGCTATCGCCAGGGGGCGGATATCCCTTTGTCCTGTCCTCTGCGCAAGGCACTGACGGATGAGAAGGAGCTGCCTCGGTCGACGGATTTTCCTTAATGGGCAACACGGATGATTGCCATGGGAAATGGCAATCATCCGGCAGAGACAATGGTGTGCTGTCAGGCATCATCTGTCTTGTCGTGATTATAGAAATCCGGATAATGTATGGCGGCGCACCTGGGGCAGATGCCATGGCTGAACTGCGTGCCGGTCCGTGAGCCGATATACTCTTCCACCTGGCTCCAGTAGCCTTTGTCGTCCCTGATTTTCTTGCAATGCGAACAGATGGGCAAAAAGCTGCTGAGGGTGTTGATCTCCGTCATGGCCAGCTGCAGATCCTCGTTTTTTTGCAGCAATTCCTTGTTCATCAATGAGATTTTTTTCGTCCGCTCTTCGACCATCTCCTCGAGGTGCAGCTGATGCAGACGAAGCTGGTTTTCCGCCTGCCACCTCTTTTTCCGGTGTGACCAGGCCAGCATCGTCGTCGCTCCGGCCAGCAAGGCACTGATTGCAAGAACCGCCAGATTTTTCCTGGCCGCAGCCAACCATTTGGCCAGGACGAGCTCTTTGCTGCCGGCTACGGCTATATGGAAGGGAAAGTCGGTCAACTGCGAGGTGGAGATGACATTTGCGCTGTCGTCATACAATTGCAGGCCGCCGGCAAGCGGCAAAGATTTCGCCAGCGAGGAAAACAGCGGCACATCCTGCAGGGAGATACCGGCAAAGCTATGCTGCCCCTGGTGATCATTGTACCATCCGGACAGAACCGTTCCGTCAATATTGAAGAGGACAATGGCAGCAACATCGATGCCAAGGTAGTTCTCGTATTTTTGGTAGAAGAAGTTGGGGGCGATTTCAGCGGCAAGCACGCCGATAAATACTCCAGCTCGATTTTCCACCCGACGGCTGAGAAGAATACGTGCATCATCCCCCTGCTGTGTGGCGCCGACGAACAACTCCAGCCACTCGTCCCGGTGGGCAATCAGCGAAGGCAATGCCGATTCTTCCCATGTGCCGCTGCTATAGAGTAATTTACCTGTCGTCGAAAGATACGCCATGCCGGTCACCTGAGGCAAAAAATTCAGCTGTGCCCGGATGAACATTTCGATACTTCGCGGGAAAGTCCCTTCCTCGACAGTGTCGTCTTCGAGCAGATGTTTAGTGGCCAGCAGGATCAGGTCGACATCGTACAGCGTGCTTGTCGCACTTTCCCCAAGCAGTTGCGCCTGGGCGCTGGTCTTCGTTTCCGCTGCCTGCAAAGAACTCTTTTTTTCCCGGTACAGAGACGATATGGTCAGTCCAAGAATAATGGCGCCGACCAGAAAGGTCAGCAGGATGATAAGCCCTTTGGGGCTCCCAGTCTGCCGAAAATCACCCCCGTCGTCGGCTAATTGCTTTGACATATATCCACCATTTTCTCTACCAGTGCGGGATCAATATGCATTGCCCGGACAAAGTCGTCCTGTGTTACGGAGAGTTTTTTTCTCCAGACTTCAAGCTCAGCTGACTCGGGCACAACAATTTCCATTCCTTTTTCCAACAGTGCTTTTTTGGCCTTACTTTGCGCTGCTGCCGCCTCGGCTCTGGCACTATCGACCTGCGCTTCCCAGGTCTGGCGGATAACATCCTGTATTTCCGGGGAAAGTTTTCGCCAAAAAGAACCGCGCACAAGGGGCACGTATTGCGGGAAATATTGGCTGTCTTCAAACGCATAGCGAATGCCCTTGTTTTCCAGCCCTGCGCTTTCAATGGTTTCGTAACTGGTTAAAACAGCGTCGATCTTTCCTTGACGCATATATTCCGGCAAGTCCGGCCAGGCGATACTTGCGGGAATCCCACCCAGGGCGCTGATGCGCAATTCGTTTGCCACGCCTCCGGCGACCCTGATTCTCAGACCATGGATATCCTCGTGACGACGGATTTTTTTCTCCATGCTGAACAGATGTGCGTGCCCCAGATCAATCCACCGCCCGAGCACTATTACCGGCAACCGCTTTTCGATGCGTTCGTTGATTGCCCGGCCAATCTCTCCGGCGAGGAAATGATAATTCACTTCGGCCGGTCTGCCGTAAAAACACGGCAGCAGAAAAATACCGACACTCGGTTCGTGTGCCGCCAGATGCCAGGTTCCCGGAATCGCCATTTCGATTTTTCCTTGCCCCAGGGCCTGGACAACATCCTTATCCCTGAATAACTGGGCGTCTGGGTAGAACTGGACATCAATGCGGTCCTGCAGCTTTTCCTGCAGGGCCGAGGCAAAACGGCTTACGGCCTGGGTCTCGACGTGCGTCGCGGTATTTTCGACCGAGATGCGCATGACCGGCAGCCCTGCTGCCGCAGTATGGCCGAGGGCAAGGAGTGTTTGCAGAACGAGAAGAGCAGACAGCAGTGGAAGATATTTCACGACAGTACCTTTGGTGGGGCTGTTGACAGCTTGTTTTAATGGCAAACCCATGTTCCGGGTCGGCTGAGCGAAACCCTCATAGTTATCTACTGGAAGTATAATTTCAATGATAAATGTCGTCCCCCGGCCCTATTCGCTGGCAAAAGAGCGTCTGCCGTGCTTGGATGAGAACATATTGTCGCGCTATCGATTTTTTTCAGGTAGTTTTAGCTGGAGCAGGTTTTTAACAGCAACATTCGCCCCCCACAAGGACACCATGCAGCTTGATCATGAGACCTACGCCCGCATTCTGGATAATCTCCATGACGGTTTGTACTTTGTCGATACCAACCGAACAATCACCTACTGGAACAAAGGGGCGGAACGGATAACCGGCTTTTCCGCAGCCGAGGTTGTCGGCAGATCCTGCGCCGACAATATCCTCTGCCATGTCGACGGGGAGGGGAAATCTCTCTGTTTTGGATCCTGCCCGCTGGCGGCAAGCATCGCCGATGGCCGGGAGCGTGAGGCGGAAGTCTATCTGCATCATAAGGAGGGTCATCGGGTGCCGGTTTTTGTCCGGGTGAGCACCTTGTGCGATTCAGCGGGCAAGGTTCTTGGCGGCTTAGAATTGTTTACCGATATGAGTACAATATTGGTCAATAGCCCCAGGGTGCAGGAACTTGAAAAACTTGCCATGCTCGATACCCTCACCCGGCTTGCCAACAGAAATTATCTGGAAAGAGAGTTTTACGCCCGCTTTGAAAAATTAAAAAGGTACAGGGAACCGTTCGGCATTCTTTTTATCGATATCGATCATTTCAAAAAGGTCAATGATGTCTACGGCCATGATGTCGGCGATAAGATCCTGCAGTTTGTCGCCAATACCTTCACGGTTAATTCACGCCCTTTTGATCTCTACGGCCGCTGGGGTGGGGAAGAATTTATCGGCCTTATCGGCAATACCGGCGGGGAGGATCTCGCTCTACTTGGCAACAGAGTGCGGGTGTTAATCGAGCATTCCTACATCGTTCATGAAAACCACAAGCTGAGCGTCAATATTTCACTCGGAGCGACGATGGCGACGGAAACCGATACCATCGACAGCCTGCTCAAAAGGGCTGATATCCTTTTGTATGAGAGTAAAACCAAGGGCAGAAATCGCCTGACTCTCGGGTGAGAGTTGCTGCACAACGCAAAAGTAAGGAAATGGTATGACAGTGATCGAATGACTTGCAGTAACAACTACAGGAGAGATGCCCGGCACCTCTCCTGTTAAGTATGCCGTGCGCTGTTAATTTGCCCGCAGGCGATCGTTGAATTCCTCGGGGGTGAACGAATAAACCTGGGTGCCCTTGCATTCAACGGCAAAGGAGGCACAGACGCTGCCTTGTATGGCGCTGGTTTGCAGATCACTGCCGCTCATTAAGCCGCTGAGCAGCCCGCCTCGATAGGCATCTCCCGCGCCGGTCGGGTCAACCACCCGGGCGGGCTTGAATGACGGGATGGACAATGTGCCGTCCTGGCCATAGAGCTCTGAACCGGCACCGCCCAGGGTAATAATGGTATTTTCGGCAAGGGCGAGAAGCCCATCTTTCGTCAGCCCCGTCTTGTCCATGATCAGGTTGAATTCGTAATCGTTGACGATGAGGAGCGTGCAGCCGGTAATGACATCCAGCAGATCCTGTGCCTGGAGCACCGGGAGGGCCTGGCCGGGGTCGAAAATATACCTGATACCCTTTTTCTTGCAGATCTTTGGATAGTTGATCATATCGAGCAGGTTGCCGGGCGAGACCAGAAGAAGCGTCTCTTTGGCGTCGAGTCCCTCGATGTCGAGGTTGGAGGAGTATTTCATCGCCCCGGGATTGAAGCCGGTAATCTGGTTGTTGCTTTTATCCGTCGTTATATAGGCCCCGGCCGTCAGTTCCTCGGGGATCACCGTAATGCCGTCCCGGGAAATATTATGCTTGTCCAGCCAGGCAAAATAGTTATGGTGGTCGCTGCCGATGGTGGCGGTGATGGTTGAATTCTTGCCCATCAGCCTGAGGGCATAGGCAATATTGCCGGCAGTGCCGCCGTAGTTTTCCGTCACCCCGTCCACCTGGAAGCAGACGTTGAGACTATGGATTTTATCCGGCAGGATATGGTCGGAAAAGCTCTCGGGAAAATTCATGATACGATCGTAGGCGAGTGAGCCGGAGATAAATATGTTCTTCATCGGGTAAGCCTTGCGTTGGGGTTGTGGGTGGATTGTGTTTTATTCGAAGCAAGCCCATTGTCAATGGGCCATTTTGGCAATGGCGTCAATTTTTGGCGTGTGGTTGGCCAGAAAAACTGCCGCCAGGACGAGTGCCCCGCCCATGAGTTGCAGGACTGTAAGGGTTTCTCCAAGCAATATCCATGCGGCGCAGGCAGTTACCAGCGGGATGCCGTTGATGCAGACGGCGGCCCGCGCCGCGGCAATTCTGGTCAGGGCATAATTATAGCAAATAAATGCGCCGATCGTGGCAAAAACCGTCAAAACGATCAGAGCAATGAGGGATTCCCTGGAGACTGCCCGCCAGTTGAGCTGGGGAAGATCCCAGAGAAAGAGGGGGAAGAAAAGCAGGGCACCGAAAATAATCTGCATGCCGGTAATCTGCAGCGAGGAGAGTGATTCGCCTAGTTTCCGGGTCATGATCATATAGACCGAGGCGGCGAGGACCGCACCGAAAATCAGCATATCGCCGAAGATCATGCCGTGCAGCGCCGTTTGCACCCGGCCGCCGAAAACGAGCATCGCCACTCCGGTGAGCGAGCAGACAATGCCGAGCATATTGATGGGGCGGAGCCGTTCTTTTAAAAAGAGTGCGGAAAGCATCAGGACGACAATGGGAATAGTGGCGATGATCAAGGATGTCTTCGTCGCCGAGGTGTACTGCAGGCCAAAAGTCTCAAAGAGAAAGTAGAGACCGGGCTGCATGAGGGCCAGCAGCAGGAGGGATTGACAGGTTTTTCGGGTAAGTGTCGGGAAGCCGGTACGCCAGAGCAGGATAATGAAAAAAATCGCCGCGGTAAAAAAGCGAAAGAAAATGAGACAGAAAGGGGAAAAGCTCTGCAGGGCAATCTTGGTGACGACAAAAGACAGTCCCCAGAAGAGAACCGCCGTTGCCAGAGCCAGGTATGTCAGAAGTGAATTTTCAGTTTGCATCGGTGGGTAGCCTGCCGGGAAGAAAGAAGGGGCATATGATTTAAATAGAAGCACAAATTATGTCAAATTTCTGAACTTAAACGATCTGCGCCGAAATATCTCGCAGGGAATGGCAGGGAAGATAAAAAGAGACTTTATTGTAAGCGGGCAAGGGCGGCTATAAAGATTTCTTATATAGAAATGTTCGAAATCATGGTAATAAGCGTAGTGCTGAGAATATCCTTGAGATTTGTTCTGGAGTTTGTTACGCAAGGAAGTTGTGGATATCTGGTTAGTTAGTGTGCACGGGGTATTTCAGGGGATGTCCTTCTATTTCATAAACAAAAAAGGAGATGAAGATGAAAAAAATGTCATTATTCTTGGCCGTTGCACTGGCTGTGATGCTCACCCTTTCCACTGGGAGTGTCTTTGCAACAGATACCCTGGCGGAGATCCAGAAGCGGGGAACCCTGCGCGTCGGAATGGAGCCTGGCTATATGCCTTTTGAGTTAACCAACAAAAAAGGCGAAATTATAGGTTTTGATGTCGATATGGCCAAAAGAATGGCCAAAGCCATGAAAGTCGAGCTGGAACTGGTTTCTACTGCCTGGGATGGCATTATTCCGGCTCTGCTGACCAATAAGTTTGATATCCTCATGTCCGGGATGACCCTCACCCAGGAAAGAAATCTGACCGTCAATTTTGCCACCCCGTATATTCTTATCGGCCAGTCGGTCCTGCTGAAAAAAGAACTGGCCGATGAGGTCAAATCATACAGTGATCTGAACAATGCCAAATATACCATCGCCTCTAAACTCGGTACCACCGGTGAGCAGGCTACTAAACGCATGATTCCTAATGCCAAATATATCTCTTACGAGACCGAGCAGGAAGGCGTCATGGAACTCGCCAACGGCAAGATTGATGCATTTATTTACGATCTGCCGTTCAATGCCATCGCTCAGGCCCAAAAAGGGGAAGGAAAATTTGTTCATCTTGACGAACCTTTCACCAAAGAACCTCTTGCCTGGGCTATTCGCCGCGGAGATCCCGATTTCTTGAACTGGTTAAATAACTTCATGAGCCAGATCAAATACGACGGCGTCTATGACAAGATTTATGACAAGTGGTTTCATGATGATGCCTGGTTGAAAGAGATCCAGTAAAAAAAAGGAAGCGCAATTTTGAAAGCCAGAGATAAGACATGGCCCTGGAAACTGCTCCTGGTGGCCATCCTGCTTGGGGTGGCCGCCGGTACCTGGGGTGCAATTAAAAAAATTGATTATAAGTGGCGATGGAATCGGGTGCCGCAGTATTTTTTTTACCTCGCGGATGATGTACAAAAGATTCCTTTTGACGGCAAGGTGGGGTCCGTTGTCAAGAATGGGGCGACCGCTCGAGTTACCTTGATCTCCGAGACATCTGAAGAAAAAATTATCAAAGTTGTATCGGACAGCCTGAAGGTGTCTGAAGGCGAGGAGCTATTCGAAGGTGATATCGTCGGTTTTGAAAAAAACTGGCGACTTGGTCCCCTTATGGTCGGCTTATGGACGACGCTCTGGCTTTCGGCTATTTCCAGTTTTTTTGCCCTCTTTCTCGGGCTTTTTACCGGCATTGCCAGGGTTTCGAAAAATATTACCCTCCGCGGCCTGGCGATGATCTACGTGGAATGTATCCGTGGAACGCCTCTGCTGGTACAGATTTTTATCGCGTATTTTTTCCTCGGTACAGTCTTTAATCTCAGCCGCAATGTCTGTGGTATCGGGGCGCTGGCGCTTTTTGCCGGGGCCTATGTCGCGGAGATTGTTCGTGCGGGGGTGCAGAGTATCCCAAAAGGGCAGATGGAGGCCTCCAGGTCGCTTGGCATGACTGCCTTCCAGACCATGAGGGATATCATTCTGCCCCAGGCCTTTAAAAAAATCCTGCCGCCGTTGTCCGGACAGTTTATCAGCCTGATCAAGGATTCTTCATTGGTTTCGGTTATTGCCATAACCGATCTGACAAAATCGGGACGGGAAATTATTACCTCGACCTTTGCCACCTTCGAAGTCTGGCTTGTCGTCGCGGCGATGTATCTCCTGGTGACTTCAGTGCTGTCACAACTTGTTTACTATATGGAACGGAGGCTTGCCGTCAGTGATTAAAGCCGTAAACGTTGTGAAAATTTTTGATGGCCGTTCGGGTGTCGTCCGGGCCGTCGACGGGGTGTCGACAGAAGTGGCAAGAGGGGAGGTGGTTGTCGTTATCGGTCCCTCCGGCTCCGGTAAATCGACCTTTCTCCGCTGCATAAATGGCCTGGAGACCTTTACCGAGGGGCACATTATAATAGATGGTGTCGACCTCGCCGACAAAAAGACCAACATCAATAAAGTGCGCGCCGAAGTTGGCATGGTCTTTCAGCAGTTCAACCTGTTTCCCCATAAGACGGTGCTGGAAAACCTTACCCTGGCCCAGTGTCGCGTTCGAAAACGCAGCAAAAAAGTGGCCGAGGAAAAGGCCCAGGCACTGTTGAAGAAAGTTGGTATCCCGGAAAAAGCCTCGGAGTATCCATCACGGCTTTCCGGCGGACAGCAGCAGCGTGTGGCGATTGCCAGGGCACTGGCCATGGATCCGAAGGTTATGCTCTTTGATGAGCCAACCTCGGCCCTTGATCCGGAAATGGTCGGCGAGGTGCTCGATGTCATGAAACAGCTTGCCCGGGAAGGGATGACCATGATCGTCGTTACCCATGAAATGGGTTTTGCCCGTGAAGTGGCCGACCGGGTTATCTTTATGGATGAAGGCAAGGTGGTCGAAGTGGGAACTCCTGAGCATTTCTTTACCAATCCCAAGGAAGAAAGGGCAAAGCTGTTCTTGAAACAGGTTCTTTAAATGCAGGCTTTGCTGTCAAGCGTCAGCCACAGGTTGTAAGAGAAGGAAGCACTATGTCGGCACAGGAAAAATACAAAAAAACATACCCGATTTCCTGGGATCAACTGCATCGGGATTCCAAGGCGCTGGCCTGGCGACTGTTGCATTTAGCTGATTTCAAGGGAATAATCGCCATCACTCGTGGCGGCATGGTTCCGGCCGCGATCATCGCCAGGGAGCTTGATATCCGCTTGATTGATACCATCTGTCTATCCAGTTATGACTGGAAAAACAGAAAGGGCGAAGTGGATACCTTGAAGACTTTTGAAGGGGACGGGGCGGGGTGGCTGCTCCTTGACGACCTCGTTGATACCGGGCGTACCGCCCAGGTAGTCCGGGAAATTGTGCCGAAGGCCCATTTTGCCACGGTGTATGCAAAACCCGCCGGTCGTCCTCTTGTCGATACTTTTATCACCGAGGTGAGTCAGGATACCTGGATTCTCTTTCCCTGGGATACCGAATCCCAGTTTGTTGTCCCGCTCGCAGACAGGGAAAAAGGTGACAAGTAAGACGGGCAGCAGGAAGCAGCGCGTAAAAATCTGGGAATACACCAATGGAAAAAAAATTTGATTACTGGCAGGATCATTCCGAACAATTCCTGGTCATGGCCAATCTCTGGGACAGGAGGATGG
The DNA here is from genome assembly GCF_054657295.1 of Desulfocastanea catecholica. Lineage (NCBI taxonomy): Bacteria > Pseudomonadati > Thermodesulfobacteriota > Desulfobulbia > Desulfobulbales > Desulfobulbaceae > Desulfocastanea > Desulfocastanea catecholica. The sequence goes on from NZ_BAAHYZ010000002.1 coordinate 90,526, forward strand.
AGACGGCAAATGCCGCTGGTGTCGGCAGAAAGACCGGGGACTGCGGGGATACCATCACCATGTATCTGTCGGTAAAAGAAGGGATCATAGAGCGGCTGACTTTTATCTTGGACGGCTGTACCAATACTAATGCCTGCTCGAATGCCGTGGCCGTTCTTGTCGAAGGAAAACCATTGGAGCAAGGCTGGGAGCTTACGCCGGCCGCGGTCATCGAGTTTCTTGAAACCTTGCCGGAAGATCATCACCATTGTGCCGAACTGGCCGTTGGCACGCTCTATCTGGCGCTGGCCGATTGCGCAAAAGGACATTCTCGGACAGCTTCTTAATGTATTGGCCCGGAAGATGCCGGTGTCCATTCGAGTATTTGTCCCTGGCCGTAGGCATTCTTAATGATATACTCGGCAAAGTGATAGTCAAGATCACCATCGGCTGGTCCGGCATAGGCGGCGAGGAACAGCTCGGCCATTTCCATGACGACTGCTGCAAAGGGGCCGCTGACGACCATATTGTCTATGGTATGTTCACCCAGGTTGTGCACGCTGAATCTGACCATCGCCTTCTCTCCTGCAGAGTTGTTTGTGTTGTAATGTCGCATGTCCCATGCGCTTCAGGCTATCAGGTTGATGCCGCTGGCATCCGATTTTTTGGCCAGATCGTTGAGATGGGCCCGCTGCACGGACGCGACCAGAGATGCGACCACCGCAGCCAGTGTTCGCGTTGCCAGGTCGAACTCGACGCCGCAGACATATTCGATGCCGCCTCGCTTTCGCACCTTGGAGAGGTGTCTGACCGTTCCATCAAGCATTGTCTGGAGTTCATCCTTGATATAAAGTTTCAGGGTAAGCGTCTTTTCCATGGGAAACATTTTCTGTTCTTCCTTGCTCACGGTAAAGGCCATTCCCTTATTGCTGATATCAACAGGTCTTGTTTCCAGCTCCGAGAGTTCTTCGTCAAGGTCAACAGTGACGATGAAATTCAGGCTTTCCGGGACTTTTGCCCGAAACTCCCGGGCATTGTAGACCTTTCTTGCCAGTGTGGGGTAGGCCAGTTTCAGCACAGGAAGATCGCCGACCGTGGTCAGCTCCAGAAAGGTCGTGGCAAGTTCCACGGCGTAGGTGTTGGTAAACATACGCAAAACGATGGAGCGGGAATGGCGAAGGTGCAGGTTACCGAGCCCTGGTTCCAGGGGCAAGGTGATAATATGGCGCATTACCTTTAAATAATTGCCTTGGCTGTACTCGTCTTCCTCCGGCAGAACAGAACCCTCCTCAGCATCCTCTTCGTCTTCCTTTACGTCGGGCAGATCGTCTTTCAGCCTGGAAAAATAGGTGCGCGGTAAGCTGTCGAGCTCAATCTCCAGCACCTTTTCGTCGAACAGGGCGGTCTGCAAAAAAGGCAGAATTGCCTCCTTTGTGCTGAGGATATCCCCTTTTTCCAGTGCCAGTTCTACCTCGGCGAGCGGGAAGGTCTCTGCTGGAAAAAACTGGTGCAGTCGCTGCTTTATGTCGTCAGTCATTGTTGCCAAAGGATGCAGATAGCTTTAACAGAGGAAAAATTAAGTAACAATTAAGAAAATCCTCTTGTGAATGTAAGGCAGCTGGAGTGAAAATGGAAGATATCTTTTGGCATTTTGCCATTCAGGTATGGTCGCAAAAAAGAGAAACTGGAAATTAACAAGAAGTGGGGCTACGTTTTTTGTGATTGGGTAGTTATTTTTCACTTATTTTTGTATATGATGAGGCTTGCATTGCCATGGTATTGATTGGCCTCAGGAGAACCAAAGAGAATATGAAACAGCTAACCACCCCACGTATGGATCAGTGCATCGGTTGCCAGTCATGCTCGCTGGCCTGCGCACGTTTGGTGCACAAAAGGATTTCCTGGAATACCGCGGGGATTCGCATTCAATCTTCCGGCGGGGTGTCCACCGGTTTTATCGCCAACAGGTGTCTGGCCTGTGATCCTCCGCCCTGCGCCGAGGTTTGCCCGACCGGTGCCTATACAAAACGGCCCGGAGGCGGGGTTATCGTCAAGAAAAAATTGTGCATTCAGTGCGGAAAATGTGTCGATGCCTGTCCGGTGGACGCCATTTACCAGGATCGCATGGGTGATGTCTATGTCTGTATCCATTGTGGCCGATGTGTACCATTCTGCCCGCAGAATTGCCTGGAAATGGTTGAAAGCAGCAGTATTGAAGAGGTGGTCGTATGATAAGAGAAGAGTTTCGTATTCTCTTGATAGATACTACGGTCGGCAAAGGAAAAGTCGTCCAGCTCGACGGTCGCAACGAGGTGGCCGGAGGGAGCGGCCTTGCGGCCCTGCTCTATGTCAAATACGGTCAACCGGAGCTCCCCTGGAACGATCCGGCCCAGCCCCTGATCTTTGCCATTGGTCCCTTGACCGGTTTATTCCCGTTGATGAGCAAGATGGTCTGTTCGTTCAAATCGAATTATCATGGCGAATACACCGAAAGTCATGCAGGAGGGCGCGCCGCACTCTCCCTGCGTTTCTCTGATTATGATGCCCTGGTTCTTGTCGGCAGGGCAAAAAAGCTCAGCTGTCTGAGTATCGGCGCGAATCATCTGCAGCTGAGAGATGCGACCTTTCTCCGGGGCATGGACGCGGAAAGTTCCGGAAAACTCATCCGGCGGATGTTTAAGGGCGGCAGCGGTCACCGTTCGATCATGCGCATCGGTCCTTCCGGCGAGCTTGGTTCCGCCATGGCCTGTATCAATGTCGACACCTACCGTCATTTCGGTCGAATGGGCGGCGGGGCGGCGATGGGCGCTAAAAACATCAAAGCCATCGTCATCCAGGGAGAAAGTGATTTTACCCTTCCAGTTGGAAAAGAGTATTCCAGCCTGTATGAGGAGATCTATAAAAAAGTCACCTCCACCGACATGATGCGCAAATATCATAATCTCGGAACGGCGGCGAATCTGCAGGGGCTCAATGATATAGCATCGTTGCCCTGGAGAAATCTGCAGCGGACCAGTGACCCGGGCATCGCGACAATTACCGGCAACAGCTTTGCCGACCAGACGCTTCTGCGTAACGGCGCCTGTTCCGGCTGTCCGGTCGGCTGCATCCACATTGGCTTTATCCGGGAAAAGATGGTCGAGGACAACCGCTATCATTATCACCAGGTGGCCTATGACTACGAACCGATCTTTGCCGCCGGGACCATGCTGGGCGTGACCAATAGTTTCGATGTGCTGCGCATCCTTGAGGTCATGGAAAAGGTCGGCCTCGATGCGATGTCCGGCGGGGTCGCCCTTGGCTGGGCGACGGAGGCCATCGAACAGGGGTTGCTTTCCGAGAAAGAAACCCTCGTGCCCCTGGCGTTTGGCGATGCTGCAGCCTACCAGCAGGCGGCGAGGCATCTCGGCCGGGGCAGCAACGACTTTTATCGTCTGCTCGGACAGGGAACGCTGAAGGCGTCTGCAGTGTATGGCGGCGGCGACTTTGCCTGTGTACTCGGCCAGGAGATGGCCGGATACGCCACCGGTGAGCTGTTCTTTGCCGCGCAGACCCTCGGTTTCCGGCATTCCCATCTGGACACCGGGGCCTACAGCTATGACCAAAAGAATAAGGACCAGGATGTGACGCGCGCGGTTGATTTTCTCCTCGCCGATGAGCCGGGCCGGGCGTTTCTTACCTCGATGGTCGGCTGTCTCTTTGCCCGATCCGTCTATAGCGAAGAACAGCTGGCAGAGTGTCTGCGGACTGTCGGCTTCGATACCTTGTCCGGATCGATTGGTAAGGTCGCCGAGCATATTCGCACCCTGCGCTGGCAGGTGCGGGCCCAGACCGGCTTTAATCCGGATAATTTTTCCATTCCGAAACGTTTTTATCAGGTCAAGACATGGAAAGGGCAGGTCGATAAGACCTATCTTGACGACCTTAAAAAAGAGTACGGCAGAAGGATTCAGACAATTATTGCTGCCGGTTGAGTGGCAGCAGACTGTGACCTCGTAATCTTTATAAGAAAAAAGGCAGCATCCCGTCAAGCGGGAAGCTGCCTTTTGTTGTTGAATATGTTGAACTGTGACAGTGGTACAGGCAGTGTTACAGCAGGTCGGCAATAGCCTCTTTCTCGGAGAGCAGCTCCGCTTCGGTCGCGGTCATCATTTTACGGGAGAAATCGCTGATTTCCAGACCCTTGATCTCTTTCCATTCGCCGTTTTCGCAGGTGATGGGCAGAGCGTACATGATGTCCTCATTGATGCCGTAGCTGTTGCCGGCACTGAAGACGCCCATGCTGACCCAGTCGCCATTTGACCCGAGAGCCCAGTCACGCATATGATCGACGGCGGAAGACGCCGCGGAAGCGGCACTGGAGGCGCCGCGAGCCTTGATGATGGCCGCGCCGCGCTGCTGAACCGTCGGAATGAATTCCTTGACATACCAGTCGTTGTCCACTTTGTCTTTCACGGGAACGCCATCCACCGTTGCATAGCTGATGTCAGGAAACTGGGTGGCGGAATGGTTGCCCCAGACGACCATTTTTTCCACCTTGGTGGAATGGCTGCCGGTTTTTGTGGCGATCTGCGACAGAGAACGGTTGTGGTCAAGACGCATCATCGAGGTGAAATTGCGGGGATTGAGATCCGGGGCATTTTTCATGGCGATGAAGGCATTGGTGTTGGCGGGGTTGCCGACAACCAGCACTTTGACGTTACGGCTGGCGTGGTCGTTGAGCGCCTTGCCCTGAACGGTGAAGATGGCGCCGTTTGCTTTGAGCAGGTCTGAGCGCTCCATGCCGGGACCACGTGGTCGTGAGCCGACCAGAAGCGCGTAGTCGGCGTCTTTGAAGGCAACATTCGGATCGTCGGTGGGGATGATACCGGCAACCAGAGGAAAGGCGCAGTCGTTGATTTCCATGACCACGCCGGCCAGGGCACCCATCGCCGGTGGGATTTCGAGGAGCTGCAGAATGACCGGCTGGTCTTTTCCGAGCATATCACCCGATGCGACACGGAAGATAAGGGAATAGCTGATTTGTCCGGCGGCACCGGTGATTGCGACACGTACTGGGGTTTTCATTTGGTTCTCCTTGGCAAAAAGTATCGGATTATACCACAAAAACGTCTTGTTACGCACAAAACAGAGGCAAGATACCATAATGTCCGGCAGGAATCCAGTTCAAGGAGCGAATCCGCCAGGATTTTCATATCAGTAGTGCTGATATGAAATATAAGAAATTAACTGTTTCGAGTGGTGATCTTGCCGTAACCGCCGCCGCCCGGAGTCTTGATGATGAAAATGTCATTGGACGACAAATAAACCTCATCGTTGCCGGATTTTTCCCATCGCCTCTTCATAATTGATCAATATCCGACAATGCTAATTAGCAAGGAAAATAGAGAATAATAAGAAATCGTCCATGCAATCCATTTTCAATGGATGGGCTTGAACGATTGTGGCAAGAACGGTGTAAAATCAATTTCAAATTCTCACGACACACTCGGGATAGAGCTCAGCAAAGCGCCGAATTGAGATATTCTCGTTGTCTGCTGCACATTGATGCTGCAAATCTCTTACATCATCAATCAAGTCTATTATTATCTTTAGATTGTCGACTATTCTCTTTTGTCCCTTTTTGAGGGCATAGGCGGTTTCAAGATCTGTACGCTGAAAGCGTATAATGTTGCCAGGTATGGCCTGTCCGATCAAATCCAGATCGGACGATATTATAGTGGCTATCTTCGTATACCCACCCACAGTTTGCTCGGTCAAGAGGATAATGGGTTGGCCGTTTGGTGGAATTTGTACCCCACCGGGAACATTTGATTCGGAGATAATGCTCACGGGTTTGCTTGGTTTTTGGCGTATGGTTGGACCGTTGAGACGATATCCTGCCCGGTTGGCCTCATGGCTTACATGAAACTCGGAATTAAAAAATTTATCTAAATCTTCATCGAAATAATCGTCCTGGGGCCCAGGGATTGCCCGGAGAATTATCTCCTCGGAGTATATTGGTACAAGCTCCCTGGGGATTCTCCTGGGTTTATCCAACATTTTTCCAACACCCCGGGGGATACTGTCCCCCTTTTGCAAGGCTCGGCCATGCAAACCACCCAACCCAGCCCCCACATAACAGGATCGACTGCCCATAATCAGGGGAACCTCTATTCCGCCGGTTACCGCCAGATAGCTACGGCATCCTGATTGTACCTGCCCTAATTCCAAAACATCTCCAACCTTAACCCTAAATGACCTCCAGCTTTCCATTTCTTCACCATTGAGGTGAATAGGCATGCTCGCCCCGGTGACTACCACATATGCAATGTCCAGACAAAGCAGCGTCGGACCGATTACGGTACACTCAAGGACGGCCGAATCATCCCCATTGCCGACCAGGATATTTGCTATAGCAGCGGAAAAGGAATCCATCACCCCGTTGACTGGGACCCCATATTTCTGATAGCCGAAACGTCCTTTATCCTGGACTGTAGTAAATAGCCCGGGAGAGATGACTTTAAAAAGGGTGTACGATGTAGTCTTCATTTCTGTTCTCGTCTTCAATCGGGAGGGGAGGTTCACAGGTGCATTGGGCAAAGTTCAATACCCTCTTCTTCCAGACCTGTTCGAATTCTCTTTACCATCTGCACTGCATGCGGATTGTCTCCATGGACGCAAAGCGTCTGCGCTTCCAACTCAATCGATTCGCCATTGTTGGCCTCAACACAACCTTCTGTCGCGATTTTAAGAGCTCTTCTGACCACCTCATCGGGATCGGTGATTACCGCTCCTTCCTGTTGGCGGGGTGCCAAGGCTCCTTCCGGTGTATATGCCCGGTCAGGAAAAGCTTCATGGGCAATTCGCAATCCTAACTCTTGGCCGATTCGTGCCATCATTTGCCCTTTCTTCCCGGCCAGGGTGACAAAGATCAGGTTGCTGTTGACCTTGGAGATCGCTTCGACCACTGCGATAGCGGTCTCCTCGCTTTCAACCGCAGTATTGTATAAACTGCCATGCGGCTTGACATGGGTGAGGGAGGTACCGTTGGCTCGGCAAAATGCTTCCAGAGCGCCTATCTGATAGATAAGATAACACATGAGTTCATCCCTGTTCAACTTCATGGCCCTTCTGCCAAAGCCTAGGAGATCTGGGTATCCAGGATGAGCCCCGCAATTAATGCCATATTTAGCAGCCAATCGGACGGTATTATTCATCACGATAGGGTCCCCAGCATGCCATCCGCAGGCGATATTTGCAGAGGTAATAAATGGCATCACTGCCTCATCCATTCCTAGTTTATAGACACCGAAACTTTCGCCCAGGTCACAGTTCAGATCCATCGTTTTTTTATCCATTTCGTACCATCCAGATGAGTTGAGTTAATCCAGTTTAAAAGGGCGGATCACACTCGAAACATACGGTTCAACCTTCCCTCGTGATACTGTAATACTCCTTTTCGCTTACAGGCTTGAATTTAAGTATATTTCCGGCAGCAAGCAGGAAGGGGTCGTCCCGTTTTTCATCGAACAGCTTCATGGGGGTTCGGCCGATTAATTGCCAGCCGCCAGGACTGTCTACAGGATACACTCCGGTCTGACCGTTGGCGATACCCACCGATCCTGCCGGAACCTTTTTCCTAGGTGATTCCTGCCGGGGAGTATGCAACGTCTCCGGTAAACCACCGAGAAAAGGAAATCCAGGCGAAAAACCAAGCATATAGACAAAATAGTCGGGTTGGGAATGCAATAGGATGACATCTTTCTCCGAAAGACTGTGACTTTTTGCCACATAAGCAAGATCCGGCCCGAATTCACCACCGTAACACACGGGAAGTTCGATGATTTGCGGGGCTGGTAAAGAAGATTCTCCAACCTTTTGATAGAGATCGACAAGCTTGTCCTGTAGTTGTCCGAACGAGATAAGAAGTGGGTTGTAGATAAATGTTATAGATCGATAGGCTGGCAGGTATTCCACGATCCCGTTAATTGTTAACCCCTCCAGGACGAGCAGCATCGCCTTTATCCGTTGATGGATATGTGGCGAGATCCCTTCACCGAATTCCATCATCAATCCTTGGTCACCGGCGATTCGAAAAATCGGTTTCTCATACAATTTAGAAATCATCGCTCACCTGTTGATATTAATTGTATTCCTACCCTTCCCTCCTTTTTAAAAGGGAAAGGAAAGAAAATCCCAAGTGTTCAGCTTTCGAGGCTATGAGTGAGAGAGTTTGTTCAATCTCAGCTCTATTGGTCCTCAATAAAATTGCGTTTGGAAAAAACAGAAAACCCGTAATGTGGATGACCTTATATCTGAAATTGTGTCTTTGTTCCACCCCCTGATCATGTTGTTTAACATATAGAAAATACATATGAAAATAAGACTATAGAGCAGGGAAGTAATGTGTAATAATTATATGTAGACAAAAATTTTATTAATTTGTAGTATTTGTAAAGTTATTATGGAATGTCAATACCATTATTTACATTGGTGATGTTTTTTTAAGATTATTGTCACATTGCATGTTGGGGGCGTAGTCGAAGTATCTAAAAATTATAAAATACCATCAGGAGGATTTGGGTATGAATGTTCGCAAGAATGCTTTGACCGTGTTGACTGGAATTGCAGTTGGTTTAGGGATGTCAGTGGGGGCTATGGCCGCCAGCTGGGATATGCCTACCCCCTATCCGGATAAGACCTTTCATACCGAGAACATCGCTATCTTTGCCGAGGATGTTGCCAAGGCAACGGGCGGGGAACTGACAATCAAGATACATTCCGCCGGTTCCTTGTTTAAGCATCCCGAAATCAAAAATGCCGTACGTGGCGGGCAGGTACCGATCGGCGAGTTTTTTGTCTCCCTGCTTTCCAATGAACAGGCGGTTTTTGGTGCCGATTCCCAGCCGTTTCTGGCGACGAACTACGATGAGGCCAAAAAGCTCTGGGATGCCCAGAAGCCGATTATTACCACGCTGCTCGACAAACAGGGGCTGATGCCGCTTTTTTCCGTACCCTGGCCACCGCAGGGACTGTATACCAAAAAAGCCATTAATACGGTTGATGACCTGAAGGGCATTAAATTCAGGGCCTATAACGCCACTCTGGAACTCTTCGCCAACAAGATCGGCGCCGCACCGACCCAGGTTGAAGTGCCGGATATTCCCCAGGCATTTGCCACCAGCCAGGTTGAGGCGATGATCACCTCCCCGTCCACCGGAGCCAATTCCAAGGCTTGGGACTTCGTTAGCCACTACACCGATATCCAGGCCTGGCTGCCGAAAAATATCGTGGTGGTAAACAAAAAGGCCTTCAGAAAGCTGGATAAGAAAACCCAGGAGGCCGTTCTGACAGCAGCCAAAGCGGCAGAAGAACGAGGCTGGGAAATGAGTGAAAAAGAGACCGTTGAACAGACTGCCATCCTTAAAGAAAATGGTATCACGGTAGTGACTCCAAGTGTTGAACTTATGGATGGCTTAAAAGAGATTGGCACCTTGGTTTTGGAACCATGGAAAAAAGATGCCGGTCCTGAAGGTGCGGCACTTCTTGAAGCTTATCAGGCAAAGTAAGGTCCACGGCTGATTCCGGTTAATTCAGGTTAGCTGAAGAACTTCGGCCGTTGCAACTTTCTACGGTGACGGTCGGTAAAGGGGGGATATGCGCAGGTTTCTGAACGTTCTCTATAAGACAAGTTTCTGGCTTGGTGCAGGCTGTATCGCTTTGATCTCTTTGCTGGTGGTCTGCCAGGTCTTGCTCAATTTAGTTGATCGACTCAGCAGTCTTCTGACCGGTAGTGCTATCGGTCTTACTATTCCTTCCTACTCCGATTTTACCGGCTTTCTTCTGGCCGCAGCCTCCTTTTTGTCCCTGGCCTATACCTTGCGGGAAGGCGCACATATCAGGGTTGTCTTACTGGTCAGTCGTTTACCAAAGAAAATTCACAGTCTGGTAGAAATCTGGTGCATCGGTTTTGGATTGGTTATAACCCTCTATTTTACCAAGTATACTGCCATGCTGACTTATGACTCTTATGCCTACAATGATCTGTCATCGGGAATGATTGCGGTGCCTATCTGGATACCCCAGACTGCTATGCTTGTTGGTCTTGTGGTCCTCTCCGTGGCTCTCGTCGATGAGCTGGTTGCTGTATGCCGTGGATATAACCCGAGCTACACTGGAAAGGGAGAAAAGCTCCTTGACAGTTAAACGACAGGCGAATTCGCCATCTTCTGCTACTGAGTAGGGAAAAGAAGAGGAAAAAAATGTCTGAAATAACCTTGACCCTGGTATTATTACTCCTGTTGTTTTTTCTGCTGGGCAGTGGTATCTGGGTGGCTTTTTCGCTCTTGGCTGTGGGCATGGCCGGTATGGCACTTTTTTCTGATGCCCCTCTGGGGGAGGTTATGGCTACCACGATCTGGGGCGCAAGTAACGGTTGGGCACTTGCCGCCCTGCCACTATTTATCTGGATGGGCGAGATTCTCTTTCGTTCCCGTCTTTCGGAAGATATGTTTACCGGGCTGTCCCCGTGGCTGACCCATCTGCCTGGTCGGCTTCTCCATGTGAACATTCTCGGCTGTGGTATTTTTGCTGCCGTATCCGGTTCTTCTGCTGCTACTGCGGCAACGATTGGTAAGATGTCCATTCCAGAGCTGTCCAGGCGAAACTATCCCGTAAATTTGATGGTTGGCACTTTGGCCGGATCAGCCACCCTGGGACTGCTTATTCCGCCGTCGATCATTCTTATCGTCTATGGCGTGGCAACGGAACAGTCTATTGCCCGGCTTTTTATTGCGGGAGTGTTGCCGGGCTGTCTCCTGGCGACTCTTTTTGTTGGCTATGTGGTGATCTGGTCCCTGCTTCATCCTGATGCAATTCCACCGGGCGAGCCGTCACTGTCATTCAAAGAAAAGATGAATCGTTCCCGCAGTCTTATTCCTGTTTGTCTACTGATTGTTGGGGTGATCGGTTCCATCTACTCCGGTATAGCCTCGCCCACCGATGCGGCAGCGGTTGGCGTTTTGCTGGCCCTGGTGCTGTCAAAATATACCGGGTCGCTGTCAAGACAGAGCTTCCTCGACGGTCTGATGGGGGCGACGAAAACATCCTGCATGATCGCTTTTATCCTGGCCGGTGCAGCCTTTCTCACGGTGGCCATGGGCTTTACCGGTATCCCGAAGATGCTGGCGATGTGGATCAGCGATCTGAATCTATCGTCCTACGCATTGCTCGGAGCGCTGACCTTGTTTTTCATCATCATGGGCTGTTTTCTTGATGGTATCTCCGTGGTGGTGTTGACCACCTCGATAATTATGCCGATGGTCGAACAGGCGGGAATCGACCCACTCTGGTTCGGTATTTTCGTGGTCATCGTCGTTGAGATGGCCCAGATTACCCCGCCGGTGGGGTTTAATCTCTTTGTCATTCAGGGCTTGACCGGCATGGATATCTTAAAAGTGGCCGTTGCCGCCGCACCTTTTTTTCTGCTGCTGCTGTTTGGCTTGGTATTGATTGTCGTGTTTCCCGGAATTGTTACGGTATTACCGAATATGATGGGCGGCTGAAGGCGAATTTTTCCGCGCTGACAGAGGGTTGTTAAAGAGATGAAGCAGCCCGCGAGGCCTGGTCGTAGAGTCCGGACATCAGCCGGAGCAGGGACGCGGCCTGGCTGATCTCCGGGCCCTCCTGATCCAGGTTGCGATAGGCCGAGGTTAAACACGTCTCACGTATTTCTCTGTAGCGTTTACAGGCCTCCTTGCCCTGCTCCGTGGCACAGTAAAAAATCTCCTTGCCATGTTTCTCTGGCTCGACCAGTTCTGCTTTGACCAGTTTTTTCAGGGAGTAATTGACGGTGTGCTGGTCCTCGATATGCAGAACGAAACAGATATCGACCAGCCGTTTCTGGCGATTTCGGTGATTGACATTGTGCAGGACGAGTACATCGAGGGGGCTGAAATCGGCGTAGCCTGCAGCATGCATACAGCGAATCATCCAGCGGGAAAACGCATTATGGGCGATAATCATGCCATACTCGAATTCACTGAGAGGCCAGGAATCGGGGGAGGTGAGATGCTCCGAGGAGACGATTGGCGCGTACGGGTTGATCTCAGGAAATTTCTTGTCATCTTTCATAATTGATAAACTCGTAAAAAGTGGCTTATCCTGCCTCTTGTCAGCCCAGTTTCTTCTTATCCTCTTTCATCAGCTTATAGGTGATACTGTCCACAAGGGCCTGCCAGCTCGCCTCGATGATATTGACTGAAACCCCGACCGTACCCCAGTTGCAGAGCGGGTCCTTGCTGTCGACCAGGACCCGGACCCGCGCCTGGGTGCCGTGTTCGCCGGAGAGGACGCGGACCTTGTAGTCGGTCAGTTCCATTTCTTCCAGGCAGGGGTAAAATGGCAGGAGGGCCTTGCGGATGGCGCAGTCAAGCGCATTGACCGGACCATAACCCATGGCCGCGGTATGTACCTCGCGACCGCCTATATACAGCCGGATGGTCGCCTCGGTAAGCGGGGGTTTGTCCATGTGGTATTTGTGGTTCATGACCCGGAAACTCTCAAATTTAAAGTAGTTCCGCTGCAGCCCCATCGCCCGTCGCATGAGCAGCTCAAAACTTGCTTCCGCCCCTTCGTACTGGAATCCTTGGTTTTCCTGTTCTTTCAACTCACTGATGATGGTCGCCAGTACCGGATCGTCCGGTTCGAGTTTCAGTCCCCACTGTTTGGCCTTATGGAGAATGTTCGCCCGTCCGGACTGGTCGGAGATAAGAATTCGCCGAAAGTTACCGACCTTGTCCGGGGCGATATGCTCGTAGGTCAGCGGGTTGTGTTTTACGGCACTGACATGGATGCCGCCCTTGTGGGCAAAGGCGGATTGTCCAACGTAGGGCTGGTAGCGGTTGTGCGGCAGGTTGGCCAGCTCGTTGATAAGACGGGAGGTGCTGTAGAGTTTGTCGATATGTTGACCAACCTCGCACTCCGCCCCCATTTTGAAAACCAGGGCCGGAATGATAGAGGTCAGGTTGGCATTGCCGCACCGTTCACCAAAGCCGTTCATCGTCCCCTGGATCTGTCTGATCCGGGTTTCCGAGACGGCGATAAGGCTATTGGCGACCGCAGTCTCCGAGTCGTTGTGCGCATGGATACCCAGATGGACGGTTCTGTTTTTTTCTGCCAGGTAATGCTTGACTCTGTTAATGATCAGCGGAATTTCCTGGGGCAGGGTGCCGCCGTTGGTATCGCATAAAATGATCGTTTCCGCCCCGCCGTCCACGGCGCTTATCAGGGTCTCAAGTGCGTACTCCTCGTTGTTTTTGAAACCATCAAAGAAGTGTTCGGCGTCATAAAAGAGATGCTGTACGTAGGGACGCAGAAAGGTCAGCGTATCCTGGATGAGCAGCAGATTGTCTTCCAGCTCAATGTGCAGCGCCTCTCGCACGTGAATATCCCAGCTCTTGCCGAAGATGGTAATGACCGGGGTTTTGGCATTGAGGAGTGCGAGCAGGTTGGGATCTTTTTCGGGTCTATTGCGGAAATGTCGCGTCGAGCCGAAGGCTGCCAGTTGAGCATGCTTTAGCTCAACGCTTTGCATTCTATCAAAATACTCGGCAGAAACAGGGTTGGATCCGGGCCATCCCCCCTCGATGAAATCGATACCGAGGTCATCCAGGGCCAGGGTGATCCTGATTTTATCCTCAACAGAGAGGTTGAAATTTTCCGCCTGGGTTCCGTCGCGGAGGGTGGTGTCATACAGCTCGATGAAATGGGCCATTTTTTTCCTTCTTAGTTCGAATCGCTGGTAGTTTTAGATATGAAATGGTCCCGGCGCACAGAGGGCGCCCTCGGTATTGGCCTTCCGGCCGCAATTACCGCAGATGAAGGTGGGATTTTCCTGGAGTCTGTCGATTTCTGCTATTTTGCCGGCTTTGGTCAGTTCGCAGAGATGCATCTTATGGTTGTCCGGGTTGGTACAGAGGTTATCAACGTTCGGTAGTCTGTCGCTCATGGCATTATGTCCTCAAAAGAGCTGCCGCGTTCTTTAACCGACACGGCAGCTGGGTGGCTGATTTACAGTTGCACCGTCCTATGCGGCAACATTTTCCAACACCATGGCCATGCCCTGGCCACCGCCGATACACAGAGAGGCCAGGCCAAGGGCCTGATTTTCCCGTTTCATCTGGTTCATCAGGGTGACCAGGATGCGGGCACCGGTGCAGCCGATGGGATGGCCAAGAGAAATACCGCTTCCCATGGTATTGGTCTTGTCGATATTGCAGCCCAGCTCACGAATACAGGCGATGGCCTGCGAGGCAAAGGCCTCATTCAACTCGATGGAATCAAAGTCATTGATGGACAGCTTATGCCTGTGCAGAATTTTGCGAACCGCCGGAATCGGTCCAAGACCCATATAAGCGGGATCAAGCCCGGCCGAAGAATGGGCCTTGATTTTTACCAGCGGCTTCAAACCCAGCTCTTTGGCCCTGTCGGCTGACATAATCAGCAAAGCCGCCGCGGCATCGTTGAGGCCGGAAGCGTTGCCGGCGGTGACCGTACCATCCTTTTTGAAGGCCGGACGCAGTTTAGCCATCTTCTCGGCGCTGGTCTCCATCGGCCGCTCATCGACAGCAAAACTCAGCGGATCACCTTTGCGTTGGGGTATCTGTATCGGCACAATCTCATTGTTGAACAGGCCCTTGGCGATGGCCGCGACGGCCCGCTGGTGGCTGAGGGCACCGATTTCGTCCTGTTCCGTACGGGTGATACCATATTTGACGGCGATATTTTCCGCGGTCATGCCCATGTGGTAGCCATAGAAGAATTCGTAGAGTCCGTCATAGACCATAAGGTCGATCATCTGGCCGTCGCCCATCCGCTGCCCCCAGCGGGCAGCCGGCAGGGCATAGGGTACCAGGCTCATATTTTCCATCCCGCCGGCGAGGATGGTATCGGCATCACCGCAGCGGATGGCCTGAACCGCAAGAGCCACCGCCTCCATGCCCGAGGCGCAGAGTTTGTTGATAGCCGTGGCACTGGTTTCCTTGGGGATGCCCGCCTTGATCATTGCCTGCCGGGCAACATTTTGCCCCTGACCTGCTCCGAGCACATTGCCCATTATTACCTGATCGATCTCCACCGGCTGTAAAGTATCGTCATAGTCGTAGTATCTGCGCTCAAGTTCGATCTGCCCATCACCGCGGATACTGTCTGCAGCAAATTTGATACACTGCTCGCTGGCGCCGGGTCGCAGTCCGGCGGTGAGCAAGGCTCCTTTTAATGCCGCTGCGCCAAGATCCACCACCGGGGTGGATTTAAGGGTTCCGCCATAGGCGCCAATGGCCGTTCTGCTGCCGTTTATGATTACCACATCTTTCATCAATCTCTCCTTCGTATATAAAATTATTAACCTTTAGAACCCAGGCGCAGGCCGCCGTGGATGAAGACGGTCTCGCCGGCCATGGCTTCGTTTCTGTAGAGCTCGGCGACCAGGGACGTTACCTCCTCCGGTTCGATCAATCTGCCGATGGGTACCTGCTCAAGGATTTTGCCGAGTATTTTCTCATCGATATTTTTCACCATCGCTGAACCGACATACCCCGGGGCGACCGCCATGCAGCGAATTTTGTCGGCAATATTACGCCGAAAGAACTCGGCGGTCAACACCTTTGGGAACACGGACATGGCCGCCTTGGACGATGAGGAGTTGATCTGCCCGGCGGTTCCCAGCGAGCCGGTAGAGGAAATGAGACAGATCAACCCCTTGCAGTCATGGTTAATCATTTGTTCAACACACTCCCGTACCGTGAGAAACACCCCGGTGAGGTTGATTTCTGACTTTAAACACTTTACGCCAATTGACAACATTACAAACTCTACGCCAACATCTCTCTTAAGCCTGGCCTTCCTGTTAGGCGATATTGTTTTCCTTTTTTACTCTTCGTTCGGCATTTTTATTGCTCTTGAAATTTTATAATTCACACATTTCTGCCGGAACACTGCGGTTTGTGCGACAGGGCCGATGTAAAGCAAGAAGCAATAAAGGGATGCTGCTGCAGCAGGGCCTCGGCAGTCGGGGTGAAGTTCGACCAGTGGCTGCGCCGTGTCAGCGACAATTTGCTGCAGCAGATGCCGTGCCAGGACAGACAATATCATTCGCCCGCTCGCGGAACGGCGGAATGTGCAGCAGTACGACATTTAACCGAAAAAAGAGGCATTTGTTTTTGTCAAAAACAAATGCCTCTTCTTGTTTATTATCGGATTTCCAAAGTGACTATCTGCCGAAGAAAAGATCCGGCAGGTAGGAGATAAGCTGCGGGAAGATTGCGAGAAGAGACAGGCCGAAGACCTGGATGGCAACGAAGGGCAGAATTCCTTTATAAACATCCCCCATGGTATATTCCGGTGGCGCCACCCCTTTGAAGTAAAAAAGGGAGTAGCCAAAAGGCGGAGTAAGGAAAGATGTCTGCAGGTTGATACAGACCATCATGCCAAACCAGAGCGGATCGAATTCCAGGTCCATGGCGATCGGTGTAAAAATCGGCACCACGACAAGCAGGATTGCCGCCCAGTCGATGAACATGCCCATGAAGAAGACAACAGCCATCATGATGAAAAACACCACCCAGCGGCTGACATCCATTCCCAAGAGGACATCGGCGACGACGTCACCGCCACCCATGCTTAAAAAGACAACGGAGAAGAATTTACCACCGATGAACAGGGCCATGATCATCGCTGTTGTCCGGGCAGTCGAGATACTTGCCTGGGTAATGACCTCCCAGCTGAGCTTACGGGTAACAAGTGCCAGGACTAATGCACCGGCACAGCCGAGAGCTGCTGCCTCTGTAGGAGTGGCAACCCCGGCCAGAATTGTGCCCATGACGGTGAGAATCAAACCAAAGGGAGGGACAAAGTTCTTCATCGTCATGGTGAATTTCTGCATGACGGTTGCCGTGCGATCTGCCGCCGGGATAGGTGGACCAAGCTTGGGATTGAGATAGCAGCGCACGCCGACATAGAGCAGGTATAAGCCCGACAGCAGCAAACCCGGAATGATGGCGGCGGCAAAAAGGTTGCCAACGGACGTTTCTTTTTGACCGGTCAGGCCACCATACACAACGAGCATGATCGACGGCGGAATGAGGATACCGAGCGTCCCTGAAGAACAGATAATTCCTGCGGAGAGAGCTCTGTCGTAGCCGCGTTTCAGCAAGGCCGGTCCCGCCATCAAACCCATGGCGACAACCGAGGCGCCGACGATGCCGGTCGTTGCGGCAAATACCGTGGAAACAACAATGACCGCCATACCGAGACCGCCCCGCAGTCCACCGAGAACGATATACAGGGCTTCGAACAGCCCTTCGGAAACCTTGGATCGATCAAGGATCTGGGCCATAAAAATAAACAGCGGGATGGCCACCAGGGTATAGTTCAGAAAAATTCCCCAGGCATTATTGGCAAATAAACCCATTAAAGCAGGGACATCGAAGCCGTTAGTCAGCAAGCCGAAGAAGGTAGCTACTGCGGCAAGCGTTATCGCTAAGGGGTGTCCCAAGGCAATGGAACCCATCAGGGACAGAAACATGAGGATGGTGATGACTTCTACGCTCATTGGTGTCTTTTCTCCAGAATCAAACAGATTTTAATGGATTTCTTTCAGTGCACGGATATCTTGGATCAGTTTGGCCAGCCCTTGCAGAAATAAGAGAATAAAGCCGATGGCCATCAGTGTCTTGTAGGGATAAAGAGCAGGCGCCCAGGAGCTTGACGCGTGTTCCCACTGCTGCCAGGAGAAAAAAGCCAGTTGGCTGGTGTAGGCAGCCAGCAGGCCGACCGAAGGGAGGAACAGAGCTATATTGGTTACAATACGTAAAATCGTGCGTGGCCTTACCGCCAACCGGGATTCGAAGACATCAATAGCGACGTGTGTGTTGTGTTTGTGGGCAAAAGCCAAGGCAAAACTGTAATGAATGCCGTAGATGAAAACAGTCAATTCAAAGGCCCAGGAGGTCGGCTTGTTGAATCCGTAGCGCATTATGACCTCCCAGCCAACTACGGCGATCAGCGGCAAAATCAAATAAGACGAATAAAACCCTATCTTTTCATTGAGATTGTCAATTGCACTATCTAGCTTAAACATAAAAACCTCTTAAAAACGTAATGATGGCTCATGCAATGCGGGGTAAAAATGCGGGAACCGTTGCGGGTCCCCGCACGACAGTGGTTACTGCATGTGAGTACCCTGGATAAATGTCTCATGAGGCCAAGGAGCTATGCCGCCGCGTTCTTTCCGCCAGTCGGCGAAAAAAGCTTTGAACTCATCCTGGGAATCGAGGATTTTCTTAACATCAGGATATTTCCCCTTCAATTCTTCAAGATATGTATGGGAGGCCTTTGCAAATTCGTTGATGGTTTCCTTGTCCATGGTGACAAACTCAACTTTTTCTTTAAAAAGCGCGATAGCCTGGGCGTTGAGGTTTTCCTGCCAGGCGGTCGACCAGAGCTGAGTTTCCTTGGCGGCGATATCAACGATCCACTTCAAGTCAGCAGGAAGTTTAGCGTAGGAATCTTTATTGATGAAAAATGCACTTTGACAAGAAGGCTGGTGCACACCTGGTTGAATGACATACTTGGTGATTTCGTCAAAACCCATCGGGTAGTTCATAGCCGGGCTACTGAATTCAGCAGCATCGATGACGCCACGCTCAAGAGCGAGATAGACCTCACCACCAGGCAGAGGAGTAACACTGGCACCCAGATTCGTCAGAATATCCATATACCAGCCGGCGGTACGAACACGCATGCCTTTGAAGTCAGCCATGGTCGTCGCTTTTTTGTTGGAGAATAGACCAAGTTCCTGTCCGGTGTTGCCACCAGGAAGGGCAAACAGGTTATAGCGACCATAAAGCTCCTGCATCATTTCCAGACCACCACGTTCGTAGAGCCAGATATTGTAGCCTTCCGTGTCAAGTCCCATTGGAACGGAGGCGAAAGCGACAAAAGCCTCATTCTTGCCTTTCCAGTACCCTGGCCAGTCATGGCCGATATCTGCCTGACCTTTGGAAACTGCATCAAAGCTTTCCATCGCACCGACCAGTTCACCGGCGGAAAAGAGTTTAATTTCAAGACGACCGCCGGATGCAAGGGCTACGGAATCAGCAAAATGCTGGGCCATATCATAAAACAACATTCCTTTGGCCCATGGCATGACCATTTTCCACTTAAATTCTTCCGTGGAAGGTTTGATAGTACGCAGCTCTTTTTTCACCTCATCATGACGCTTATCGGCACCAAATTTTTCTCGTGCTGAAAAGGCGTTCGGCGCCATGGTTAAGGTCGAGATCACTGCAAGACCAATTAACATCTTGAATTTGTTCATTCTTTCCTCCCTCTACTTAGGTTATGTGTTTAAGCCAGGGGGTAATCCCCCCACATTGATGCTTCTGCATGTTTTTGAACAGTAGGAAGCCGATTGTGCATAGCTTCATGTCGGACGCAGAAGACTGTTACTTCTGTCAAAAATTACGCATTTATTGTGCCACAAGAGAGTTTCCAATGTGGCTGGAAAAAAATGACCTTCTTCCCGCCTCAGGTCCAGGCATTGTATTCCATGCATGAAAACAAAATTGGCTCGCTTGGAAATTGGTAGTACCAATTATTTATCATAAAGAAAAAACGTGTCAAGAAAAAACTTGATGTGTGGTAATATCTTTGATAGATAATATATTACAGTGTTTTTGTGGAAAACGATCGAACACACCCATGGTGCTAATGTTGAAACAGAAAGGCAATGGTAGTACCAATATTGGACAGACAGGTATGATACATAGCCGATGTATAAACCTCTGATCAGGACGTTTTCCACATGCGGCCATACGGCAGGTACGAATGAGATTGGTCTGCGGGAAAAAAGGGTGAGACAGTGGATTACGGCACAAGGCGCTGTCGAAAAGCCTATGTTCACAGGTTTGCAAGATTTAGCGTTGCGTTTTTATGGTTTTTCTCATAACCTCTGTCCCTTTTGGCTGGACCGCGCCCCAAGCGCCAAGCAAATAGATACTGCGAGCAAATACTCTACGCAGGCACAGCAGCTTTGTATTGAGTTCATCCCTCTGCAACAAGGGGATGACAAGTTAATTTTACTTCTATAATTTAAAATACATTCATGAATCTCAAACCTATTAAACCAAAACGTATTTCAGATCAGGTCTTTGAGCAGATCCGTGAATTGATTTACAAAGGTGATTTTAAAGCCGGTCAGCAGATATTGCCGGAAAGGGAATTAGCCTTGTCCATGGCGGTCAGTAGAACTTCCGTAAGAAACGCCATCAATAAACTCGTCACCATGGGTCTGCTCGAGCATCGACAGGGGCAGGGGACCTTTGTCAGCTCGCCGGATAATCGGTCAGGTAATCCGCTGGCCGCAGCCATGGCCACGGATGAGGCAACCTTTGCCGACCTGCTCGAAGTGCGGATGGGCTTGGAATGCAACGCGGCAATGCTGGCGGCGCAAAGGGCCACCGATACCGATCTCAAGGCAATCGAGAAGTGTCTGGAGGAAATGGAACATGATTTGGAAACCACTGATCGAATTGGTACCGAGCCTGATGCCGCTTTTCATATGGCCATAACCTTTTCGACAAAGAACCCGGTGCTCATTCACCTGATGCGCAATTTTTATGATTTTCTTTTTGTCGGCATCAAAAAGAATTTGACCCATATGTATATGGACCGGGCAGCACTGGAAGATGTCATCGTTCACCACAGGGCCATCTTCGAGGCAATTCAGCAAAGATCATCCCAGGGTGCATTTGAGGCCATGCGTACGCACATCCATTATGTTCAGGAGTATTTCAGGACACGCTGAAGGGAACAATATCACTTCAGCTGAGCCATTCCTGTCGTCTTCTGGTGATTCTGTCAATTGCGCCATCTCTTCCGGCGAATCAGTCTGTGCTCAAAGCCATAAAATCCAGGAAAAACCATGCTGCAAATCAATGTTATTCCCTGGATGAAAATAAAAAATGCAGTCCACCCTCTCTCCTTCGAGGGTGGACCGCTGAAGCATTGCTGCGGTGACATGCAGCTATTCCGCCACCATTTCAGATGTCTGCAGGTAGTATTGTGTCGACATCTTCGTCCATTCGCGGGCCTTGGCCATATATGCTTTTTGTGATTCATACACTTCCTTGAAGGCTGCATCCTGCGCGGCATATCCTTCCATAACTTCGTCGGTGGCTTTCTTCATCGCTTTGAGGACCGGCTCCGGGAAGATCATCACCTTGATATTTGGGAATTCTTCCTTCATTTGTGCCCAGGCGCGGGCACTGGAGTCGAAGTTATCCCCGAGCATATCAGCGGATACGGCCTTTATGGCGGTATGCAGTATTTCTGGTATTCCTTTGGCAACTTGTCGAATTCACGCTTGTTGATCAAAAACTGCATATCCGAGGCAGGTTCATGCCAGCCGGCGTAATAGAACGGCGCGACTTTATGAAAGCCCATTTTGATATCCATGCCGGGTCCTACCCACTCCAGGGCATCGATGGTGCCGCGATCAAGCGAGGTGTAGAGTTCCCCTGGGGCGATATTCGTGACATTGACGCCGAGTTTGGCGAAGACCTCTCCGGCCAGGCCGGGAATACGCATCTTCAGCCCCTGCAGGTCGTCGAGTGATTTGATTTCCTTGCGAAACCAGCCACCCATCTGCACCCCGGTGTTGCCGGCAGGGAAGGAGTAGACATCAAATTTATCATACAGCTTCTGCTGCAGTTTCATGCCGTCATCGTAGAAGAGCCAGGCGAACTGCTCGTCTGAAGTCATGCCGAAGGGTACGGTGGTGAAAAAGACCGAGGTGATATCTTTGCCTTTCCAGTAATAGGAGGTGGTGTGTCCCATTTCGAACTGACCGCCTTTCACCATATCGAGAATACCCAGGAGGGCTTTGTGCTTTTCGGCACCTTCCACCCGAATTTCAAAGTTCCCGCCGGTCATTTCGCTGACCAATTGAGTAAGTTTTGGTGCGGGTGTGGCGAGCGGAGTTAAAGTGCTTGACTAGGTCATGGCCAGTTTCCAGCGGACCTTTTTCGTCTCTGCAATGGCGGGTGAGGCTATCAATATTCAAGCTGCGAGTACAAGGGCGATTTTCCCAACAGGTTTCATATTCTCCTCCAATAGGTAAATGAATGTTCATTGCCCCAGGAAAAAACGAGGCGGATTGCCTACTGCCTGCCTAGCTGTAATAGATTGTCGATGTACCTTTAACGACATCATATGTAATACACGAATCGAAAGAAGACAACATCCTATAACAATTCACGTTGGAGAGAGATAAAGAAGGACAATCAGCCTCTGGTGACTTTAGTGTCAGAACCTGAGGCACCGTAAAATCCAAAAAAAAGCACGGTGTGTCTCGTTTGTCAGGCTCAGATTATTTTCTTGCCAAAGAGCGAGGAGACGAGATTGACCCCTATCTGCGCCGTCCGGTTCTGGATATCAAGGATTGGGTTGATTTCCATGATATCGATGGAGTGCAGCTTGCCGGTATCGGCGAGGATTTCCATGATAAGTTGCCCTTCCCGGTACGTCAACCCACCCTGGGACGGCGTGCCGACCCCGGGGGCGTCCAGGGGATCCATAACATCGAGATCAAGACTGACGTGGATGCCGCTCAGGTGGCTGAATTTATACATGGTTCGAATCAACACTTCGCGAATACCGATTTCATCCACATCGCGCATGGTATACACCGTACAACCGGAAGCCCTGATCAGGACCTTCTCCTCATCGTCGAGATCCCTGATGCCCAAAAGGACGACATTTTCCGCCTTCACTTTAGGGCCGGGCCTGCCCAGATGCACCAGCTCATCCGGGCCGAGACCGAGCAGTACCCCCAGGGCCATGCCGTGCACGTTCTGGCTGCCCGAGGTTTCCGGCGTGTTAAAATCGCCATGGGCGTCGATCCACAGCAGGCCGACCTCGGCGTCGTGGGTCACGCCGCCGACCGTACCGATGGATGCGGAATGATCACCGCCGAGAAAGATGGGGATTTCTCCAGCCGCAATAGCCTTCCTGCCAAGTTCATAGGCACCGAGGCAGGCCTTGCAGATAAAGGGCAGTCGCGCCTGCAGGCTGGTGTTGGTCAGGGCATAGTGACCCGGGATGGTGATGTCGCCACTATCACACGTTGTGTAGCCGAGGGCCCTGAGGTTTCGCGCCAGGTTTGCGTAACGAATGGCACTGGGCCCCATGTCGACTCCCCGGTGGTTTTGGCCGAGGTCCATGGGCACGCCGATGATGCGGACGGGTTTTTTCATCTGTTCAGCCTTCTCTGCTTTAACCATTGTGCGCTTCGTTCTTAGTACCTTTGGGTTGCGGGCGTCAGCTCACTTTAGAAAGATGGTTCCATAAATTGACGATGAAATCCTGCACGTTGGTGAGGATGGCCTGCGCCTGGGCGGAACCGCGGTTGGCCAGTTTGTCGGCGCTGAACTCCGACATGTCGACCACATAGAAAAAGACCGGTCGCACCGAACCATCTTCCAGGACCTTGTAGCCCGGGGTCATGTTGCCAAAGGCAATGGAATGCAGCTGGGTAGCCATGGTGATCACCGTGGTAGCCCGGCGGGCATGCACTCGCATTTTATCCTGCGATTCATAGACGTTGCCGATGGTTTCCGGCAGCGGGCCATCGTCACGTATGGAGCCGGCGAGGACATAGGGGATAGATTTTTTTTCGCAGGCGTACATGATGCCGTTGTCGATGTTCAGGGTGTCGATGGCCTTGGCGATGGAGCCGGCCTGGCGTACTTCGTTGAGAATGTCGAGGTGGTTATAGTGGCCCATCGGCTGGAGCAGCTGGGTATAGATGTTTTGCCCGAGCCCGGTGTTGTAGATTGCCGCTTCGATGTCATGGGTGGCCAGGGCGTTGCCGGCCATCAGGGCATGGCAGAAGCCATTTTCGATGAGTCCCTGCATCGATGCTCTGGAATCCTTGTCAAAGGCCACCGCCGGACCAAGCACCCAGACGATATGTCCATAGTCTCTATCGTGCTTGAGTATTTCGTACAGCGCGTCGTAGGAATGAGAAAAGGGCGTCTCCCGTGTACCCCGTGCGCGAAAAGAAAATTTATCGACATTGGCGGCGTGCTGTTCAAACCCTTTTTCATGCACCAGGATACCTTCCTCGCCGTTTTCGGTTCGTCCGGTAACCACCATATCGCCTTTTTTGAGGTTTCTCGCTTCAACCACTTCGATCCGGTTATCTCTGACGACAAAGACCGCATCCATCCGGCTTTCCGGGGCAAGGAGCCAACGGTTTCCCTCTATTTTAACATACTCCGGATGGTTGGATGTCGCGTGATAGTTTGCTGGAGAAATACCATCGGCCGGACAGGGTTGCAGTGCGGCCGGGGGGCTGTTTTTCAGATGGGATTGCTCAAAATCCGGGGGAGAATAGGTGAAATCCAGCTTCATAAACGACCTCACTGTAGTGGTTGTTCTGATTGTATACAATTTTCGATAGTATAGGCGGGATATTGATAAAAAGCAACATGAGTTCCAGACACAGTCGGTTGATTAGCTTGACCCTGTTTAAAAATACTCCTACAATACAGTTATTATGCTGTTTCAGTTATTTAAATAACCCCGGGGCAGGAAATGAACCGATCCGCATATTTTACAACCGGTCTGGCGATCAAACTCCTTTCTCAGCTGTCCCGGGCGTCCATCGTTGTTCATGGCAAGGAAAATATCCCCTCAGGACCGACCATCTTCGTCGTCAATCATTTCACCCGGGTCGAGACTTTTCTGCTGCCTACCTATCTCTATAACCTGAGTGGTAAACCGGCGCTGTCGCTGGCGGCGTCTTCCCTGTTTAAAGGTGGCCTGGAAAAATTTCTCAATCTGGTCGGGGCGGTCTCGACGAGTGATCCGAAGCGCGATAAACTTATTCTGAAAAGCCTGCTCACCGGCGAAGCCAACTGGGTGATCTTCCCCGAGGGGAACATGGTCAAGACGAAAAAGATCATGGACGGCGGCAAGTTCATGATCGCCAGCAGCCGCGGCATGCACGCCCCGCACACCGGGGCCGCCGCGCTGGCTCTTCGGGCCGAGCTCTATCGTCTGCATCTCCTGGCGACTGCGCAGAGTTCTCCGGCCAAGCTGCCGAAGATGCTCGAGGCTCTGGGACTGGAGAGTATTGACGATATCCAGCTGGAGCAGGTCACCATTCAGCCGGTGAACCTTACCTATTACCCGATTCGGGCGGCAGAGAATATCGCCTCGACTATCGCCTCGAAACTGGTCAAGGACATTTCCGAAAATATGGTGGAAGAGATCATGGCCGAAGGCACCATGCTCCTCACTGGGGTCGATCTCGATATCCGCTGCGGCAAACCCATCCGGGTGGCAGATTACCTTGCAGGCAGCTGGTTGACTGAGGATATGTCTCGGGAGGGCATCGACGACTTTTTCGTGTCGGCCGAACTGAAAGAAAAGATGCGCCAGGCAGCCGGTGAAGTGATGCAGCGATACATGCAGGATATCTATGCCATGACTACGGTGAACCAGGAACATTTCTTTGCCTCTTTTTTGCGGATGTGCCCGTTCACGCGCATTAATGAACTCGATTTCAAACGGCGGGTTTTTTATGCCATCTCCCTTATTCGCGACCAAAAAGGCGCTAATCCGCTTTTCCTGCACAAATCCATTACCGAGAGCCAGACTCATCTTCTCACCGATGATCGTTACGGTAAATATGGAAATTTTATACAACTTGCTCTGGAAAAGGGCATTGTCAGGAAAGAGGGAGGTTATCTTTTCCGTGACCGTTCCACGTTGTCTGCTCCGCTCAGTTTTCACAAGGGACGCCTCAATAATCCGATCGAAATTATGGCCAATGAGGTGGAGCCGTTAATTAATTTCCTGTCGACCCTCAAATCTCTGTCCTGGCAACCTGACGGCTTGCTGAAGTTGTCTCTGGTCAGGCATCTTCTCCGTCAGGAAATGACCAGGTACAAGGAGGAATACCTCAAGAGTGGTCAGAGTGGTCAGGTCGGGAAAAACAGAAGACAAAGAGGTGGAAAACCCTTTCTTCTGCCCTGTTTTAACCGGAGGATCGGCGTTGTGCTTATCCATAGTTATCTGGCGCAGCCGGAAGAGGTAAGGGCCTTGGCCGGATATCTTCGTCGGCGGGGCTGTTGGGTCTATGCCCCTCGATTGCCGGGACACGGCACCTCCGCCGAGGATCTCGCCAAAAGAAAATACCACGAGTGGGTAGAAGCCGTTGAGATGAGTTATATATTGATGAGTATGATCTGCGAACGGGTTGTCGTCGGCGGCGTGGCGGTCGGCGGCAGTCTGGCGCTGGATCTGGCTGCCCGGGTCAGCAACGTGGCTGGTGTTTTCGCGCTCAGTCCTCCTTTGGCGCTGCGCAATTATTCGACAAAGTTCATGCCGGGAATCGATGTGTGGAACCGTATTCAGAACAAAATTAAGCGGGGTGAGCATAATAATCAATTTATCGAATTTCCCCATGGCAATGCCCATGTCAACTATCCGATGAATCCCGTGGCTGGCGTAAAGGAAGTTGGTGACTATCTCGAATCGATCGAAAAGGGATATGCGGCAATCAATCAACCGGCCCTGATAATCCAGGCGGATAAGAATCCGGTCGTCAATCCGAAGGGGTCACAGCAGCTCTATGAGAGTATTGGTTCGTCTGACAAGGAGTTCTGCCTCCTCAACTTTGATCGGCACATTCTGGTCAACGGCGAAGGAGCTGAGAAGGTTTTTCAGAAGATCGGGTCGTTTGTTGGAAATGTATAAGCGGTGCTCAATGTACTGCGAAGTATGGGAGATGCTATTGTGGATGCAGAAACAGAAAGATGTCGTGAATGGATAGAGTACTACCGGAAGTTCCCTTATTTTTCCGAGGAATTAGTGCGCCCGGGCTGTCACCCGCGAAAATTGCTCCACGACGGCCGCACTGAAAAAGCCATAGTCCTCGTACACGGGCTGACCGATTCCCCCTATTATATGCTGGCCATAGCCGAGTATTTTCATGAGATTCTCGGCTATAATGTCTACCTGCCGCTGCTGCAGTGTCATGGTCTGAAGCAGCCGGAAGGCATGGTTGGGGTTTCGCTGGCGGAATGGAAAAAAAACGTCCGTTTTGCCATAGCCACTGCCGCGGCAAACGCTGAGCTGGTCTCTATCGGTGGATTGTCCACCGGTGCGGCTCTGGCTTTTTATTTTGGCTGTACCGACCCGGTGGTGACCGGTGACTTGTATCTTTTTTCGGCTGCCCTGGGGATATATGGTGGACGCCTGGGGATTTTCGGTGGTTTCCTGGAGTTTTTGGCACGCCGGTCCTTTGTCCGATTTCTGGACAGAAAAAAGCATCTCGTCGGCAAACATCCTTATCGCTATGAACGCGTTCAGCTCAACAGTGCCGGGGAGTTGGCTCGACTGATCCAGGAAATTGACGGACTACTGAAAAAACCAGTTGATACACTATATGCGCAACGCATTTTTGCTGCCTGGTCGGAACATGACAGGGTAATTAGCATTGAAAAATTAAAAAAGCTGGCAAGTCGGATGGAGACAATCCCGTTCATGTCTTTCAGTATCCCCAGAGCCGACCGTGTCGACCACCCCAGCGTCGTGCTGCGCGAGCCGCTCTACGCAATTAACAGTCAACCCGGGCAATCCCCTCTGGAACGGGCAAATCCCCGTTTTGCCGAGATGCTTGCTGCCGTACGCAACTTCGAATCAGACACCCGATGATTCATGCGCAAGGCATGGTAGGGTAGGGTATTACTGGTCGTATATCCTCTTGATCTCATCCTCCATGTGCTTTTCAATGGCGGTCCGCTTGAGTTTGAGGGTCGGGGTCAACAGGCCGTCTTCCACCGTCCAGGGGGCGAGGCTGAGTGCGACTTCTTTTATAAAGACAAAACCCGGAAATTGGGAGAGAAGTTTTTCGGTTCTGGCCAGGACGGCCTGGCGCACCTCCGGCAGGTTGAGGGATTCCGGATTTGGCGAAACATCGAGCTGTTCGGCAAGTTCTTCCCAGAGCGGCCCGTTGAGTACGCCGATCATCGAAAGAAAAGGCCGTCCCTCGCCAATGACGACGTTGTACTCAAACAGGGGATCCATGCCGATGGCCATTTCCAGATCTGTCAGGGCGACCTTTTCGCCGTTGCTGAGGACGATAATCTCTTTCAGTCGTCCAGTTATGCGTATATGACCATCTTCCAGGCTGACCTGGTCGCCGGTGTGCAGCCAGCCATCGCTATCGATGGTTTTGGCGGTTGCCTGTTCATTTCTCCAGTAGCCCTGCATGACGCAGCTGCCACGGACAAGGAGTTCATTATTATCGCCGATTTTTATTTCAACGCCTGGAATAGGTTTGCCGACGCCTTCCGGTCGATTGTCTTCCGGTCGATTGATGCTGATGACCGGGCTGGTCTCGGTCAGGCCGTAACCCTGGAAAAGGGGCAGGCCGAGGCCGAGGAAAAATTGGGAGATTTCCGCTGCCAGGGGGGCGCCACCGGTTACGATGACCCGTAATCTGCCGCCCAGTTTTGCCCGTACCTTTTTGGCGACCAGGGCATCGAGAAGGGGGTGCAACAGCAGCGAAATTGACCAGGGGCCGCGTCCCTGTCTGTAAAGAAAATTTTTCCAGCCGGTGTCCACCGCCTGTCGAAACAAGGCCTGAAGCAGTTTCGGCTTGGCGGCGATTGTGCGGATTATACCGGCGTGGATGCGCTCAAAGATTCGCGGTACGGCAATCAGTACCGACGGCTGCACGGTAAGCAGATCTTCGGCGAGATCGGGGATCGATCTGGCGAAGGCCACCGTTGCCCCGGCCATTATCGGCATATAATACCCGCAGGTGCGCTCAAGCATATGCGACAGGGGTAAAAAGGATAAAAAGGTGTCCTCCGGGTAGATATCAATACACAGCAGCCCGGCATAGCTGTTTTCCAGAATATTGCGATGACTGAGCATCACTCCTTTCGGCAGGCCGGTGGTCCCCGATGTATAGACAATCGACGCGGTTTCATAGGTGATCGGCGACCAGGATGACGGACTATCCGCACCATCGGGGAGCCAGTCGGCGATACAGATAATTCTTGGGTCGGCCTGCTGTACCGGGATGGGGTTGATGGTGATTATTCTCTGCAGACTGGGCAGCCGGTCGAGTACCGGAGCCAGCTGCCGCCAGGTGTCGATGCTCGGACAGAGGAGAATTTTCGTCTCGGTGTTGAAAAAAATATGGCCGATGTTTGCCGGCCGGTCGTTGGCGAAGAGGGGGACAACAATCAGCCCGAGGGACAGGGTTGCCTGATCAAAAGCGACCCACTCCGGGCAGTTGGGCAGCATGACCGCGACTCGGTCGCCAACTTCCAGGCCTTCCTGCTGTAGTGCCTTTCGCCACCGGCTGACGTTCTGGGCCATCTCCTGCCAGGTAATTGTCTGCCAGGTAGAGGTTGTCTTGTTGTAATAACGATATGCTGTACCAGTGGGATTTTTTGCTACTCTTGCAAGAAAGAGTTCGGCAAGGGATGTGCAGGAGTCGGGAGAAATATAGTCGGTGGTGGCTTGCATAAGTCTACCTCCTTACCCCCGGCAAGGGGATTTAGCCGAGTATGTTCTGGTTAATTTATCGTCCAGGTTATTTTCCGATGACGGCATACATGGTGTTCCCTGATAAGCGGAAAAAAAAGTTCTGATACCTTTATAATAGGTCTTGTCGGCACTGTTTGGCAAATTATATGTGCTGTCCGACTCCTAACAGGAACGATTGATTTTGAGATTTCCCGGAGAGTACAGTATTGTGTTGTTATGATTAGGTCCAGGCGCCATGGCGGCATCTGGTCGGCTTTCTGCGTCTTGACCCAGGATTGCTGCAGGAAGCAGTCGATGGGAATTTATTAGCTGGAACAATGAGGGGATGAGATGACAAAGACAATTCTGATTACCGGAGCAACTTCAGGATTCGGCAAGGCAAGCGCGGAACTTTTCGGCAGTAATGGCTGGAATTTGATTCTCACCGGCAGGCGTCAGGACCGTCTGCAGGAGCTGCAGGAACAGCTTGGCAAAACAAAGGTGCACATCGCCGCCTTTGACGTGCGAAACAGACAGCAGGTTGAGGCGATGGTCAAGAATATTCCCGAAGAGTTCGGCAATATCGACATCCTCCTCAATAATGCCGGCCTTGCACTTGGGCTCGGGCCCGCCCATGAAACGGACCTTGATGAATGGGAGAACATGGTTGATACCAACATCAAGGGGCTGCTGTACATGACCAGACTGATACTGCCGGCCATGGTTGCCAGAAGGAGGGGGCATGTTATCAATCTTGGTTCAATCGCCGGCTCGTGGCCTTATCCCGGCGGCAATACCTACGGTGCGACCAAGGCCTTTGTCCAGCAGTTTTCCCGAAATCTGCGAGCCGATCTGGCCGGAACCGGCATTCGGGTGACGAACATCGAACCGGGCCTGGCTGAAAGTGAATTCTCCATTGTCCGATTTGGCGGGGATACCGAAAAGGCGGCGAAGGTATACGAAGGGACACAGCCGCTCACTCCTGCAGATATTGCCGAAATAATCTATTGGACGGCCAGCCGGCCGGCCCATGTCAACATCAATGCCGTTGAAGTCATGCCGGTTTGCCAGAGTTGGGGAAACTTGGTTATCGATCGTAAAAAATAAGGTAAAAATTCAGAAAAAGATAGAGGAAGTGGTGGAAAATCTGTTGACACCTTTATCACTGCAGTTTATATTGCCCGCCTACGTTGATTCGGCGAAAACAAATAGTCGTAAGATTGTAAAAATAAAATTCGCAGTAAATACGTTTGATCCTCGGTAGCTCAGTTGGTAGAGCAGGTGGCTGTTAACCACCTTGTCGGCGGTTCGAGTCCGTCCCGGGGAGCCAGATCCTTCAGGCTCGATTTTTTAAATCGAGCCTTTTTCAATAGAGTCGGGGCGTAGCGCAGCCTGGTTAGCGCGCCTGCCTTGGGAGCAGGAGGTCGTAGGTTCGAATCCTACCGCCCCGACCATCGAATACAAGGGGTTACAGCTTATGCTGTAACCCCTTCTTTCGTAATAAGTGCAGATTAAGTGCGGTTGCTGCAAAAAATACAATATTGATGTGCAAGTAATTTTCTGGATTCGATTGCTCCTTTACCCTCCTCGAACTTTGCTTTATTAGCATGGCGGATGATGTTGCCAAAACCGGGTAGGTTGATGATGTTTTTCGCCACATCGCCATCATTGATAGATCGGAATATTTCCATTACACGTCCTCTGTTGGTTTGTTTATGTTCTATGTGCCAGATCCTTACGCGACCATGATTGGCAGGAATGATCTCTCAAGCAACGGCTGCGCCAGAATAAAAAGATGATGCGCTGGTATTCCAAATAAAGCTATAAACCTCCTTTGCCGCAGCCTGCTTGTCATCTTCGCTATAGGGTGGGCTTGGGAGCATTTCATAAAGTTGGTCAAGGATGAAAATCTCTACCTCAGCCTGGGTCTGTTCCTTTTGAGTCCACTGTTCAAGGGGGCCAAGAAGAACCTGCAGGGCCTTAAGCATTTTCTGACTAACCTGCTTTAACTGCTCTCGATCAGTTTTGCTAAGATCATCACGCTGCAGGAGACAGAACAGAGCATATTCCTCTTCGCTGAGACCTTCCTCAACGGCTCGACGTTGTTCATCATCCAAACTGGCCATAAGATCAACCACTTTGGCAAAAGTCTCCTCAATAGAGACCCGGTCCTTCTCCCGATTATAGTCGGCGATTATTTCCTGATAGCGTTTGTAATAGTCCATCCGCATGGGATTGCGCGCTATCATCTGCGCCAGCTTCGCTTCCACCAGCTCACGGATGTCCTGCAAAGCTGTAGCCTTGCGTCGTACCTTACTGGCGAATTCGTTCCGTAGCTTTTCGAGATCAATGGTGCTCAGGTCATAGAATCGCGAATCCGGTTCGTCAGTGACCGGTGACTGGGCGCGGATGGCCTCGTTGACAATGCGATGCAATGCCTTGAGAAGGATGGTGACGTCAGCGGTATCCCGACGTTCGGTCAGTTTCTTGTAAATGGCCTCGATATTGTCGTGACGCTCGGCATAGAGCAGCGCCGATGGCTCCATCAGCAGACCCTTGAAACGGATGAATACCTGTCGAGCGAGGATCTCAAAGCGCCGCTTCGTCTCGTCACTCGTGTAGACGACATCCACGGCGTCGGCCAGGGCCTGAATACGGGTAAATCCCTTGGCACCGACAAGCCGCTTCTGTGAGTCAAAACCAAGCGCCAGCAGATGTGTCTCTGTTTCCTCGATGGCATCCAGCAGTGCCTTAACCCGTTCTTCTATGGGGGCCACTACCTCTTCTTCGCCACCTTCATCGCCAAGGGCATATTGCGCCAGGGCCTCACGTAAACTTTTCAGCATGCCGTTATAGTCAACGATGAGACCGAAATCCTTGCCGGGATAGCGCCGATTGGCTCGGGCGATAGCCTGCATCAGGGTGTGTGCCTTCATCGGTTTGTCGATATAAAGAGCAGAAAGACATTCAACATCGAAGCCGGTCAGCCACATGGCACAAACAATGGCGATGCGAAACGGATGCTCCGGGTTCTTGAAAGCTGACTCGACATCGACCTTTTTGCCATCGGCGGTTTCAAAACCCTGCTTCATGGTCAGACGATGGGGGATGATGTCGAAATCCCACTTCTTGAAATCGGCAACCTCGTTCTGGGCCTCGCTGATGATTATCTCGATGATTGTACTTTGCAGCCAGGCGACCTGGGCCAGGAGTTTATCCCGTTGGTCTTTGAGTTTTTTTCGGCTCTCCTCGTCCTGTTCATACGCCAGTTTCGCCACCCTGTGGGCAACTTCCATCTGCACTGCGTCGAGTTTTTTACGCCATAAGGGCATAATCAAGGTATGTATTCGGCCACAAGTGATTTTATCCACGCAGACCAGCATTGACTTGCCGGATTCCCAGCGGGTGGCGGCATGTTCAACAAAATCGGCGGCAATCTTCTCCAACCGGTCGTCGGCGGTTATTACCTCATAATCTTTGCCGAGCAGCCTTTCCAGCAATGCTTCCTGGTCCTGGTTCAGTTCGGCAATGGCAATGGCATCGGCGATACGGTCATTTAAATCCAGCCGTGTGAGGCCGAGCTTCTCCCCCCTGTTCTCATACACCAGTTTGACAGTTGCGCCGTCTTCTTCAGAGCGTTTGAAATCATAGCAGGACACATAGTCGCCGAAGATGCGTTTTGTCAGCTGGTCATGTTTGAAAAGTGGGGTACCGGTAAAGCCGATAAAGGAACCATTCGGCAATGCCAGGCGCATATTGCGGGCCATCTTGCCGGCCTGGGTGCGGTGTGCTTCATCGGAGATAACGATGATGTCGTCTCTTCGGCTGTATGGTTCTTCCGGGTCGATATCCTGGTTGAACTTATGGATCAGGCTGAAGACGTAACGATGATTTTGTTGCAGGATCTTCGCCAGTTCTTTTCCCGAGCTTGCCCGCGGCGTCTGATCGTCGGCCACGCCGCAGCCGACAAAGGTTCGGTAGATCTGGCCGTCCAGATCGTTGCGGTCGGTCATCACCACAAAGGTAAAATTACCGGGGACGATCCGGCGGACCTTTTCGGCAAAGAAGGCCATGGAATAGGATTTGCCGCTGCCCTGGGTGTGCCAGAAAACCCCGAGCTTACCGAGATCCCTGTGAGCCGGCTCGGGCAAATTAAGGAAGCCGGATGATTCGTTGGTTTGCATCAGCGACAGCACATCACCTTCAGCCGTTTGTTCGCGGGGGAACTCGATAACCCGGTAGGTGAGGCGGTGATCAGGTGGAAACTGCTTTTTCAGTTCTTCCTGGTGGAAAACCGAGACCATGGCGCGATTGACCCCCAGCAGCTGATGGTTGCGGGCCACCACCTTGCGTATTGCTCCCGGTTTACTGGCATCGAAGAGAATGAAGTTCTCCACGATGTCCAGGAGTCTCTTTTTGGCCAACATGCCATTCAGCAGCACCTCCGCTTCGACGCTGCCCGTATCCCGTTCATCGAGGCGCTTCCATTCGCCAAAATGCTCCCACTCACTGGTAATGGAACCGTATCTTGCCCGGTGGCCGTTGCTGACGACGAGAAAGGCGTTATGGTGGAAGGCATGGGCGATGACGTGCTCGTCCAGATAGTCTTTCAGGTTGCCCTCGAATCCGCCACGGATGTTTTTATAGACGGCCTTCAGCTCAATGAATACCAGCGGCAAGCCGTTGACAAAACAGATCAGATCGGCTCTGCGGTTATAATTGGGGGAACGAAGCCCGGTAATTTTCAGCTCCCTTACGGCGAGGAATCGATTGTTCTTATCTTCCCTGAAGTCGATGAGCCGGGCCAGGGCATGGCGAAGGGTGTTGTTCGCGTCGCGGTAGCTGACCGGGACACCGTCACGAATCATTTTGTAGAAGGCCTGATTATGCTGCGGCAGGGCGCGGGAAAAATCATGGTGGGTGAGCTTGGTTACTGCCTCTTTGACCGCCTTCACCGGGAGCTGCGGATTCAGCAGCGTTATAGCCGCCCCGAGATCCCTCTTCAACACGACCTCGCGGGTATCGGCACGCCCGAGAAGGCTGTCCGGGCCGAAGGTCTCCTCGTTCCAGGCGTAGATGCTTTCCCAGCCGAGTTTCCGCGCCAGATGCTCGGCAAAAGTCGCCTGTACCAGCCGGTCTTCGTTGTTGATGTCGGTGATCATGATACCCTCTATTGGACACATTTACATCCGATAAAGGACATATACAGCTTAATGTCCTTTATAATTATCCATAATTTCAAGCTACTTGAAGAGATATTATGGTCATAATTAAAAATTATATAGGAATTAGCCGGATAATTGTCCTTTATCCGTCAGACGATACCGTCTCCATCGTCGCTCGCCGGAAAAAACCACTAAGCCATCCTCAATCAGATTATCCAGGGCGCGCTTTACCGTCTTCGTCGAAATTTCGGCACCAATTCTCTTGTTTATTTCCATACTGGATGAAGCTGGGTAGCGGCCCAGATCTTCCTGGATCAGAGCCTTTAACCGATGTGGTTCGATGCGCTTCAAAGTCGTAGGCAAATTAAAGCCGGAATCACGAAGGAGTCGAGGATCGACAAAATAGCGGGTTGCCTGGGTTCGGCCGGTGCTTTGTACCAGATGAACCTTCAGCAGTCTGCCGAACCATGACGCCAGCTCGTCGGTATTGCCAACATCGAGTAGCGTCGCCAGTTCCCGCGCCGTCATGCCTTCTGATTGGGCCAGGGCCGCCAAGGTTATCCGTTCCCGCTGCGCCAGCGGTAGCGGGCATCTGCCTGGGTGATCAATTGGATTACCTCCGGCTTCATGATGCGCCGTTTGATTGTCACCTTGACCCAGTCCGGCCCTTCTTCCGGCACCGGAACCGGGCGGCCGGACGACAGGAGCCGGTCATAAAGCATGTCATAACCGCTGCCTTCCTTCTCCATCAAACCGATATCATGGAACACGCAGGCCAGGCCCTCATTGCGCCGCCGGCTGGCATGCAGGATATTCCGTGGCGTGACCCCAAGGGGCAGACGGCCGGGATTGACCACTTCCAGACGATCGGGGTGCAGGTTAAGAAAGATATCGCCTCGCTGAGTATAGGGCCGATGCACCAGGGCGTTGACCAGCAACTCGCGGACGACCTTTTCATCGAAGGCAGGCACCTTGCGGCGATAGAGCCCTTCGGCAACTTCGTAGCTCTCCCGAAAGTCCGGCACTGTCCGCCATACCTCATCCACCAGCTCGATGGGCGACAGGGAATAGTCGTCCCAGAGCCACTTATTGATCTTCTGCCGCAATTCGTCGTACTTGATGGCCTGGATAAGCGGGGCCGTGCCAAGATTGCGCCGCTGAATCGACGTACCGAGCAGGAGTACGCCCAGGTGGGTCAGTGTTGCACCACCCGCCAGGGCATAGTGGGTCAGCAGTTCGTCGCGGCTCTTCTCCTTCACCGAATCCTTTACTCGGTCCGATGCGCGGATTGCCGCAACAAATGCCTCAAACTTGCCAGGATCGACTTCGCCACGCGGGACCCGGCTGTCCATCGTCTCCCATGGGCGCCCCGGCCTTTCGTCGGCCAGGCGCATGACATCGTCGCCGAGCACCGGCCGGCAGCTATCGCCGACGCGAATGAAATAACGGCCATCGGCGGTGGAGGCTACGCTCTGGCTGCGCGGCACAAAGAGCTCGATATATTCGCCGCCGTTGTTGGCCTGGATGATACTCGGCAGGACCACAATATTGATCGTCAGTTCGGCAATCCGTTTACGGAGACTATCCAACAGTTCCGGCCTGATCCGCTGCTCGGCAGGGGGCAGTTTGGCCTTGTCTTCAATACCGATCAATAGCCGTCCGCCTTGGGCATTGGCAAAAGCGACGCAGTCCTTGGCCAGCTCGGGGAAGTCGGCGGTTTTTCCGGTGACCTTCCGAAGAGATTTGTTGTCGCTTGTCTGGCCTTCGAGGCTCATACAGTGATTTCCCAGCTCATGAGTTTTGGCAGGAGGAGGTCGCGGGCGGTGCGGAGTTTCTGGTTTTGGAACCGTAGGTTGTGAATTTTTGACATCTGAGGTTCCACAAAATCATTGAAGGTTGAAACCAATGAATCCTTTGGTACAAGAATTTCTGCTCTCTCAAAATCACTTGCCACCACCGCTGGGTAGGCTACACCTTTTGCATGATTTTCCAGGTAGCCGACAAACGAATTGGTAGTCAGTGCTTGATAAAGAAAAGATGTTGGCAGGTAACGAGGAGAAATAACTACAAATCCAGTAGAAGCAATCAGATTTTCAGATGGGTTCCAAATAACTGCATGTGATCGTCTATTGGGACGAACACATGACCAAATGATGTCACCATGCTTAACGACACGACGCGCCCGGCTTGGGGCGTCACGTAGGTCATATTGGGTTGTTTCGTTAATTTGCCCTGGAGAAACCGAGGCGATGTCAATGTACTCTATTTTTCCGTCGGACGAATTGTTCAGGTTTTCACGATTAATGTCTGCCAGATCCCCAAGCTTTCTCCGCTCCCATCCCTCCGGCACACCGTCTACGATGTGGGTATGTTCGCGTCCAGGAAAGCGCAGGCGCACAAACCACTCCTGATATACCTGTCGCGCCGCATCTTCCAGCAATGTCATTCGCCTCCGGTTATTTTCGATCAGACTGTCGTAGGTTGAGAGGATATAGGAAACCTTGTGTTGTGTTTGAATGGGTGGTATATCCACCTCAACTTTTGCCAACTTTTCTCTCGGCAGGTGTTTTATGGTAGAGCCTGTAAAGAGGGGTGCAAAGCCACCAGTTTTGCCTATGTGCAGGAAAGAATAAAAAAGGAACCTATTGTCGACACCAACGTGGGAGCGAATACGGTGTAAGGCTTTTTGTATCATCATCTTTGGACCATGATCAAGATCCTTCCAGATGGCACATCGGCCAGGCTCTCCACCTTCGCACATTACGATGTCACCGTACTTTAAGCCATAACGATCCACTTCATGTGGCTCAAATCGCATTTCGCGAAGATCGTCGAGCTGAAAACTTCCCCAGCGAACATTTACATTTGCGAGATATGGATGAAGGTCACCCTTATTCTTCTTTTGGTCGAGCATTTTACCCAGTGTAAAGTCGGCGATATCCTCTAGTGGTTTTCTCTGCCACCTCATACACCCAACTCCTCAAAATTCTGCTGAATCCTCGCCGCCAAATCCACCGCTTCCCGGTTCAGGTCAGCCAGCTCTAGATGAATATCCTTCATCGTCTGCTCAAAGTCGAAATCCTCATCCACCTCCGCCGGGGCAACTCCTACATACCTGCCAGGTGTAAGGCTCCAATCGGCAGCCTCGATCTCGGCACGGTCAACTACCCTGCATAAGCCTGGCACAGCAACCATTTCGGCCTCGGGAAAGCGCTCCTGCAGCCAGTGAATCTGTCGGTGGAGATACGTAGTCTCTTTGAGTTGCTCAACGGCCAGCTTCCGCTCTTCCTCCAGTTGCTTGATCAGTTTGTTGATGGCACGACGGCCATAAAATTCGGCTGCATCCTTCTCAAGCCCTACCAGCTCTTGTGCCAATTGCCCGACACGGGCCGAGAGCTTATAGAGCAGATCGACCTGTTTCACCAACCCTTGACCCGGTCCGCCAATGGTTCGAAAGCCTGTCTGGCTATGTGCTGGGCGGCGTTGGTTGACGGCGGGGTGGTTCCATGCTTCTTCAGGAAGGTTGTCAGATCAGCCAGCAGGCCGGTACGATCAGTCTGATATGATCCGATTGCCTCGGTCAGTTCCGCCATGGCATCAACCAGGGGCTGACGCTGTTCAGCTGTGATGGACTCCAGATCTTTTATGCTGTCGGTAAAGGCGGCGAACTTCTCCCGCAGGTTGGCGAACGTCGCCTCGAACGCCTCCAGCTCAAGAGGCACGGCGGCTATCTCGGCACAAAGGCGGCTGAAATACACCTCAACCAGGCCAAGAAACTTGGCCTGCTCGCCCCGGTAGAGCCAGATGATGGCGGTCAGATTGGCGAGCTGTTCCGGGCTGAAGTCGTAAATCTTGCGGGTGACCTTGCGGTAGATGTTGCGGGCATCGAGCATCAGCACCTGATCGATTCGCTCCTCCGGCTTGCCTTTATCGAAGTGCCAAAGCTCGCAGGGAACAGTACGTGTGTAAAAGAAATTGGACCGGATGGAGATCATCACGTCCACATCGCCGGTCTCGATAATCTTCCGGCGCACCTCGGCCTCGCCATGGCCGCCGCTGGATGCCTGGGAGGACATAACGAATCCGGCTCGGCCTTTGTCGCCGAGATAACTGTGGAAACAAGAGATCCACAAATAATTGCCGTTACTGATTTTTTTGGCCTTGTTAACCCCCGGCAGGCCGAAGGGGAAACGGCGGTCATCTTTCACCCGTTCGGCATCGACCATATCGACGTTGAACGGAGGATTGGCCATGACAAAGTCGCACTGGCCGAAGATCGGATGCACATCCTCGTAGAAGGTATTGGCCTCGCGGATGTCGCCTTCCAGCCCGTGTACCGCCAGATTCATTTTCGCCAACCGGATGGTCGTGCCGGTCTTTTCCTGGCCGTAGAAGGTAACTTTATGGCTGGTGTCCAGGCCTTTATGCTCGATAAAATGACTGCTCTGCACGAACATGCCGCCGGAGCCGCAGGCGGGGTCAAAAACAATGCCGTGATCCGGCTCTATAACGTTGACGATGGTCTGAACCAGGGACGGTGGAGTAAAGAATTCGCCATTATCCTGGGCGCCCTGCATGGCGAATTTCATCAGGAAGTATTCATAGATGCGACCAAAAAGATCGCCGTTGGCGGTTCGTATCGCCTCGGAATCGAAGGTACGCAGGATATTTTCCAGCAGCGTGTCGTCAAATTGGGCATACTCCTTGGGAAGCTGGCCTCGGAGAGGTTCAAATTCCTCTTCGATGGTGTTCATCGCCTCCACCAGCGAGGCGCCGAGGCTGGCGCCGGAGGGGAGCTTGAGCAGGTAGCCGTACCGGGCATTCTCCGGCAGCAGCAGTGCCCGGCGCTTGATGAAATCACCCTTCATCAACGGCCGG
Organism: Desulfocastanea catecholica; assembly: GCF_054657295.1. Taxonomy (NCBI): domain Bacteria; kingdom Pseudomonadati; phylum Thermodesulfobacteriota; class Desulfobulbia; order Desulfobulbales; family Desulfobulbaceae; genus Desulfocastanea; species Desulfocastanea catecholica. Next base: position 130,143 of record NZ_BAAHYZ010000002.1, read on the forward strand.
TTGGGCATTTTGCCGGAAGCCTGGTCGGCTTTGATCTGTTTCAGGGCCTTCTCGTAGCGGTTACTGGCGTGGCGGAGAAAGATGATGCCGAGTACCGGCATGCAATATTCACTGGAAGTCAGTTTTGAGTTGGCCCGGAGCTGGTCGGCAGCCTCCCAGAGACTGGATTCGATCTTTTCGATATTTTTAAAAGCGTTTTGTGACATCTATCCGTAGGAAAAGAAAAATTGATTGTTGATAAAATTATCCAGGTTTTCATATATGTACTCCATATTCCCGCAATTTCTCTACCACTTTCTTTCAAAAATATTTATTCATCGATTTCGACACTTCTGTGTATCTTTTTAGCCCACCTGGGTTTGTTTCGGGAACAAGAACCAATACGGGTCCACCAACACCTACAAAAAAATGTTTGGAAACAGTTGTTGAACCTTTCAATGATGTGCAGGCATGACAATAGTCTTTTGAGGTACTGTGCCGCGGCCTTCCACCACCCTGCAAACTGCTGCGGTCCAACAACCCCGATCACGCCCATGGCCCAGTGGCCGCCAATGCATTGTGCACCGGTTGCGGCGGCCGATCCCAGATGAAAGGGGGAAGAGACGATGGCGTCAAACACTGTCCCAGGCACTCCGGGAAACAAGGAACAGGAACCTCCGGCCGTCCCATTGCCGCCGGACCATCCCGGGTCGACCACCAACGGATCGGAAATGGAATCCGAGGCAGTCTGCCGGCTGGCCGCCCAACTGGCCGGCGAGATCGACCCGAACCGGAAAAACCTGCACGTCGAGCTGGACAGTTCCCTGGAGCGCGATCTGGGTTTCGACAGCCTGGCCAGGGTGGAATTGCTGGCCCGGCTGGAAAAAGCCCGGGGCGTGGCCCTGAGCGAAGAGATGCTGACCTCCGCCGAAACCCTGAGAGACCTGGCGAGGGCGCTGGGACGGGGGACGGCTCGCAGCAGGGCCGCCAAGGAACGCCAGTGGGTTGCCCCGGAACGCGATCTTTATCGGGCAGCCATTGCCGATGATGCCCGGACCCTGGTGGAGGTGCTGCAGCTGCAGGCGGCCAGGGCGCCGGACCAGGTACATCTCCAGCTGATCGTCGGGGAAGACGAACCGGTTACGGTCAGTCACCGACAGCTCCTCGACCGGGCCACCGCCGTTGCCGCCGGCCTGCGGGCACTCGACCTGCAACCCGGCGCCAACATCGCGCTGATGCTGCCCACCGGGCTTGATTATTTCTTTAGCTTTTTCGGCATTCTTCTGGCCGGGGCTGTCCCTGTCCCTCTCTACCCGCCTGCACGGCCTTCCCAGTTCGAGGACCATCTTCGCCGCCACCAGCATATCCTCAACAATTGCCAGGCCCGGCTGCTGATCACCGTGGCCGAGGCCAGACCCCTGGCCAGGTTTCTTAAGGCCCAGGTGGCGACCCTCGGCCGGATCGTCACCGTCGAAGAACTGCAGGGTTCCGGTAACACCGGCGGCCTGCCGCAGGTGCTGCCCGAAGAAACCGCCTTTCTCCAGTACACCTCGGGCAGCACCGGTATCCCCAAGGGGGTTATCCTCAGCCATGTCAACCTGCTGGCCAACATCAGGGCCATGGGCCGCGCCACCGGAGCCGGCCCGGAAGATGTCTTTGTCAGCTGGCTGCCCCTTTACCACGACATGGGGTTGATCGGGGCCTGGCTGGGCAGCCTGTATCATGGCTGCCCCCTGGTCATCATGCCGCCGCTGTCCTTCCTGGCCCACCCGGACCGCTGGTTGTGGGCCATTCACCGCCACCGGGGCACCCTGTCCGCCTCGCCTAATTTCGGTTACGAACTATGCCTGAACAGGATTGACGATCGCCTTGTCGATGGCCTGGACCTCAGCTCCTGGCGCCTTGCTTTCAACGGCGCCGAACCGGTGAGCCCTGAGACGATCACCCGCTTTAGCCGGCGATTCGCTCCGTACGGATTCCGATCCGAGGCGATGGCACCCGTCTACGGCCTTGCCGAATGCACCGTCGGCCTTGCCTTCCCCCCCGTGGGCCTGGGGCCGCTGATCGATCGCGTCCATCGCCAGACGCTGATGAAGACCGGCGAGGCAGTGCCCGCCGCCGACGATGATCCCAGCCCGCTCCGTTTCGTCGCCTGCGGACGGCCGCTGGCCGGGCATCAGTTGCGGGTGGTCGACGGCAACGACAGGGAATTGCCCGAACGCCATGAGGGGCGCCTGCAGTTTTGCGGGCTCTCGGCGACCAGCGGTTATTTCCGCAATCCCAAGCAGACGGCGGCCCTGTTCCACGGCCAGTGGCTCGACACCGGCGACCTTGCCTACCTCGCCGGACAGGATCTGTACCTGACCAGCAGGGTCAAGGACATCATTATCAAGGGCGGCCGCAACATCTCCCCCTATGAACTGGAAGAGGCCATCGGCGCAATCAAAGGTGTTCGCAAGGGCTGCGTGGCCGTCTTCGGCGTCACCGATCAGGCCACAGCCACGGAAAAACTCGTCGTGCTGGCCGAGAGCCGCAGCCGAGACTCCGATACCCTGGCCGGCCTGCGGGAGCAGGTCGTCAACCTGGCCGTCGATATCCTCGGTATGCCGCCGGATGAGGTAATCCTGGCCCTCCCGGGCACGGTACTCAAGACCTCCAGCGGCAAGATCCGCCGGGCCGCGAGCCGGGAGCTCTACGAACAGGGCAGGATCGGCCGGCCGCCCCGGGCGGTATGGTGGCAGATAACACGGCTGGCCGCAAGCGGCCTGCTGCGGCAGGTCGGTCAGGGTATGCGGCAAACAGTTTCGACCTGCTACGCCGGGTACTGCTGGGTGATGTTTGGCCTGCTGGCTCTGACAGCGGCTCCTCTTGTCTTCCTGCTACCGTGGAGAAGCGGCCGCTGGCGGTTAGCTCGAGTCGCCGCCCGTCTGCTGTTCGGCCTCACCGGCACGTCCATCGTGGTTCACGGTCTGGAGCAGTTGCGGGCAAGGGGGCCGCTCATCCTGGTCGCCAACCATCAGAGCTACCTGGACGGCCCGGTGCTGATGGCTGCCTTGCCGGTGCGGCTCGGTTTTGTCGCCAAGGCCGAGCTGGCGGCAAACGTTGTGCTGCGAGAGGTGCTGAAGCGTCTCGATGTCGTCTTTGTCGAGCGGTTCGACAGCAGACAGGCCATTGAGGATACCCGGCGGCTCAAGGATTTGGCCGCCACGGGGCAATCTCTGCTCTTTTTCGCCGAAGGCACCTTCCGACGCATGCCCGGCCTGCTGCCCTTTCACATGGGGGCATTTCTGATCGCCGCGGAAAACAATATGGAAGTCGTGCCGATAACCATCCGGGGCACCAGGGCTAAGCTGCGCTCCGCGTCCTGGTTTCCGCGCCGCGGTCCGGTGCACCTGTTTATCGGCCCTCGCCTGCGGGCACAGGGGCCGGGCTGGGATTCGGCGCTGGCCCTGCGCGACGAGGCACGGCGGCTGATCCTGCTCCACAGCGGTGAACCCGAGCAGAGCGAAAACGAAGAACAACAGGGAGGAACATGATGAAACCTGCGCCTGAAGTCGGAACCAACAGCAGCGTTACCCTGGATCTTTGGCGACGATACAACAGTTACCCCTGAGAAATTCTGCAAGGCAGAAGACCAGAATGAAATCTGGCAGCAGACAGAAAGTCCCGGTAAACAAATAGCTGATAGGTTGAAAAAAGTTCAAATGATGTGATCAGTGTGCGTCATTTTGACTGCTGCTCATCGAGTCAGTATCACCCGTGCGATGAAAACCTCTTAAAAGTGCTGGAAAAATTGTCCATGACGGCAGAAAACGTATTCTGCCAACATTAAAAATGGCATGATATCGGAAACCACCCACTTCTGCCTTAAATTGCAAGTTTTTTCATACAACCTATGACAAGCAATGTCAGGAACTGTCTTCTTCTTTGAACAAAGGAGGTAGATCCGTTATCCTTGACCCAGCCTTCCTCTTCCCTCCTTGATTATTGCATTGGCTTTAGCTTATTTAAATCGATGCACAATTATTCATTGGGCATAGAGGTATGAAACAAATTGACTCTCAACGGAGGCCGTAATGTGTTTTATCCCCTCAATTGCCTTTGCTTCAGTCTCAGCAAACCAGATCAAACATGGGTACTCAAAACATTTTCCTTCAAACTTCTTAGTCTCTTCTTTCCACTCCGCGCTAAAAGTGTAATTCTCCATCTGAGATCCCCTCTTTGGATTGTTTTCTGTCTTCACTCTGTAGCCAACGAGATCAGTTGGTCCAGTGCGAAAAAGCAACAAAATAGACTGCGCAATATATCATTGATAATTGAGTTTCATATCAATGTAATGCAATATCCAATCCGTAAAGGAAATGTTTTATGTGCTGTAATGTCTGGTACATGAACACACCTGTCACGTTGTGATAGGTGTTTTGTTCCGAAATTCCGAACATAAAAGTTTGACAAACCGGAATGCTGACGAAGGAAAATATTGCTATCAATTTTTATTTGATTCATTCGTGCCAACAAGTACGTGACTAACATTATTAATACCTCAAGCTCTTTCGCCTTCTTCTATGAAGGTCATTCTTTTCCCCACCTCCCCAATAAAAGCACCATCATTTGACCAATCTACGGACCTGGTTGTTGTTATTTATGGAACCTACCTCTGAGCAGGTAGATTATTGAGTAACAAAACTTTAAGATTTCTTACTGTTTTTATCGGATAGATTGCTTTTACGTTTATATTCCATCAACGCCAAAATAGTAAAGGCACGGGTGATGCAAGCAAAAAAACAGACATAAAATGGAACGACAGCAACGAGCAATAAAACATAATCGTCCGAAGTATCAAGAAAAGGAAGAAAATTTTCTCGCAAGGGCTCTTCAAAGTGCTCCAAAAGAAAGAATATAACTAATGAACTCAGACCAAGCATGAAGAACACGTTAGACTGCCTTACTGTAACGTATTGGGATTTGTCACGTTGGACAAAGGTGTAAAACAAAGTGAAAAGAGTTACTAAGGTGGTTACAGGAATTGCAATTGGAGCGGTAGACTTTTGGTAAGCATCAGCCGGCAAAGAAATCACTTCGAGGAGTACGTCAGAAAGTGGAAAAACTACTGTAATACCTGCAAGCAAGGCCCACAGGGAACTCATATATTTAATGAAACTTCGAAGGTCGTTATTGGACATGGCTGGTATCCATTATGATCATGACGAACGATGAGTGATAGAATACCTTCACAAATTGGAATGATATACGAAAGTAAATTTTGCTGTATGTCATCACGGTCAACATGACTCTCAAAAAGTTCAGGAAGAAGGTTGACCTATGAGGGGTGCGTTTCAATTGAAGCTTGCAAAGGAAAAGGAAACGCTAAGCTCAGCGAATTGCGAGAGCGGAGAAAGGTGGAAGACCCGGTAAACCCGCTGCAGCGATGGGTTATGTGTTTTTTACGATTTCTGATGAGCCATTTCTTCGCTGGAGAATTCCGATAGTTTTTTACGAATATGTGCGGGAATAGGAAGAGTGATATTTTGTTTATAATCAAAAAATACCTGAACTGATCGCCCATTAGCGCAGACTGAAGATTCATTTTCATTAACGCCTTTCTTGAGCAACTTATATATAAAATCAAAGCGTTTTCCCCCAATTTTTCCGACCCATATTTCCAGGGACACTGTGTCGCTTATTTTTATTGGCTTCAGAAAATCACAAGCTATATGTGCGAGTATAAAATTGTAATCTTCTGGATTGATTATTCCAAATAATGAATATAAAAATTCCTTTCTGCCTTCTTCAAAATAAGTCAGATAGACAGCGTTATTGACATGTCCCATTGAGTCAATATCTCTGAATCTGGTCTTTATCTCTGTTACGATTTTTTTGTGTTCGATCATGATGTAGCCATGTTTATCAAAAGTCCAAAAATAAAAACCCGCAGTCTATCTATTAAAGTCACCATTTTGGCGATAGTCCGCATAAAATATACAGGATTTGCCTGGATGATTATATCAGCCTGTTCAACTTTCTCAAGTACAATCCTTGCGTTTGCGGCCAGTAAATATATAAATCCGCTGCATCCCTTGCTGGCACAGGTTTTTTTCCGGGTGGGGATTTTTATCGTCTGACTACGGATTTTTCTCCCATTTGGACATGTCAACGACCGGCGATAGGAAATTTGTCTTCAATGATGTAAAGACGTTTCCTGCTTCTCGAGTAAACTTGTTCCGCATGAGCACATGATATTTTAAAGCAAAAAATTCTGCAACGTTCGCTTGAGCGCATGGAAGCAGCTTTCGATCATTTTAGATATCAGCCTCAATATTCATGGCCTTGGCTCGCTCCAACCATTGCTTCCGAGCAAGGGAACGCATATCTTCAACGTCGTCTGTTTCATCCATGATTTCCAGCCCCATCAGTGTCTCGATTAAATCTTCGAGGGTCACCAGTCCATCCGCTCCGCCATATTCATTGACTACTATGGCAATATGCTGACGATCCTTAAGAAAGCGCTCTAGTAAAGAAGTCAACGATACCGACTCAGGAACCGCAATTATATTCCGCTTCAAAGCCTTGAGTGTTTCATCACCCCGCTTCTGGGTAGTAGAAATCAACACATCATCTTTACGGACAAAACCCGTAATGGCATCAATATGCTTCCTGTAGAGTGGCAAGCGCGAGAAGGGAGTTTCAGTTATTTGTTTTAATGACTCATTGATTTTCATATCTTCTGGAAGGGCCATGATTACAGTGCGTGGTGTCATAATATCGGCAACTTTCAATGATTCGAATCGCAAAAGGTTTCGAATAATCTTTGATTCCTTACTATGAATTTGTCCGGTCGCTACGCCGACCGATGTCATGGCGATGAATTCGTCACGGCTGAATATGTGTACGGTTTTTCCATGCGAAATGAATCGCGTCATTTGTTCTGAGAGCCATACAATCGGATAAAGAGCTACAATCAAGATTTTAACATAATATGCAGTCGGTGTTACAAGTTTTGACCAATGAACAGCACCGATGGTTTTGGGAATAATTTCAGAAAGAAAAAGAATCATCAGGGTCATTGCCGCCGAGAACAATCCGAACCAGGCGCTGCCAAAAACAATAGTTGCTTCTGCTCCGGCACCTATTGCACCCACCGTATGGGCAATCGTGTTGAGGGTCAGAATTGCTGCCAGCGACCTATCTACATTATCCTGTTTCAGGCGTTTGAGAAGCGCTGCCCGTTCAGGCTGCTTTTCTTTCATGCTTTCGATGTAAGAAGGAGTAATGCTTAACAATACTGCTTCCGCAATCGAACAGAGAAAGGAAAAAATTAGCGCCAGCAGAACATACCCTATCAGCATCGGGACGGCAGCACTTTGCTGTTCGAGACTTATTTCATATGGGCCTTCTGTACCGAAGGCTTGAGCGGCAAACAACAGTTCCAGCAGCAATAAGGCCGGTACTATCTGATACGGTTTTGTTGATCTCATAGTATATTTTCTTATTATTCTATAATGATATCGAATAAATCAAGCAGAGACAACACCTCTGGTGAGGAAAATCTTGTTTTGCATAATGTGTTGCCATGTGGATGTATGGCGTAATTGGTAGCGTTGGTGAAATTCGCCCGTGTCAGGTTGGTATTGCTAAACCTGGCACCTGAAAAATCCGAGAAACTGCAATCAGCTTTTGTCAAATTTGCCTCTGAAAAATCAGCTTCCTTTAACTGGCATTCAATCATCGCAGTATTTCTCAGATCTACACCGATAAATCCTGCGTAATTTAATAAACACCTCGTGAAATTTACGTCCAGAGGCATGGCGGCATCCGGCCACTGGATACCTGTAATTTTTGTGTCGATGAATTTCACCCGCCTAAAGCTTGTATGTTTTATCGAAGCCGATGCTACATCGCAGTTTTCAAATGCACAGTCTTCAAACGTGCAATTATAAAAGGAAATTTTGAATAATTTACAGCTATTAAAGGTACAGCCTGAAAATTCAGTACCAACTATTTTAAGACCTTCTTGAGCAATGATACCTGAAAAAGATCGATCTTCGTAAACAGAATTGTTTTCGATGGAGCATAAGATATCCGGTTTCTTTGATAAATCAGTTGCTTTTTGTTTCATTTGAAGGTTTCCGTTTTATGAATAATAATGAGATTTGTCAGTGCGACGGTACAACCATAATCCACGAAGGCCTTCTTGCTAACCTACCCAAGAGTTTTTATTTTTAACCTAGGCTAAACCCCGGCAAGCGGGAAACAAGCCAGGATAAGTCAATTTAGAAGTATTTCTTGTACTCTTTCAGTTTTTAACCCAATAAATCAAGAGGGTTAAAGTGCATTGAGACCAACCTAATCAGCAAGGAGGAAACTAAAATGATACAGGAAAAGGTAGTCAACGGCGTAAATGTCGATCAATTATTTAACACTATAGAACAGGTCAAGGAAAACCCGGAAATTGCTCAATTCAGATTTCGTGCCAAGAATTCCTGGGTGGACGGGACCCACAACCGGGCGACTGTCAAAAGTTTCTATGGCGCTCTTCAAGAAGATGATTCGCGAGAGCCAATTGTTTTCGAAATTGATGAACCACCGGTTTTATGTGGTAAAAATCTGGGAGTAAATCCGGTCGAATACCTTCTGGTTGCCCTGTCTGGTTGCCTGACAACAAGCTTGATTGCTCATTCGGCTGCTCGGGGCATAGCAATAAAAAGAGTGGAGTCCAGATATGAGGGCGAACTGGATCTCCAGGGTTTTCTCGGAATTTCGGAAGAGGTTCCGGTCGGATACCAGAATATCAACATTTATTTCAAAATAGAGGCTGATCTTTCAGAGGAGCAGAAGGAAGACCTTCTCAGGATGGCGCAGAAGTATTCTCCCGTTTTCAATAGTATAGCAAAACCAGTTCCGGTTTCTGTTCTACTCGACAAGAAATAAATACGTAAAAAGTAATGTGACATCCGGCATTTTCTGGGCCCCTTTGTGGGCCTTTTATCTGTGCGAAACGTTTACATCCGGCTATCGTACCAGCAGCGAGCTGGGTGCAGTTTTTTTTGTCATCTTCATCATTTCTGGTAAACATCGGTTGATCAAGAGCATGGGAATAGTAAAAAACAGCTTTTTACACTATCGAAGATATGCGTTCTGTCAATCAGACGTATCCGCTGCCGTTGCCGCTGACGAAGCGCTCCCTGTTCCCGCACATGGCCCCGAGAAAACGCAAATAGCGATTTTTTATATCACTTGTCGTCCGGTGCCCTTGAAAGGAGCAAGGCCCCTCGGAACCATGAGAAATAGACCCCTGTCAGGCAGAGAAGGGCACACAGAATAAAGACCGTGTGGATGCTGCGTAGAAACAGGTCATAGTTTTCCGGGACGATCGCCTGGCGGCCGACGATGAGTGTCAAAACAATGGTGGCCATGGCCATGCTGAACATCTGACCAAGCAGGCGCATGGTCGCTACAGTTCCTGACGCGAGCCCGTAATGGCGTTTTTCGACCGCACCCATGATGGCGTTCATATTCGGGGAGCTGAACAGTGCAAAACCGGTACCGAGAAGGATCAGGTTGGCAACGATAAGGTATGACGCGGTATCCGGCTGCAATGTCGAGAAAAGTATCACCCCTATCACCGTCAGGCTCATGCCGGCAGTGGCGAGCAGCCGGGGTTCGATACGGTCGGAAAGTTTGCCGGTAATCGGCGACAGCACCGCCATGACTATTGGTTGGGCCATCAGCACAGTACCAGCCGTCTGCGGCGACATCCCTTTCAGATACTGCAGGTAGAGACTCAACAGGAAGGTAACGGCAAAGGTTGCGGAATAGTTGAGCAGTGCGGCAATGCTCGAATAGGCGAAGGTCTTGTTGCCGGTAAACAGTTGAATATCAAAGACCGGAAACCGGGCGGTCAGCTGATGGAGGATGAAAACAGAGATGAGGAGGAAGCCGGCGACCAGCAGCAGTATGCCCAGGGTCGATGGCAGTCGCGTCGCGCCATAGACCAGTGCGAGAATGGCCGAGGCGTACAGCAGACACCCGACGACATCAAGTTTTTGTCCCGGTTCACCCACCCATTCTCCTTTGAGGTAATACAGGGTCAACAGAAAGGTGAACAGACCAAGAGGCAGCATGACAACAAAGATACTGCGCCAGCCGAAGAAGTGCGTGAGAAAGCCACCGGCAAATGGTCCCACGGACAGACCGATATACACAGCGGCGACATAAAGCCCGATGACCTTGCCCCGTTTGTTTGGTGGAAAAATGGAGGTAATGATGGCCATGCCGGTTGTGACAAACATGGCCGCACCCAGCCCCTGAACGGCTCGCAGGCCGATCAGCATCGTCGCCGAGTGGGCAAAAATGGCCAGGCCGGTACCGAGCGTGTATACGCCCAGGCCGGTGGCAAAAACTTTTTTCCGACCGTGAATATCGGCGATTTTGCCGGCCGGTACCAGGCCGATAGCCATAGCCAGCAGGTAGGCGGTGGCGATCCAGCTGAGCTGTACGGCGTCCATCCGCAGCTCGACCTGGATAGCCGGCAGGGCCACGTTCACCGAAGAAATCATGAACGGCCCCATAAATGAGGTCAGGGTTGCGACAATTAAAGCCGATCGCTCAAGCGCGGCATTGTTTGCAGTGCCTTGATGCATAGTTGCTCCCTGTTTTTAATATGATGAGAGGATGGCCTCGAAAGAATCTTCATCGTGGGGCGCCGAGGCGACCACGCTTTCTGCCGAGAAGCAATACCGCCACTCTTCCAGCTCAGCGCCTTAAAATCAACGAAAATATCTTGTCTAATTGGCATGAAAAGGATAGGCTTTTGTTTGGTTTATGCCGCTGGAGCAAAACAAGTCCCCTGGAAATGAAGCGATTGTTCACGAAAATGTCTTGGAAAATGTCTACAAGGAGGAAGCCATGCCTGAATTCTGCAGTCCATTTGGTGTAAAGAAAAGTGATAGAAAGCTCACCGACCAGGAACTGGTGAGGGCGATACGTTTTATGGTGGCGGCTGAATATGAAGCTATTCAACTCTACCAGCAGACCGCGGAAAGTACGGACAATGCCTTGGCAAAGGAGGTGTTGCTGGATATCGCCGATGAAGAAAAAGAGCATGCCGGCGAGTTTCTCCGCCTGCTTCGCGAGCTCGATGCCCAGGAAGAAGAGTTCTATAAAGAAGGATATCAGGAAGTTGAAGAAATTATCGCCAAGATGAAGAAGTAAGGGCTCACATTAAAATAATGTCAATATCATACGAGAATTCAGCAACACAACTCAAGGCCTCCCCCCGTTCCTGGCTGGTCACCGGCGTTGCCGGGTTTATTGGTTCCAACCTGCTTGAGACTCTTCTCAAGCTTGAGCAACGGGTTGTTGGTCTGGATAATTTTTCGACCGGTTTCCAGCATAACCTCGACGAAGTCCGCTCTCTGGTCAGCGAGGAGCAATGGCAGCGGTTTACCTTCATCAAAGGGGATATCCGCACCGTGGAGACCTGCCGCAGCGCCTGCGATGGGGTGGATTATGTTCTGCATCAGGCAGCTTTGGGTTCGGTGCCCCGTTCCATTGAAGACCCGCTGACAACCAATGAAAATAACATCAGCGGGTTTGTGAACATGCTCGTTGCCGCCCGGGATGCCAAAGTACAGCGGTTTGTCTATGCCGCGTCGAGTTCCACCTATGGCGATCATCCTGATCTGCCCAAGGTCGAGGAGAAAATCGGCAAGCCGTTGTCACCCTACGCCGTCACCAAACTCGTCAATGAGCTCTATGCGGAAGTTTTTGCCACGACATATAACTTCAGCACAATCGGTCTCCGATATTTCAATATTTTTGGACAACGGCAAGACCCGGATGGTGCCTACGCCGCGGTCATTCCCAAATGGTTCGCCGGACTGGTGAAAAATGAAGTCGTCTATATCAACGGCGATGGCGAGACAAGCAGGGATTTCTGCTTTATTGAAAATTGTGTCCAGGCAAATATTTTGGCGGCCACCGCCCCCGATGGGGCGGCGACCAACCAGGTCTATAATGTTGCCTTTGGAGAAAGAACAACGCTCAATGAACTGTACAGCCTCATTAAAGAGCGGGTTGTCGCGTGTAATGCCCAGGCTCATCAGGCAAAGCCGCTCTATCGTGACTTTAGGGCAGGGGATGTCCGTCATTCCCTGGCTGATATCTCCAAGGCCAGGACATTGCTTGGCTACGCACCCCAATTCTCGGTTATCAAAGGACTGGATAAGGCGGCAAGATGGTATCTGCAAAGTCTTGGGTAAAGAATTGAATTTCCATAAGAAGATATGAACTACTGTCCCCATTGTGCTGCGCCGGTCATTATTGAAACGCCCGATGCCGATAATCGGCCCCGTGCTATCTGCACCGGCTGTGGCCGCATCCATTATCAGAATCCGAAGATGGTTGTCGGCTGTATTCCGGTATGTGATGACAGGATATTGCTCTGCAAGAGAAATATTGAACCACGCATAGGATTCTGGACACTTCCGGCCGGCTATCTTGAATGCAATGAAACCACCGAGGCGGGTGCCCGCCGCGAGACCCTCGAAGAAACCGGCGTGCTGGTCACCGAACTGCAGCCCTATCGCCTTTTTGATATTGTCCATATTAGTCAGGTCTATCTGATGTATCTTGCCCGGCTCCAGACCCTGGAGTTTCATGCAACTGAAGAGAGTCTCGAGGTCAGGTTGTTTGCGGAAAAGGACATACCCTGGTCGGCGATTGCCTTCCCGGTCATTGAAAAAACCTTACAGCACTATTTTGCCGACCGGGTGCGCCATGATTTCCGGTTTCGGCAGGATCAGATTATCGAAACCATCGGGATAAGGTACTGACGGACAAGGTACTGACGTTTTCTCGGTCCTCTTCTTTTTTCTTTCTGATCCCGGCATGAAATGCGTCGTTGTTATTTCATCACGCCCGGCAAGTGATTATTTTAGATTAATAAAGTTGCTCTACCGAGAGCACCAGGCGGGATTTAATCGGCCTTGGGTGAGATTTATAGAGATAAATAGCAATAACAGGGGGATTCATGCGAACAGCTCAAGATATTATGACAAAAGATGTAATTACGGTAACACCTGCCACAACGGTAACAGAGCTTGCTTTGCTTCTGGCATCGCATAAAATTGGTGGTGCCCCGGTGATCGATTCCTCCGGTACTCTTCTCGGCGTGGTTACGGAAAGTGACCTGATCGATCAAAAGAAGAAAATCCATATTCCCACCGTCATCACTATTCTGGATTCGGTTTTTTATCTGGAGAATCCGGATAAAATGGAAAAGGAAATGAAAAAAATTGCCGGATCAACAGTCGGCGATATTTATTCCAAGGATCCATTGACAGTTACTGAAGATACCCCCCTTGACGAGATCGCTACCCTGATGGCGGAAAAAAGCGTCCATACCCTGCCTGTCATGCAAGGCGATAGGCTGGTTGGGGTAATCGGCAAAAAGGACATCATTAAGACGTTGATTTCTTAATTATCTCACTGGCGGTTTCCTCCATACCCTGGTCCTTGACGTGTTTATTGGCGATCAGCATGTAGATGGACGGGATGATGAACAGGGTGAACAGCGTACCGACGGCCATGCCGCCGACCAGCACCAGTCCGATCGAGTTCCTGGCTGCCGCTCCGGCGCCGCTGACCAGGGTTAAGGGAAAATGGCCGGCGATGGTGGCCCCGGTGGTCATCAGGATCGGTCGCAGGCGGGTAATGGCGGCTTGATGTACCGCTTGCCGTTTGGTCAGGCCCCGCAGCTGCAGTTTATTGGCGAATTCGACGATCAGGATGCCGTTTTTGGAGACCAGCCCGACCAGGGTGACCAGTCCGACCTGGGAATAGATGTTCATGGTGGTGGTCCAGCCCTTGGTCCAGAAAGGTACGTTGGGATCCGGCATTTTCAGGAAGGTGAAAATCATCGCCCCAAACATGGCCAGGGGAACCGAACCGGCCAGGATGACGAAAGGATCACGGAAACTGTTGAACTGGGCAGCCAGCACCAGGAAAATGAGAATCACGGCTAACGCGAATGCCTTGATGAATTTATTTCCTTCGGTCCGTAACTGGCGTGACTCACCGGTATAATCCAGCACATAACCCTGGGGCAGAATTCTGCTGGCTTCAGCTTCCAGAAATTGCAGTGCTTCATCCAGAGGGCGCACCGCCACGCCGCTGATTTTGACGGCATTGAGCTGCTGAAAGCGGTTGAGAGAGCGCGGCACGGTGCTGTCCTTGAGAGTGGCTATGGTACTGAGAGGCACCAGCCGACCATTTGCTCCGGTGACATAGATGTCGCGCAACTGATCCGGATTGAGCCGATCCACGCGCTGGATCTGCGGAATAACCTTATAACTGCGGCCGCCGATGTTGAAACGGTTGACGAAATTACCACCTATCATGGAGTTAAGATCGGCGCCCACCTGCTGCAGGTTGAGGCCCAGATCGGCAACCTTGTCCCGGTCGATGACCAGTTCTGACTGGGGCTGATCGATCTTCACATCGATCAGGGGTGGGAAAGCAAACATGCCGCTGTTCATTGCGGCTAATTGAATCTGGTTGGCGAAATTGAGGATCTGTTCAGGTTCGGCAGTGGCAGCCAGGACGAATTCCACGGGAAATTGTCCGCCACCGGGCAGCGCAGGCGGGGTCACCGGAAACATGCGGATACCGGTGATGCCGTGCAGCTTTTGCTGCACCTCGGGCATGATTTGAAAAATGGTGCGGTCGCGTTCCTGCCATGGTTTGACCACCATGCCGCCGAAGCCGGAGGAGGGCATGGTGATCTGAAAGACAAATTCGGTTTCCGGCACATCGAGAAATGCTTCGTTGACCGCGGCGGCATAGAGACTGGTCTGGTCGAGGGTGGAATTGGCTGCCGCATCGAGGATGCCGAAGATGACCCCCTGGTCTTCGGCGGGCGCCAGCTCTTTGGCCGACATGGTGAACATGGGAATGGTGGAGAGGGTCAGCAGGAACCAGGCCATGTAGACTGCCGGTCGGGCATTGAGTGTCTTGTCGAGGGCCCGGCTGTAAAAATTGCGGATCTTGTCGAAATCGCGCTCGATTTTACCGGCAAAGCCGTGTTCGGTCATGCCCGCCTTGAGCAGTCGCGAGGCCATCATAGGTGACAGGGTCAGGGCAACGATACCGGAGATGACCACGGCACTGGCCAGGGTAAAGGCAAATTCGCGAAAGAGCGAGCCGGTCAGGCCGCCCTGCAGACCTATGGGGGCATAAACCGCCGCCAGGGTGATGGTCATGGATATCAGCGGACTCACCAGCTCCCGGGCACTGAGTATGGCCGCCTGCATCGGTGATTTTCCTTCACCCAAATGACGTTCGACGTTCTCCACCACCACGATGGCATCATCCACCACCAGCCCCACGGAGAGCACTATAGCCAGCAGAGTCAGCAGGTTGATGGTGAAGCCGGACACCTGCATGAGAAAAACGGCACCGATCAGCGACAGGGGAATGGCCACAACCGGAATGAAGGCCGATCGCAATGATCCGAGAAACATAAAAATTATAAAAATGACGATGAGCAGGGTTTCACTCAGCGTCTTGATAACCTCGTGAATGGCGTTGTCGATATAGGCGGTGCCGTCATAGGCGATGCGGCCCTTCAGGCCGTTGGGCAGTTGTCTGTCGATGCCGTCCATTTCCACGCGGACCCGTTTGATAACATCGAGGGAGTTGGCATTCGGCAGAGGCCAGATACCCATAAAAACCGCGGTCTGGCCTGAAAAGCGAACCTCAGAACCATAATCTTCGGCACCCAGGACGACGTCACCGATATCCTCTAGCCGCACTATTGCTCCGTTTTGCTCCCGGACCACCAGTTTTTTAAACTCTTCCGCCGACTGCAGATCGGTATTGGCAGTCAGGTTGACCTGAATCAACGCGCCCTTGGTGCTGCCGACGGCGGCCAGGAAATTATTGGCCGACAGGGCCTGGCGTACCTGCACCGGACTGATATTATAGGCGGCCATGCGATCCGCCTTAAGCCAGATACGCATGGCGAAGGTGCGCGCTCCGAGGATATCGGCCCGCTGAACCCCTTCAAGGGCGGAAAGCCGCGGCTGGACGATACGTGTCAGATAGTCGGTAATCTCATTCTGTTGGAGTACATCGGAGGTAAAGCTCAGATAGGCGGAGGCGAACTGGCTATCGGCCGATTCCACATTGATGATCGGAACTTCCGCTTCCGGCGGCAGATCGCCGCGCACCTGATCCACTTTGGAGCTGATCTCCGACAGGGCCTTGATCGGGTCGTAGTTCAGTTTTAACCGGGCGTTAATGGTAGAGAGTCCCTGAACGCTCTGGGATTCAAGGTAATCAATTCCGTCGGCTGCAGCAATGGCCCGTTCCATCGGGGTGGTAATGAATCCGCGCACCAGTTCGGCGCTGGCTCCGACATAGACGGTGGTCACGGTGACGACGGCGTTGTCGGAGCGGGGGTACTGGCGTACGTTGAGGGAGCGGATGGCCTGCAACCCGGCGATGATAATGAGGAGATTAATCACCAGGGCCAGGACCGGACGGCGGATGAAAATATCGGTGAACTTCATGACCTAACTCTCCGCCGGCCGAGGTGCGAGTTTGAAGACTGGAGCCAGCTTGTTATCTATCTCGACCGCCTGTCCGTTGCGAAGTTTGAAAGCGCCGGTACTAACGACGAGCTCTTTGATCTTCAGGCCCGAAAGCACCGCGATAAAGTCACCCCGCTTTTCACCGAGACGGACAAATTGCTGCCGCACGGTTTTGCCTGCCGGCGAACCGTCGGCGTTCTTTTTTTCTTCGATGACGAAAACAGAATCACTATACGGCGCATAGAGCACGGCCGTGGCCGGAATAGTCAGTACTTGATGCTTGGCCGGCAGTATCACGGCGACGTTGACATACATGCCGGCGCGCAGCAGTTCATCGGGGTTGGCCAGCTTGGCCTGGATGCGGATACTGCGGGTATCGGCATCGACCTCCGGGTTGATGGCGGTGATCTGGCAAGTCAGCTGCCGGCCCGGCAGGGCATCGCTGGTTACCCGAACCGAGAGCCCGGGATGGATGAGGTTCAGCTGCTGCTGCGGCAGGAGGAAGTTGACGAAGATACGATCAAGAGAGTGCAGGGAAACAATTGCCTGACCGTCATTGATTACCTGACCGAGATTGATCTGACGAATCCCCAGGCGGCCGGCGAAAGGCGCACGAATGGTTTTTTTGGCGATCACCGCCCGAATATTGTCCGCCTGGGCTAAAGCCTGGGTAAGCCGGGCCTGGGCATTGTCATAGTCGGCCTGGGCGATGACATTGTCAGCTAACAGTTTTCTGGAACGCTCAAATTCAATTCGGGCCAGTTCCACCGCGGACTCAGCGGAGCGGAGTTGGGCCTTCTCGACATCGATATCCTGCTGTACCAGCAAGTCGCCGACAGCGACACGGGCACCGGATTCAAAGGCGATATCCACTACCTTGCCGGTCAGTTCGGCGGTGACGGTTACGCCCTGTGCCGCTTCGAGCGAGCCGACCGCGGTAAGCAGTGATTCCCAGGAAGCCGAAGTTACCGGGGCGGCGGTGACCACCTCGGGTGGCGGGGAAAATTGTTGGCCATGGGCGATCATCGCCCTGATCTGCAAAATTTTTATGCCTGCCAGTACACCAATGATAACTATCAGGCCAAGAGCGGTCAAAATGAATGACTTCTTCATGGTTGTACCGTCCTCTCCAGCAAGTTGTTTCGAACCGTTTCCATCTGTCACACGATTTTCAGTAAAATCTAAAATAATTGCGACTGGATTGATGTCAATCGGTATTCTGATGGAGTCAAAATCCGTGCCTCGGTCACAACTTATCCCCTCCAGCAGGACAGAAAAAATCTTGACTAGTAAACGATAATTAATTACTTTTAGGATTAATTATTAATAGTTTCCCGGCGGGGAATACGCCGGAATCAGTATTTTGGAGAAGTACTGAAAAGTGCTGACAAAGGGTCCGTATGCAACTCCGAATGACAAATCAGCGGGAAATAATTCTGCGCGAGTTGAAAAAAAGCAAACGGCATCTGTCCGCTGATGAGTTGTATGATATTGTCAAAAAATTTATGCCGCGTATAAGTCTGGCCACGGTGTATCGTAATCTTGAAATACTTTCGGAAACGGGGGTGCTTCGCAAGCTGGAAATAAGTGGCAGGCAGAAGCGCTTTGATTTTGATGTCTCGGATCACGATCATGTTTATTGTGCTATCTGCCACAAGGTCGATAATCTCAACATTGAGCGAAAAAATGTCGATTCCGAACAGCTCGGTGTTGAGGCAGGGTATTTAATAACCGGGTATAGGGTGGAGGTCATCGGTATATGCCCGGAGTGTCAGAAAAAAGAAAAGAGGAAGGAGAAAAAATAATGAGTGGATGTGGATGCGGTTGTGCAGGTTCAAGTACGGTAAAAGAAACAGGCAGTCAGTCTAAAAAGGTGCTGGAGGCGCTGGCCAAATGTGCCGGTCCATGCGGTTCGAAAGATATCGCCGAGGCTACCGGGCTTGATAAAAAGGTCATAAGCGACCAGATAGCCGCGTTGAAAAAACAAGGCCTGGTTGATAGTCCGGTACGGTGCAAGTACGGTATCACCGCAGAAGGAAAGGCCAGCCTGGAGTAAATTGAGTTGCCGTGTGCGGCACTATCAGTTTCTGATCTTCTAAGCAAACCCGTGGATGCCAGCACTTTTGCGGGTTTGCTTCTTTTATTCCAGTTGAGTGAAACGGTGATGCAATTATTTTTCAACTATGGTGCCCTATGCAAGAGATCATTGCCAGAACACGTACCTTTAGGCGGTTTGTAGAAAAAGAGGCAATAAATACGGCAACTCTGCACGAGTTGATTGATCTGGCCCGGTTAGGCGGGTCGGCTCGCAATGGTCAGCCGTGGCAGTATATGATTGCCAATAGCCCAAAATTTTGTGAAAAAATTTTTCCCTATCTCGGCTGGGCAGGATATCTGACTGACTGGAAAGGCCCGATTGAGGGGGAACGCCCCAGTGCCTATATTCTCTGTCTGTTGAACAAGAATAGACTGAAGGGACCGGAGAGTGAGGCCCAGTTTGACCTGGGGGTAGCCTCGCAGAATCTGCTTCTCGGGGCCATGGAAAAAAGGATCGGCGGATGCCGGATCGGCGCGTTCAATGCGCAACTGGCTTCCCTGTTTAAACTTCCCGATCACCTGCGGCTCTCGTTGGTTATCGCCCTTGGTAAACCGAGAGAAACCGTCATTATTGAAGAATGTAAAGACGAGGATGATGTACGCTACTGGCGGGACGAACATGGCGTGCATCATGTACCGAAACGATCTCGGAAGAGCTGTCTGGTGGAAATGGAGCTGCGTTAACAATACACCGGCAGGCAGTTCCGGGCAGTGACGGCATCGATGAAGCTGCCGGCTGTTCATTGCTATAAATCAAAAGGAGAGTCATGGGTACTGAAAAGACATTTCTGCACCAGATTGATGCGCTGCAACAGGAAGTACGGCAACTCGACGACGATTTTGACGATACGGTTGTCGAAGAAACGGCAGCCCGTTTGCAGGGACTTAACTTCTCGCCGCCGGTTATTACGCCGATGGATACATTTTTAAGAATGCGCAGTCAAAATCTGCTGGCCGAGATTGATCGTATTCTCGCCATGCCGGACGCTGAAGCCTGCGCGCTTGCACCGGATAATACCAAGAAATGTGCAGATCTCCGGGTGCAGTATATTACTGTACTGATATTTTATTATAAAAAGCTTCTGCAGTTAAGAAAGGGCAACCCTGAAGAGTGGGATGAGGTGGATGAGCTGTACGTCCATGATTGACGACAGCAGTTTTTGAAGTGGTATCTCTCTCTCAAGAAGTATTTTTCTTTCTCCCAGGTTCCCCATGTCCTTTCCGGTTATCCGTACCTTCAGCTATCACTACCGGGATAAATATGGACATGGCGTAGGCAAGATCCCGGTTGACATGGGGCAGCCCTGCCCGAACAGGCTGCGAGGCGGCTGCATTTATTGCCGACCGGCCAGTTTTACCCCTGCCTATCTGCGCAATACCGATGATGTCCTGCGGCAGGTAGCTGAGGGGAAAAAACATCTGCTGCGGGGAAGATTCAATAAATACTTCGCCTATTTCCAGCAGGAAACCAGCACGGCTTTGCCTGTCGAACAGTTAATGCCGGTTTTTCAGCTGCTGCTCGCCGATGCGGCCTGTATCGGCCTGATACTCTCCACCCGACCGGATTATGTCAGTGTACAGCTTTTAGAACCGCTTGCTGAACTGCTCGGTGCGACCGGCAAGGAGTGTCTGTTTGAGCTTGGTCTGCAGAGTGTTCACGAGCGCAGTTTGCAGCTGCTCAATCGGAATCACAGCTATAGCTCCTTTGAGGATGCTGTCCGGCTCATCCGGCATGCCGGCTGCTTTGAGCTCGGCGCCCATCTGATTTTTGGTATTCCCGGGGAATGCGCGGAAGATATGCTTTGTTCGGTGCAAACGGTCTGCCGGCTTGGCGTGAATGCCCTGAAGCTGCACCACCTGCAGGTTATTCGCGATACCCCGTTGGAGGAGCTCTATGCACAGGGCAGCGTCGAACTGTTTTCCCTGGAGGGATATATGCAATTTTTGCTGCGAGTCCTGCCGCTTATACCCGCTGACGTAACCATCCACAGACTTTGGGCAACCGCCCACCCCGAGCTGCTTATAGCCCCGCACTGGCATGTGCTGGCCGGTCGTCTCAGTGAGATGCTGCGGCATAAAATGACGGAAATGGGCATATGGCAGGGGCAATGTGCCGGTCGTCCTCTTCCCTCTCTTCGTGCGACTCTCTGCTGATGCGGTATATTTTACGGAGTAATAGTATCGATAGGACTAGACGGCACGACAAGCATTGCTTATTTAATTGTTAGTGGCATCTAAAAAAAACCAACCACAGTAAAAAGCAATGCAAAATCTAATATAATCAACCAGGAGAGCGTCATGGCCAAAAAGAAAAAGAAAAAATGTTGCGGCAAGGCGAAGAAAGACGGCGATAAACGTTGCAGCAAATGCCCAAATGGATGAGTAACTTCATAGTAAATTGATCTTTGGCCAGTGTATTGACGCCACGTCGTCAAGGCAAAGTGGACTATAAGAATATAAACATCACATAATTTGTAGGCCTTTAACCGTACCAGCCGTGATGGTTAAAGGCCTATTCTCGTATCCTGCCATACCCCCTTTCGAAGCTTTCTGACCGTGATTCTTTTTGGCAATTGCGGTAATTCACCGGTTCTCGGTTGCCCTTGGAAAATAATATTGCTCAATTCAATACCGCCTGATTGGCAAGGTAAATGGAAAATGGTAGGATAGCCGGATATGTTTGTACTAATACAATCCATCAAATTTACTGACGAGCAGGCTCTTTTCGGGCCGCCGTGTCGAGAGGATAATCAAAAGGATACCTATGGAAGAACAATTTAAGATACGATTTGCCGAGCGCATGAATCAATTGCCGCCCTATCTGTTTGGTATGATCAATAAAATGAAAATGGAAAAGCGCTGGAAGGGCGATGATGTTATTGATCTGGGCATGGGCAACCCCATTGATCCGACGCCCGGCCCGGTAACCGATAAACTCTGCGAGGTTGCCATTGACCCGAAGGTGCATCGTTATCCGGTGGCTGGCGGTATGAAAAACCTCAAACGGGAAATCGCCCTCTATTATAAACGAAATTATGGCGTGGACTTGACCGGGGAAGATGATGTTATCTGCACCATCGGCTCCAAGGAGGGTATTTCCCATCTCTGCCTGGCGCTGCTCGGACCGGGAGATACGGTACTGACTCCGGCACCGGCCTTCCCGATCCATGTCTATGCCGCGGTCATCGCCGGCGCCAATGTTCTGCGTATTCAACTCAGTGCGGAAGACACCATGCTGGCGCAGATTGTCATGATGTGCAAGTCGCTCTACCCCGGCCCAAAGCTGCTCATGCTCAACTATCCCCACAATCCGACCGGAACCCTGGCCTCGAAAGAGTTTTTTACTGAAGTGGTCAGGCTGGCTAAAAAATACAACTTTATGGTCATCAACGACTTTGCCTATGCCAAGATAACCTTTGACGGGCTGGTGGCGCCAAGTCTGCTCGAAGTACCCGGAGGCATGGATGTCGGGGTGGAATTCGGTTCCTTTTCCAAGTCGTATAACATGGCCGGCTGGCGTCTTGGTTATTGTGTCGGGAACAAGGAAATGATCAGCGGCTTGTCGAAGATCAAAGGGTACTACGATTATGGTATTTTTTCGGCTATCCAGGTGGCCGGGATCGTCGCTATGCGGGATTGCGATGACCAGATCACCGAACAGGTGGCTGTGTACCAGAAACGCCGGGATTTTCTCTGCGACGGTTTGCGAAAAATGGGCTGGGAGGTCGAGACCCCGAAAGCGGGGATGTTCCTCTGGGTGAAGATCCCCGAGCCATACGTGCAAATGGGCTCAATAAAATTTTCCATCGAGATGATGAATCGGGCCAACGTCGCCCTGGCGCCGGGCGCAGGTTTCGGCATTGAAGGTGACGACTATCTGCGGTTGGCCCTGGTTGAAAACGAAAACAGAGTCAGCCAGGCCCTCAAGCAGATGCGACGGGCGCTGAAGGATATCGACAACGAAGTTGCCGCCGGCACGTTTCAACTGAGCAAATAAGCAGGCAGGCACCCTTTGCGACCCGGTCTCATTCCTTGGAGACCCGGGCCAGAAAGGCTTTCAGGTAGCGGGTTTCCGGGATGGCCGGATGCACCGGGTGATCCGGACCCTGCATGCCTTCAAAGAGTATCTGCACATGGCGGTCGAGGTGGCGGCCGCCGCTGCGCAGCACATCCAGCAATTCGTCCCGCTGCAGATGCATGGAACAGGAGGCCGACAGCAACAGGCCGTCGTCGACGAGGAGGTGCATCGCCAGTTCATTGATGCGGTGATAGGCCCGCAAGCCCTCTTGGTGATCTTTCTTGCGCTTGATAAATGCCGGTGGATCGACGACGATGACGTCGAATTTTTCTCCGTCCTGCCTGAATGCTTTCAGGACATCAAAGGCGTCCCCCTGGGCGCCGCTGAAAATTTCCCCTACCCCGTTCAGGTCGGCGTTTTTTTCTGCCATTTCCAGAGCAAAACGCGAGGCATCGACCGCCATTACCTCCTTTGCCCCAAAGACCGCCGCCTGGACGGCAAAACTGCCGACATAGCTGAACACATCAAGAACCCGTTTGCCCTGTACAAAGCGTTGCAGCAGGGCTCGGTTTGGTCGTTGATCGTAGAACCAGCCGGTTTTCTGACCGACGTGCAGCGGGGCGAGCATTTTGACGCCGTTTTCCAGCAGTTCGACTTCCGCAGGCGATGTACCGTAGGCGGTTTCGACCAGCCGGGGCAGTCCTTCCAGCTGCCGCATGCTGCCGTCGTTGCGCAGGAGGATCGATTCCGGCTGCAACAGGGCGATCAGGGTGTCGATGATGTCCGCTTTCAGCACCTCCATGCCGGCACTGTTCAGCTGCACGCTGAGATGCGCGCCGAAGCGGTCGACGACCAGGCCGGGCAGCAGATCACTTTCGCCATAGACCAGACGGTAAAAGGGGTGGTCGAATAAACGGTTGCGCAGGCGCAAGGCCAGTTCCAGCCGATGCATAAGCAGCGTTCGGTCGAGGCCTTGGTCATCGCGGCTGAAAAGCCGGGCACAGATCAGGGAATGGGGATTGACGTAGGCTGTCCCAAGGAATTTACCGTTGTACGTCTCTACGCGAACCTGTTCCCCCGGCACAAATTCCTTCAGGGGGGTCTGCCGAGTATCGACTTCGTTGCTGTATATCCACAGATGACCGCCGCGCAGTCGACGTTCTTCATGACGATTCAGGCGTAATTTTTTATGTTTTACAGGCATTGCATAAGGTATTGAATAGAGTTTGCCGACTGGATCAAGGCGATAATGATGTTGTAAAAAAGCTTGATTCTTATAAGCAGATTTTGCAAAAAGATGCTATCTTCATTGGCACATTGCCAGCAGTAACATACCACAAATGCAGTTAATCGTTTACATCAATCAAGGAGGAATACATGGCGACAACAACGGAAAATTTGCATGATGCCTTTGCCGGAGAGAGCCAGGCGAACCAGAAATACCAGGCTTTTGCCAAGAAGGCCGAAAAAGAGGGCTTTGCCAATATCGCCAAGCTCTTTCGTACCACCGCCGAAGCCGAACGTATCCATGCCGAAGGACATCTCAAGTCACTGGATATGATCGCCTCGACCGCGGAAAACCTGCAGGCGGCCATCGATGGTGAAACCTATGAGTTTACCGAGATGTACCCACCAATGGTGGAACTGGCCAAGGCGGACGGCCATAAGGCAAAAACCATGTTTAAGTTTGCCGTCGATGCCGAAGAAGTCCACGCAAGAATCTATGCCAAAGCCCTTGAGGCGGTCAAAGCCGGGGTGGATCTGGATGTAACTGATTTTTATCTTTGCCCGGTTTGCGGCTATATCGAGCTCGGCAACCCGCCGGAAAAATGTCCGGTCTGCGGCGCCCTGGGAAAAATATTTGTCCAGGTAGATTAAAAAGTACTTTTCGTGCTGTAACTGCCTGGAAAAAATAGTTTTTCGGCAGTTACAGCACCTTCGGCGGCTGAAAGTTGTCGGTTATTTGCTCTCCGGCAGATCTTTCCGCACCCTGTTCGCCAGTTCCGCCGTCATCGACAGTACTTTTTCAGCCAGTTCTACGGTCAAGGATCCTGTGCCGCAGGAAGGGGCGATGAAGGTCTGTTGCATGAGCTGCTGCCTGCTGAAACCGAAGGTCGTCAAAAACTCCAGTTGCTCCTGCCACTTGCCGAAAAGTGACGCGACGGATTCTCTGACAACCACCAGCGGATCGCTCGTTGGAATAATACCCCAGGCCAAAATGCCGCCGCGGGTGAGGAAGTCGATCAGTTGCTCCCTGTATAAGATAAAGTTGTCAAAATAGAAATAGGCGTCAAAGCTGATGATGTCGGCAGCCGAGTTCAGAGCTGGACCCCAGTCACCGTTGGCGCAGATATGTACCCCGGCAAGACCTCCCGCCTGTTGAATAGTGGTGATCACTTCGGCTACCGCCTCGGCAACCATCTCCCGTGAAATACCGCCAAAGCCACTCGAACCAAAGCTGACAAAACCGGGTTCGTCGATAAAAATGATC
Source organism: Desulfocastanea catecholica (assembly GCF_054657295.1). Lineage (NCBI taxonomy): Bacteria > Pseudomonadati > Thermodesulfobacteriota > Desulfobulbia > Desulfobulbales > Desulfobulbaceae > Desulfocastanea > Desulfocastanea catecholica. Next base: position 155,320 of record NZ_BAAHYZ010000002.1, read on the forward strand.
GGCGGCGTCTGCCCGGTGAATCCCAGCAGTTCGGCAACCTGCCAGCGTCCCTTCATCGACAACAGCTTGATGAGTATATCGCGCAGATTATCATCGTAAAAGATCGACTTGCCGTGCTGCTCCTTAACACCGATGCCGGTGGTGACCGGGCCGGTGATCTGCCCTTTGGCGGTGAGATGCGGCGAGTGCTCCTTCTGCAGGTAATTTTGCAGGGCAAAAAAACCGGGTGCCGAGTCCATCCCCAGGGCAAATCGGGAATTTCGTAAAAACTGCGGATCTTCTTCCGCGCGCATGTAGTCTTCATAAAAGGCGGCCATCTCCTGCTCGAACCCCTCACTGCCGGTATCAATCCAGTAGCGGCTGCCCTGATCGACAAGACCTGGAAAGCCGGTGAGGAACTGACGTATCATGCCTTCCCGGGGATGTTTCGGCAGCTGCGGCCACAGCGGGATTTCCGGCGTGGAACGGGCGATGAGCTGCATTGCTTGATCGTGGTCGAGAAGAGGCAGACTACCTATTAATATGGGGCGACAATTGGCGTGGAACATAGTGATCGATACCTCCTTGATATGTATGTGTAACGCATGCCTGCACGAATAAGGTTTTCCGTGAACCAGCAGTAGAAAACCAGTATAGCTGTTTCTCCAGGTTTTTTTACAGTAATTTTCATTATAAGCCTTTGCTCTGCCGGTAATCGCCAGCATCACCAGATCATCTGCTGTCTGTTTTCTGGCTGCATGTATTGCTTGATCCCTGCGTTGTTCTTGACAGAGTTCGAAAAGCAATATAGTTTCTCATATAAATATAAGTTTATATGCTTTGGTCTACCGTCTGGTAAACAGGACACTGAAGCAATGCAGGAATATGTGTAGGAGAATAGGCAATGCATGAAGTAACGGAAAAAACCACATCTACATCAACCGATAAGGGATTGATACTCGTTGACGACGAATTCCAGGCGGTCGCTTTCCTGGCCAAAAGCCTGTCCGATGAAAATCGATTGAAAATTCTCCTCTGTATCAGTCGAGGGAAGAAGGCGGTAGGGAGCATAGTCGAAGAACTGGGTCTTTCTCAACCGCTTGTTTCCCATCATCTGAAAGAATTGAAGAGGTCCTTACTGGTAAAAATAGAACGCAGTGGGCCTTTTATATACTACGAAGTCTCCAATCCCCGGATTCTTGGGGCAATCGGCAGTCTGCGTTCGATAGCGAAGGATCTGCTAACGGCACGAACAACCTTTTAAAACTGCAGGAGGATATTGGTTTCCCATGAACGAAATTGCAAGAATACTTACCACTATGGATCCGGAAGAGGCTGCGACCCAGACAGCGGCTGCCCTGAAACAGCTGCTGCCGCTGCTCGGAGAAGAAGGGCGAAACCAGTTCATCATGAACCTCCTGGGGGAATCCGGACAAGACAAGATAGCCAGCATGGTCCATCTCTGACTGGCCGAATGCATGGGCGAAGGTGTCGACCCAGAACAAATGTGCCAGAGCCTTGTCGATAAGGTTGCTCAGTCGAGGCAGCTGATGGCGATTACCGACCCTGATCTGCTCATTCTCTTTGAGGATTGGCTGGAAGAACTGGAAGCGGAAGTGCAGGCACTTGTCAAAACACACGGCCCGATAAGTGACAAGGAATTGGCTGACAAATTAGGCCTTTCTCTGAGGGGTGCGACGTTTCTCATGTCAAAGCTTGAAAAGTCCAAAAAAGCTCAATGATCATGAAAAATGGCCATCATTCCTTCTGGTCCTGGCGGTCATGTCGCACACCGTATAATACAGCTTACTGATAGACCATTTTTGCGAGATATGCAGGGGTGGTCTTTTTTCGTTAAAAGCTGGAAAATCCCAGGTAAATGAGGTATACTCCGCGCTTTTTTTGTAGCCTTGTCTCTACGGTAAAGGCCCTTATTGTCTTATCTGAAGTTCATTTACCGATGCCAGGTTGATTATCGCCTCGCGTCTTTTTCCAGTTTTGTAAAAGAGAAAATCAATGGCGAATAAATTGTATGTGGCCGGAACCGAACAGCGCAGCGGCAAATCCGCGATCGTTCTTGGCCTGATGGAACTCCTGACCAGAAATATCAAGAAAGTAGCATTTTTCAAACCGCTGATCGACGTCGATCAGTCGAAAGATGAGCAGGACAATACTATCAACCTTATCAAACATCAGTACCATCTCTGTGCCGACTATGATGAGATGTATGCCTATACCGTTGCCGAGGCGAGCCAGCTGATTGCTTTGGGGAAAAATGCTGAACTGCACGATGGCATAATGGCCCAGTACAATAATCTCGCTGAAAAGTCAGATTTTGTTCTGTGCGAAGGTATTGAGCTGACCGGGGCGGCATCCTCCTTTGATTTTGACATCAATGTCGACATAAGTAACAATCTCGGCTGTCCGATGATGCTTGTCGCCGGGGCGAAAAACAAGACGGTCGACGAGGTCGTTCGTGCCGTCAAGGTGTACTACGAGTCCCTGGCTGAACGGAGTTGTGATCTGGTGGCGACTATCGTCAACAGGGTCGATCCGGTACTCGCTGAAGCAATGGAACATCGACTTATCATGGAGAATATCGGCAGGAAAAAACTCGTCTATGTCATTCCTAATAATGAAAACCTCGGCAATCCTTCCGTCGGGGAGGTCGCCCGCCTGTTGCATGCCGAGATCCTCTATGGCGAAGAAAACCTTACCCGTCATGTACGCAGTTTTACCATCGCCGCCATGCAGCTGAGGAATTTGCTTGGTCGAATAGAATACGGCACGCTGGTTATCACTCCCGGTGACCGCTCGGATGTCATCCTGGCTTGTCTCGCCGCGGGAGAGTCGTTGACCATGCCGAACATTTCCGGGATCATGCTGACCGGCGGACTCGTTCCGGAAGAACCGGTACAGAAGGTTATTGAAGGATTTAAGCAGACCGTGCCGATAATCTCGGTGCATGAGAATACCTTCCAGGCGGCGATTCGCGTTGATAACATCCATGCGGCAATTACCCCGGACAATACCAGAAAGATTACCCAGGCGCTGGCGGTTTTTGAACGGCACATCAATATGGATGAGCTCAGTGACAGGATTATCAAGACCAAGACCACCATCATGACGCCGAAGATGTTTGAATCGCAGCTGCTGCAGCGGGCCAAGGCGAACAAACAGCATATTGTCCTGCCGGAAGGTGAAGATGAACGGGTGCTGCGCGCTGCGGAAATCCTCCTGCGTCGTGACGTGGTCGATTTAACCCTTCTTGGTCGGGAAGACAAGATACACGAGCGGATCAGAAGTCTGGGATTGCATCTGCAGAAGGCAACAATCATTGAGCCAAGGACTTCAGTGCTGCTGGAAGATTATGTGGAAACCTATTACCAGCTGAGAAAGAATAAGGGCATAACCCTGGATAATGCCCGGGATATCATGGTCGATTTGAATTTTTTCGGCACCATGATGATCTATAAGGAGCACGCCGACGGGATGGTCTCCGGCGCGGCGCATACCACCGCTGATACCATACGTCCCGCTTTTCAGTTTATTAAGACCAAGCCCGGCTATTCGGTCGTGTCCAGTGTCTTTCTCATGTGCTTGAACGATCGGGTGCTCGCCTATGGCGACTGTGCGGTGAATCCGGACCCGACTGCGGAACAGCTGGCGGAGATCGCCATCAGCTCCGCCCAGACGGCGGCCTTGTTTGGCGTTCATCCACTGGTGGCCATGCTGTCCTATTCCTCTGGAAGGTCCGGCAAAGGGCTTCAGGTGGAAAAGGTGAGAAAAGCTACTGAAATTGCTCGGGAAATGGCCAAGACGCTTTATCCCGGTCTGGAGATTGAGGGGCCGATTCAGTACGATGCAGCCGTGGATATGGAGGTCGCCAGAACGAAAATGCCCGAGAGTAAGGTGGCCGGCAGGGCGACGGTTTTTGTCTTCCCCGACCTCAATACCGGCAACAACACCTATAAAGCAGTGCAGAGATCAGCCGGGGCCATTGCCGTCGGTCCTGTTCTGCAGGGTTTGCGCAAACCGGTGAACGATCTGAGCCGTGGCTGTCTGGTGCCGGACATTGTCAATACGGTGGCAATCACCGCAGTGCAGGCATATGCCGACAAAAAAAGTCAATAATTGCCTATGCCTTCTTCTTTGCCCGCATCTTGTGCACTAATTCCCGCAGATAATCGAGCCATTTTTCCATGCCGGTGCCGGTCGTCGACGAGAGATCCATGGTTCGCAGATGCGGATTGAGTCGAAGGGCATCACCGGTTGCCTCGGCTACCGGAAAATCAAAATAGGGCAGGAGGTCGGTCTTGGTGATGACGAAGGTATGCGAACTGGTAAAGGCTTTGGGGTATTTTGCCGGTTTATCCGGACCTTCCGGGACGGACACCAGAACCACCCGTTCATGTTCGCCAAGATCAAAGGTGGCCGGACAGACCAGGTTGCCGACATTTTCGATGAAGAGCAGGTCGATGTCCTGCCCACCCGGTTCTTGCTGCAGCCGATGAAAGCCCTTATGGGTCATGGCCGCGTCAAGATGACAGGCGCCGCCGGTGGTCAACTGAATGACCGGAACACCTTTTGCCCGGATGCGATCGGCATCACGTTCGGTTTCAATATCACCTTCGATAACCCCGATACGTATTTCCCCTTTCAGGGCCTCGATGGTGTGTTCGAGCAGGGTGGTTTTGCCGGAACCGGGGCTGCTGATCAGGTTGAGGGCGACCGCGCCTATTTCGTCGAAATGTTCTTGGTTGGCTCGGGCCAAAGCGTCGTTTGCCGCAAAGAGACTGGCATGCACATCCACAATTTTACTGTGGCTGTGGCCATGCGCCGGGGAATGATCATGGTCATGATGATCGTGGTTATGGTCTGAGGGGCTGGGGCAGCCGCAGGTATCACACATTTTAGTACCTCGTTTAATTATTTTTATTCCAATTCCACCTGGCGCAATATAAGATCATTGCCGCCGTCGGCAATAAGCAGTAACTCGCCGCAGGCGGGGCACTCGTCCGGTTTATCGCCGGCGGTGACCTCGACGTGGTGGCAATTCGTGCAGCGATAGCTGACCGGCGGCACCTCGATAATCAGTTTTGCCCCGCAGACCAGGGCGTCATCGGCGGAGATAATATCAAAACCGAACTGGAAAGAATCGACGACAACACCGCAGTGGGGACCGATTTCCATGGTTACGCTGATGATCCTGGTGGCATTATTGGCCGCAGCCAGTTCTTTTAGTTGGGCGAAGAGTCCTTGAACGAGTGAAATTTCATGCATAAGCGTCTTTCCGGTAGGCAGAAATTTAATAAGCTGCCGTGGTGTTATTTCCTGATTACCTGTACACCCATCTCGGCAAGGCGGCCAAGGATCATTGCGGCCACTTCAACCTTGCGTTGCTCGACCACATCGGACAGCTCGATGGATTCTTCCAGCTCCTTGGGGATGACCGTATAAAACTCAATCTGCTCGGGGGCGGCGTCACGCAGTTTCGATACTTCGAGAATCTCCAGCAGGCCGAGTTGATGGGGTGACATGCGGGTCTGAAAATTACCGGCCTTGACATCATTGAGGGTGAAAAAATGAAAGGACCCCGGTTCTCCTGCAATATCGACGACATCAATGACCAATACCGGGTCGCATTCCTCGAGAAACGGCGCCATGTAGATGCCCGCAGTACCGATATCCTGGATTTCCACATTGTCCGGGAAGGAGTAATTTTCTTGCAGATAGTGGACCACATGGACACCGAATCCTTCATCGCGCAGGATAAAGTTGCCAATGCCGGCGATGCCGATTTTTTTTTTCGTTTGCATAATTTCCTTACCGTACGTTCATCAGCAGATGCGTGGCAGAGGGACGCCGTGCAGCGGGGTGACAACACGTGCGCCGCCGACCGGGGTATTGATGATCACTCTGCCGGCTTTTTCGGCGACGAGTCTGCCGATGATCGCCGCCTCTCGCCCTTCGCGAGTCGCCCGCATGACGGCCAGGGCCCGTTCGGCCTTGTCGCCGCTGACGATCGCCAGGCATTTGCCCTCATTGGCCAGATAGAGCGGCTCCAGTCCAAGCAGCTCGCAGGCGGCGCGAACCTCCGGGCGTACCGGCAGGTCTTCGTCGCAGAGCTCGATGCCGAGACCGCTGTTTTCGGCAATCTCATTCAGGGTCGAGGCGACCCCGCCCCTGGTCGGGTCGCGCAGGGCATGCACGGCGCCCGGCAGTTCCCGCAACAGGGCGGCAACCAGCGTATGCAGCGGCATGGTGTCGCTGTGCAGGTCGCCCTGCACGGAGATTCCCGCCCGCCGGGTCATGATGGTGATGCCGTGATCGCCCATGGTTCCGGAGAGAATGACCGCATCGCCGACCTTGGCGTTTTTTGAGGAGATATCAATGGACGGATCGACAAAACCGATGCCGGAGGTGTTGATGAAAATCTTGTCGCCCTTGCCTTTCGGCACCACTTTGGTATCGCCGGTCACCACCGGCACCCCGGCTTTCTTGCACGCCTCGCTGATGGAAATAATGACCCGTTCGAGTTCATCAAAGCGCAGTCCCTCTTCCAGGATGAGGCCGAGGCTCAGGCAGTAGGGCGTGGCGCCGCGCATGGCCAGATCGTTGATGGTGCCATGGACGGCGAGTTTGCCGATGTCGCCGCCGGGGAAAAAAATTGGATCGACCACATAGCTGTCCGTAGTGAAGGCCAGCCTTCCCGGCCTGTTCTCCAGGATGGCACTGTCTTCCAGGCCACGCAGAATGGGGCTGTCGAGATGTTTGAGAAAGAGTTCGCTGATCAGCTGCTGGCTGGCCAGACCACCGCTGCCGTGGTCGAGTAAGATGGTTTTTTCAGACATAATTAAATATCCCGGCCATATTTATGGTAGGCGGCACAGGTGCCTTCACTCGACACCATGCACGGACCAACCGGGTTGGCCGGAGTGCATCTGGTGTCAAACAGGGGGCATTCCCGCGGATTGTTCATCCCCTTGAGGATGTTGCCGCACATGCAGCCTTTCGGCTCTTCTGCCTGGGGCAGGGTGATATCGAGCCGTACCTCGGCGTCAAAGGCGGCGTATTTCGGGCGAATCTTTAGTCCGCTGGCCGGAATGCGACCAAGGCCTCGCCAGTCCATATCGGCCGGTTCGAATATCTCCTCGACCATCTTCCGGGCGCGCAGGTTGCCTTCCCAGGACACGGCGCGGGGGTAGGCGTTTTCTACCTTGATATCGTTTTTGCCGATCTGGCGGGCAAGGAGAATAAGACTTTTCAAGAGATCGGCGGTTTCAAAGCCGGCGACCACGCAGGCCAGATGGTATTTTTCGGCCATTGGCTGCCAGGCTGAAGCGCCGATGATCGACGAGACATGGCCGGGACAGAGCAGGCCGTCAATCTGTAAATTCGCATCACTGAGCAACGCCTCCATCGGTGCCGGCATGGTTTTCTGGGTGGAAAAGACCACGAAATTCTTGACCGCTCGGTTGTGTGCCACAAGGATGGTCGCCGCGATGCCCGGCGTGGTTGTTTCAAAGCCGACACCAAGAAAAACCACCAGCTCCTCGGGATGCTGCATGGCCAGGTCCAGGGCATCCATCGGCGAGTAGACGATGTCGATTTTTGCCCCGCGGGAGCTGGCCTGGGCCAGGGAGGTGGAGGTACCAGGCACGCGAAACAGGTCGCCGAAGATGGTTACCCGAACACCGGGGCGATCGGCCATGGCAATGAAGGCGTCCATATGGGAGGCGGAGGTGACGCAGACCGGGCAGCCGGGGCCGGAGACGAGCTCCATGCCTTCGGGCAGGACAGTTCGCAGTCCATTGCGAAAGATGGCCATGGTATGTGAGCCGCACACCTCCATCACCCGGAGAGGTTTGCTGACGGCTTTTTTCAGTTCTTCGACCAGCGGTTTCGTCAAGTCGCCGGCACGGTATTCATCGAGGTGTTTCATCGTACAACCTGGGTCAGGAAAGTAACTCTTCCGGGGTGTTTTCCGAGAGTTCACGCAACAGAGCAATATTTTTCAATGCCTCTTCCTCGACCAGCGAATGGATGGCAAAGCCGGCATGTATGATGACATAGTCACCGACGGACGGCCAGTGGTCGACGATGTCCAGACGGACCTCTTTACTGATGCCGTCGGTATCAACCGTGGCTATCTGATTGCTGGTGAAGTCGTCCGGGTCACCCTGGACGCTGGTTACCCGCATGGGAATGGCGAGACACATGGCGCAGACCTCCTATAATTGTCTGACCGAAGGAAATCGCCCCGTCGTTGAGCGGCAGCGATTGTCCGGTGAAAACGTCTAAATGAATCCGTGTCAAGGTATGCAGAAGACCGGCAAGGAGCAGGCTGTTTTGCATACATCCTCCAGAAAGCACAACCTTTTGGATGCCGGTCTGAAGGGAAAGGTTTTCTATCAGTCGGGTGATGCTGCCGATAAGCATCGTATGGAATTCTAAGGCGATATTGGATTGCGGCTCATCTCGGCTTATTCCATCGACCACTCTTTTAACAAATTCTGCTGAACAAATCTCCCATTTTCCGTTATTTTCACGCAAAGTAGGTAAAATATCCGTGTGCGAATTGGGCAAAATATCATCGACCCAGGAGTGAGTGCACCCCCTTTTGGCCAGCGTTTCCAGTTCCATGGCCGCCTGGCCTTCAAAAGTGATGCGCTGACGCAGGCCAAGAAGACCGGCGATGGCGTCAAAAAGCCGACCGCAGCTGGAAGTGAGGGGGGAATTGAAACCACCTTGCAGCATGGTAGAGAGAACGCGCAGGTGGGTATCGTCCAGTCGGCGGAGGGTCTGCGGCAGTCGATCGCGGCTGATCCCCTCGGCGCCGAAGCTGTGGAAGAGGGCTGACAGGGCCATGCGCCATGGTTCGGTGGTGGCCGCGTCGCCGCCCGGAAGATGCAGGGGGCTGAGATGACCCAGGCGTTCATAGGAGGTTAATTCCGCCCTGAGGATTTCGCCGCCCCAGATCGTGCCGTCTTCGCCCAGGCCGGTTCCATCGAGGATGACCGCCAGGACCGGTTCGTCGAGACCATGTTCGGCCATGACGGCCACGGCGTGGGCGTGATGGTGCTGGATTTTGTAGAGCGGCAGTCTGCATTCGGCTGCATATCTGCTGCTCAGATAGTCCGGGTGCAGGTCGCAGGCGACCGCCTCCGGTTTGAGTTGAAAGACCTTTTTCAGGTGTTCTATCGATTCCTGGTAAAAATCGTAGGTGGCCAGGTTGTCGAGGTCGCCGATGTGCTGGCTGACCAGGACACTCCGGTTGCGGCCGAGGCTGAAGGTGTTTTTCAATCCTGCACCGCAGCCGAGGATATTCGGCAGCCGGCAGGCCACCTGGATGGGCGCGGGGGCAAAGCCCCGGGCCCGGCGCAAGAGAAAGGGTTGTTCGGCGACCACCTTCATCACCGAGTCGTCGACCCGGGTGACGATCTCCCGGTTATGCAAAAGAAACAGATCGGCAATGGTCGAAAGCTGCGCCAGGGCGGCGTCATTTGTGGTGCACAGAGGGCTGCCGCTGCTATTGCCCGAGGTCATGACCAGTGCCTCGGGGCAGTCGTTCTGCTGAAAGAGCAGGTGATGCAGCGGAGTGTAGGGCAGCATCACGCCGATCTCCTCCATCCCCGGTGCAAGGTTATCGACAAGCCCGGTCTGGGTGCGTTTTTTAAGGAGAACTATCGGCTGTTCCGGCGAAATCAGAAGCGCCTGGTCCGGCAAATCGACAGCGCAGAATTTTTTCGCCGCCTCGATATTTGCCACCATGACAGCCAGTGGTTTGTCGGGACGCCCTTTTCGCAGGCGGAGCAAGGCGACCGCGTCAACCGAACAGGCGTTCACCGACAGATGAAAACCGCCCAGGCCGCGGATGGCCAGAACCCGTCCATCTTTTAACGCAGCGGCGGTTTCCGCCAGGGGTGAGGCGGTGGCCAGACCGTGTCCATCACCGTGGTGCAGGGAAATATTCGGCCCGCAGTCGGGACAGGCGTTTGGTTGGGCGTGGAATCTTCTCTTGCCAGGATCGTGGTATTCCTCGGTGCAGGCTGTGCACATCGGAAAGACCTTCATCGAGGTCTGCGGCCGGTCGTAGGGGATGGTTTCGACGATGGTAAAGCGCGGGCCGCAGTTGGTGCAGTTGATGAAAGGGTAGTGAAACCGTCTGTCGCCGGGGTCGAGCAGCTCGCCGAGGCAGTCGCTGCACAGGGCAATATCAGGGGGAATGGCGGTGTTTGCCGAGATACCGGCGACACTTGGTGAAATGGAAAAAGATGCCTCGGTTGCTTCTCGGTCAAGGGGCAGGGGATGGCTTTCAATGGAGATTATCCTCGCCAGTGGCGGGGCCTGTTCCTCTATGGCCTGGAGAAAATGCTGCAGTCTGTCGTCTTGCGCCGTAGCAGTGATGACCACCCCGTCGCTGGTGTTGGTCACCGTGCCGGAAATCGCCAGACGAGAGGCCAGGTTGTAGATAAAGGGCCGAAACCCGACGCCCTGGACAGTGCCCCGAACGAGAATTTCGACCCTTTGCTGCTTATGCTTTGTGTTTAAATTTTGCACCGGTAAAGATCGAGGAAATTAATCCCTCTGGCTCTATGCAGTCGTTCCATATGCACAGATAGATATGGACGACGGCAAAGATCATAAACCACCACATAGTGAGATGGTGGAGAAAGCGGGCAAACTGCTGGCTGCCGAACAGGAGCACACCCCATTTCGCCCAGAAAACAGATTCCGGGTAGAGCATATAAAAGCCACTGACAATCATCAGCAGAGCGGCGATAATGGTGAGTAAATACGCCAGCCCGGCGAGGATGTTGTGGCCGAGTCGTTCGTCGTGCTTGTCGCTGATATAGCTGTACTGCAGCAAGGTTATCTTTATGTTGTTCAGATTTCGCCTGGTAATCGGCAGGATATCCCAGATTCTCTCCTGGGCATTGCCGAAAATATAGAGAAAAAGCCTGATCAGCACGGCGGAAGCTAAGACATATGCTGCAATATAATGTATGTAGCGCATCGTTGCCATCGGGAAGCTTGCGCTTCCTTCGATCATGGTGTTTGTCCACGGATTGTTGATGTAAAAACCTGTGACCACCAGAAAAACGATAGACAGGGCAAACATCCAGTGGAACAGCCGAAGCAACAGACTCCAGCACTGATATCTCTCATAAGTTGCCATTCTTGTAACCTCCCACGGTTTGAGCCGGAAAGAAAAGTTTTACGTGAGGTGAAATCCAGCTTACATTGCTTTCACTTTGATAACTTCCTTCCCTTCAGGGTCGAGCATATGTATAGCGCAGGCAATACATGGATCAAAAGAATGCACGGTGCGGAGAACCTCAAGAGGTCGTTCCGGATCAGCAATAGGATTGCCCACCAGCGAGGCCTCGTAGGGTCCGGGCTGGCCTGCCGCATCGCGTGGACCGGCGTTCCAGGTGGAAGGCACGACACACTGGTAGTTTTTGATTTTGCCGTCCTGGATGACGATCCAGTGGGATAACAGACCCCGTGGCGCTTCGTGGACACCAACCCCGCGCTGTTCGCCTTTCGGGAAGACGGGCGGATTGAATATCTCGTAATCCCCGGTGGCGATATTGTTGACCAGCAGTTCCCAGTGCTTCAGGGCAAGATCGGCCATCATTCCGGCGCGGACTGCGCGGCCGGCATGGCGTCCGATAGTGCTGTGCAGGATCTCCGGTCCTACCTTTACCCCGGCAACCGCACTGATGCGGCTGAGGCAGGCGTCGACGCTCTTCACCGTCAATTCATGACCCTGGGCGTAGCCGACAACCATCTGGGCCAGAGGACCGACCTGCATCGGTTTGCCCTGAAAACGCGGGGCCTTCAGCCAGGTATAGCGACCTTCGTCTTCAAAGTCGGTGTACTTTGGATCAGTTGTCGATTCCCATGGATGTTTCGACCAGTCGCCGTCATACCAGGCCCTGGCAATCGACTCTTCAACATTTTCCATGAAGTATGGATCGGCGAGGCCGATGATCGGTTTGATGGTGCCGAGGTCGCCGTCGAAAACGGTGCCGCCGGGCAGATCGGCTTTGGTTCCGGCGGCATCGAGGAACATATCCGGTGCTGCCAGATAGTTGGTCACGCCGGCACCGTAGGGCAGCCAGTCGGCATACAGGGCGCCGACGGCAACAACATCGGTGATGTAGACCATTTTAATAAAATCTCTGACTTCTTCTACCAGCTGTTTGACATAGTAGAGACGTTCCATGGTGACAGCGGTCTGATTCTCCGGGTTGATATTGGTGGTGACGCCACCGACCGAGAGATTCTGTACATGGGGGTTCTTGCCGCCGATGATGGCCAGGGCCTGGGTGGCCTTACGCTGATAGTCGAGGGCTTCGAGATAATGGGAAACCGCCATGAGGTTTGCTTCCGGCGGCAGCTTCATGGCCGAATGGCCCCAGTAGGCATTGGCGAAAGGTCCGAGCTGGCCACTGGCCACCAGGCCTTTGAGTTTCTCTTTTACCGCAGTAAACCGCTTCGGGCTGTTGCCGGGCCAGTCCGAGAGGCTGTCGGCCAGCTTGGCGGTGGCCACCGGATCAGCATCCAGAGCAGAAACAACATCAACCCAGTCAAGGGCGGACAGGGCGTAGAAGTGGACGATATGGTCATGCAGACAATGAATCGACTGGACCATATTACGGATGAGCTGGGCGTTGAGCGGGATTTCCAGGCCAAGGGCGTTTTCCACGGCACGAACCGAAGCCAGGGCATGAACGGTAGTGCAGACGCCGCAGATACGCTGGACGAAAAGCCAGGCATCGCGAGGATCACGGCCTTTGAGAATGTTCTCGAGACCACGGTACATCTGGCCGGACGACCACGCCTTGGTGACCAGGCCGCCGTCAACTTCGATATCTATTCTTAGGTGACCCTCAATCCGGGTGATTGGATCGATGGTAATTCGCTGAGCCATGGGTAAAACCTCCATATAAAATTAGACCACCAGACACCGCAGAATGTTCTGCTTGCAGGCGCCGGTAAAAAGAATATCGCAAGTGACCTGCTGTTCTTTGCCCTGTCGCTAGGCGTTGTCGTTGTTCTTGCCCTTGATCAGCCGCTTACCGATGCCGACTGCCGCATGAATGCCGACCGCAGCGGCCGTAACACCTAAAACGGTCTTGCCGATCTTGTCGGCGCTGCCGACAATGCCGGTGGCGGGAATTTTTACCATCGGCAGCCTTTCGTAAAATGGCGTCATGGTATCCCAGAAATTCGGTTCGGTGCAGCCGATGCAGCCATGGCCGACACTGACCGGCCAGACATCGACGTCATTGAAACGGACCGCCGGGCAGTTGGAAAAGGTCTCCGGGCCCTTGCAGCCAACTTTGTAGAGGCAATAGCCGAGCTTATGGTACGCATCGCCGTATTGCTCAACAAAGCGACCTTCGTCAAAATGGGCGCGGCGTTCGCAATGGTCGTGTATTCTTCGGCCATAGGCAAAGAGCGGTCGGTTCAGATTGTCAAGAGCAGGGAGTCTTTTGAAGGTCAGATAGTGGAGGATGGTGCCGAGGAAAGAAATCGGATTAGGCGGACACCCGGAAATGTTGACAAGAGGAACGCCGCTCACCAGATCCTGTACCCCGACGGAACCGGTCGGATTGGGTGCTGCGGCCTGAACGCCGCCGAAGGTTGCGCAGGTGCCGATAGCGATGATCGCTGAAGCCTTGGGGGCGACTTCCGCCAGGATGTCCATGGCGGTTTTTCCACCTATCTTACAGTAGATGCCGCCGTCCTTGGTGGGGATGCCGCCTTCGACTACGAGAATGAACGGGTGGTTGTCCACCGTGTCATGGAGATTTTGTTCAGCCTGATGGCCTGCCGCGGCCATCACTGTTTCGTGGTAATCAAGAGAAATGATATCAAGTATCAAACGAGCCAGATCCGGGTGGGAAGAGCGCAGTAAGCTTTCCGTACAGCCGGTGCATTCCTGGAAATGGAGCCAGATGACGCGTGGCCGTTCAGCGGTTGCCGCCGCTTCGACGAGTTGAGGAATCATCGCCTCGGACATACCTAAAGCGGCTGCCGCCATGGTGCACCCCTTGAGGAATCCACGCCGATCAAGTTGCGGATCCAGCGCCTTTTTTACAGTGTCTGCCATATCAACCTCCTCTTGCTGTGTGACAACAATTGTGCGCCAGTGCGCGATAGTTCGGCATGAGCATAGCCGAAAATAAAATTAAAAGAATACGGGTAGAAAAGCCAAGCCGGCCCGGCTTGGTAATTATGTGGAAAACAAACTCCTCTGTTAGGCATGGTGCCTGAGAAGAAGTAAGGATGTAGTCTGGTTTCTGAAGAAGGGTGATGGCTGTTCTTCCTGTGGAAAAGAACGGAACGGCGGGGAGTTGTCGACGGCGATATTTCACTGCTCGAAAGTGAATGTGGGGTAATTGTGTGCGTCATTGTGCGAAAAGTGCATAAAAACGTTGAAAGTGGACATCGAAACAATTGTGCGAACAGTGTCTTGCGAAAGAAAATTGTATAAAATTAACACCAACGTAGTACTAAATCAAGATCATTTTGTAACGATTAACTTTTGTTTTCAGGTTATTGTCGAACAATTTGCTTTAGTGCACAACACGCATAGCGTGAAGTAATGGTTTGTGCGATATTTTTGGTTGCACAATCCGACCAGATTAACTGTATTTGGCGAGAATGCACCGGGAGAAAGTGCCTGGCAGCACGCTGTCGTAAAGAGAGCGGAAACAGGTGTAAAAGCAGGGAAATGATGCTGATGAGGGTGATATAAAGTCCGGGCGGCAAAAGAATCTGTCTGCCTGGTAAGGGAGGCTTATTTCTTGAAACCGAAGATGCCGCCTTTACTTTTTTGGGCAAAGGCCGGCCTGCTCCTGGGAGGGAGAGGTTCTTTGTTGAAGGTGTTGATTTCCTCGGCCGCAGGCGGCATAACCGGTTCTCCTGCAAACAGGTGGTCAATGGAGGTGCCGGTGCCGGCAGCCATGTAAAAATGGTAGAAGAGTAGAGATTTTTTAAAATAGCTTTTTCTCTTCAACCACTTTGGCCAGCTGTTTTGCTGTTTGTTGTGAATCAGCTGTGACAGGTTTATTAGCAGGCTGACCATTTCCTGCCGCAGTGAGCGGCGCAGGTTGAGCTGGATGCCGATTGTCTGATCAATTTCTTCACGGATCTGTTTTGCCAGTTGAAACAGCGGTGCTCCTTTGCGAAACTGACTGATCAACTGGAACCGGGCTTCCACCCAAGGAATAAGAAACAGGCCAAGAAGAACAAAATCCGGCTGGCGATGGATTTTCAGTTCCAGCGACAGACTGTTGATGCGGTCGATGGTTTGGCAGATTCCGCTGAGCAGCGTTCGGGAAGGAGCGGCCGCAGGACCATTACCGGCTAATATTTTTCGATAGAAGGGGAAGAGGGCGAACAGCAGGCCCGAATCGACGGCCAGTTCAAGCCAGGCCGCTGCGGCCCCACTGTAGAGATCCTTGAGAAATTCGTCACGCAGTCTCGAAGGAGGACAGAGGGACAGCTTGTCGCTGTTGCTGCAGAGCGCCTTCCAGGTCTGTTCCTCTATAGTGAAATTGATTCTTGCCGCATGACGGATCGCCCGCAACATTCGCACCGGATCATGGCTTATGCGCTTGGCCGGTTCTCCGACAATGCGGATTATGCCCTGGTCGAGGTCCTGGCTGCCGTTGACGTAGTCTATAATGGTGCTGGTTTCAATTTCGAAAAAAAGTGAGTTGATGGTGAGGTCACGACGTCGGGCATCCTCGCTGAGCGTACCAAAGGTGTTGTTCGGGGCAAGGACGGCTTCGGGGCCGTCGAGGTCGTGCTCGCTGAGAGAGCGGAGCGTACTTATTTCAATGGTTTTGCCACCCCGGAAAAAGATCTGCACCAACCGGAATCTTCGACCGATGGTATTGCTGTTCGGGAAGAGTTTGCGCAGTTGGCCGGGCCGTGCATCGGTGCTGATATCAAAATCTTTCGGTGTTTTGCCGAGGTAGAGATCACGCACCCCACCGCCGACCAGGTAACCGGCAAATCCGGCATCACGCAGTTTTCTGAGGATGTACAGCGCATCTCGATCGATCATCTCGGCGGTGATCGGATGGTTTTCCGGGGGAATTATCCGCTCGAGACCCGGCAGGGCCGCATCGGCAGATTCATCGATTTCGTCAAGAGAACGCATGGTTGAGCTGGAGATAGATGTCACAGTGCCGGATTGAATCCTCTTCCTTCTTTATACACGGATTCCGCCTGTTCCTTAAATTGTCGGAAGATCTCGGCAACGGAGAGGATTTTGTCCATTTTGTAGGTGTTTTCACCGGAAAAAATTAGGCCATCACGGACATTACCCGTGCGAGACAGCATCAGGCGTTCATTGATGCAATAGCGATGGTTGCATTTTTTCAGACAGACATGCGGACATTTTTTTATGCTCACATCTTCCCCGGCATTCAGCGCCTGGACGAAGGGGTTGTTGATGGCGCGTCCGGGCATCCCGACCGGGGAGGAGGTAAGAACGATGTCTTCTTTTTTGGCATTGAGATAGGCCTGCTTGAACTCGTCGGCGATATCACATTCTTCACTGAGGACGAACCGGGAGGCGATCTGCACCCCGTCGGCACCGTATTTGTCCATCATTTCGGCCATTTCATAACCGTTGGTGATACCACCTGCGGCGATAAGCGGGATGTTTTTGACGATATCACGGATGGGTGGGAAGATTTCCCGCAAGGGTTTGTCGGTGCCGAGATGGCCTCCGGCCTCCTTGGCTTCAACGATAACCGCGGAGGCACCGAGTTTTTCGGAGAGTTTAGCCAGGGTCGGAGAACTGACGATCATGACGATAGGGGTGTTGCGTTCCCGGCCGATTTTAAAGATATCCCGGGAAAAACCGGCACCGGTAATGATCATGTCGATCCCGGCGTCAATGGAGGTTGTGACTAGATTGTAAAAATCCTTCATGGCGTACATGATATTGACGGCTATAATGCCGTTCGTCGCCGCTTTGGCCTTTTTGATATCATCGCGAAGTTCTTCCGGCGGGATACCGGAGCCGCCAATAACCCCGATTCCGCCACAATTGGCCACCGGGATGGCAAGTGCCGAGGTGGATACCCGGATGGACATCCCTCCTTGAATCAAGGGGAAAGAAGCTTTGAGATTGGCAATTGTGAGTGAGGGTAGCTGCATGCAGTGAATACTCCTTTTAGTGCCCCAGGCAATTATTGTCTGAATGCACTTGTACCCCTTGCGTGGGTACTGAAAAAAAGCACCCCACAAGGGGGTATAATAAAAATTCCCGTCTGTCGGGGTTTGAAAAATACATATGAGAAATGAGATAATGCACTTCTTGCCTGATTTTGTCAAGAGTAGTATGTGGTCTACTCTGCGGTCAATAGATGAGCGTCAATTTATCTGAAATGCCCGGAATACAACTCCTGCCGCGGAAAAAAGTGCATGATTTTCTGGAGATTGGCCGGGGGTAAACTTGACAAAACAACAAAATTGCAGTTAAGTTCGCAGTTTTTGGTTTAAATTATACCTGTTTTTCGTTTTTCTGCGATTACAACGCCATAAATTATAATTGGAGACTGTTTTGAAAATCAAGGCCCTGAAAGGCTTTAAGGATATTGTGCCGGGTGAGGTTGAGCTGTGGCAGTACCTTGAAAGAGTGGCAAGAGAGGTATTCGACCGATTTCATTTCCGCGAGATTCGTCTGCCCATTCTCGAAGAAACCGAACTGTTTGCAAGGTCCATCGGCGAAACAACCGACATTGTCGAAAAAGAGATGTATACCTTTGTCGACAAAAAAATAACCATGCGGCCCGAGGCCACCGCTTCTTTACTCCGCGCCTATATAGAACATGGTCTCTATGTGCAGAAACCGGTGCAGCGTCTGTTCACCATCGGACCGATGTTTCGCCATGAGCGGCCCCAGAAAGGCAGACTCAGGCAGTTTCATCAGATGGATATCGAGGTGCTCGGCACGGATAACCCTTTGGTCGATACCGAGCTGATGGCTATGGCGGCCATGCTCTTTGCCGAGCTGGGCATAAATGTGAGCCTGGAGCTTAATTCTCTCGGCTGCCCCGAATGTCGGCCCGGTTATCGGGCCCGGTTGCTCGCCTTTATAGAAGAGCGACACGAGGCACTTTGCGGCGACTGCAAAAGAAGGAGTATCACCAACCCCCTACGGGTCCTCGACTGCAAGGTTCCTTCCTGTCGGGAGCAGATTCTCGATGCACCTTCCCTGCTCGAGCACCTGTGCGGCCCGTGCAAAGATCACTTCGAGCAGGTCCAGGCCGGTCTGCAGCAGCTGGGGGTTACCTACCGGCTGAATAAATTCATGGTGCGCGGCCTGGACTATTACTGTCGTACGACCTTCGAATTTATTACCTCGGATCTGGGTGCCCAGGCGGCTGTGGCTGCGGGAGGCAGATACGACGGACTCGTCGAAACCCTTGGCGGGCCGAAAAACAGTCCCGGCATCGGTTTTGCCATGGGCATGGAGCGGCTGGTTCTTCTGCTGCAGCAGCAGGAAAAATTCTCGGTTGAAGAGGATAAAGTCGATCTTTTTGTCGCCGGGATCGGTCAGCAGGCCTCCCGGGCGGGCTTTGGCCTGGTCCATGAGATGCGGGCCAGGAAATTTTCCGTCGCCATGGACTACGAGGGGCGCAGTCTGAAGAGCCAGATGAAGCAGGCCGATAAGGCCGGAGCGCGCTTTGTCCTTATTATTGGTGATGATGAGCTGGCCCTGGGCAAGGGTATTCTCCGAAATATGCTGAATAAAGAGGAACAGCAGGATATTGCCCTGTCGGCCTCGGCAATTGCCGAGTGTCTCCTTACAAAATAAATGGTAAAGAACATTCAGCTGTCCAGGCTGGAGGAGCATCGGTGCATTTTTTCGGACAGGGACAGCGCTTGATAGAGAAAAATTCAACAGATTAATACATTATGGAATCAATGGGCAAGTTGAGCCGGACGCATTCATGCAATGCTCTCGGCAGAAAAAATGTAGGCGAGCAGGTAACCCTGATGGGCTGGGTTCTGCGCAGGCGTGACCACGGCGGCGTCATTTTTATTGACCTGCGCGATCGTCACGGCATCACCCAGGTGGTCTTTAACCCGGAAATCAACCCGGAAGTGCACGCCAAGGCGCATCAGATCCGCAGTGAATGGGTGCTGGCGGTCCGTGGCCGGGTCGAAGCAAGACCGGGCGATATGGCCAATGCAAAACTGGCGACCGGGGAGATAGAGATTCTCGTCGAGGAGCTGCGTCTGTTAAACAGCAGCGAGACGCCGCCCTTTCCCCTGGATGAGGAGGTTGAGGTGTCGGATAACCTCCGCCTGCAGTACCGCTATCTCGACCTGCGCCGACCGGAGATGGCGGCGAACCTGATCATGCGCCATAAGGCGGTACAGTCGGTGCGCAATTATCTCAACGAGCATGATTTTCTCGATATCGAGACGCCGATGCTGACCCGTTCCACCCCCGAGGGCGCCCGCGACTATCTCGTTCCCAGCCGGGTCAACAGCGGCAAGTTCTACGCCCTGCCCCAGTCCCCCCAGCTCTTTAAACAGCTGCTGATGATCGCCGGCATGGACCGCTATTATCAGATTGTCAAATGTTTTCGCGATGAAGACCTGCGCGCCGACCGGCAGCCGGAATTTACCCAGATCGATATGGAACTGAGCTTTGTCGATGAAGAGCAGATCATGGCCATCAACGAAGGGATGATCGCCAGGCTGTTCAAGGAGACCATCGGCGTCGAGCTTGCGCCGCCTTTCCCGCGGCTGACCTTTGATGAGGCGATGAACCGCTTCGGCACCGATCGGCCGGATGTCCGGTTCGGTATGGAATTGATCGATCTGACCGACATTGCCGCCAGCTGCGGTTTCAAGGTGTTCCGCTCGATTGCCGACAAGGGCGGGACGGTGCGGGCGATCAACGCCAAGGGCTGTGGCGATTTTACCCGCAAGGAGCTCGATCTTCTCACCGAGTATGTGGCACAGTTCGGCGCCAAGGGGCTGGCCTGGGTGAAGATGAAGGCGGATGGCGAATGGCAGTCGCCGATCGCCAAGTTTTTCACCGACGAGGAGCGGGCAACCATCGCCGCAGCCACCGACGCGGTGGAAGGGGATCTGCTCTTTTTCGGCGCCGACAGCCGAAAGGTGGTCCTGCAGGTGCTCTCCGAGTTACGGGTGGAACTTGCCCGGCGCTTGAACCTGTTGCAAAAAGATGACTTCAACTTTGTCTGGGTCACCGATTTTCCTCTCATGGAATACGATGACAAGGAAAAACGCTTTCAGGCCCTGCATCATCCGTTCACCGCCCCCAGGGAAGAGGATATCGCCAAACTGGACACCGATCCAGCGTCCGTCTACAGTCGGGCCTATGATCTGGTGCTGAACGGCACGGAAATCGGCGGTGGTTCGATCCGTATCCATCAGAAGAGCCTGCAGTCCAAGGTCCTTGATGTCCTCGGCATCGGCGCGGAAGAAGCGAACGAGAAGTTCGGTTTTCTCCTGCGCGCCCTCGAACTCGGCGCGCCGCCGCATGGCGGGCTGGCCTTTGGCCTCGACCGGCTGCTGATGATCATCACCGGCAGCGATTCGATCCGCAACGTTATCGCCTTCCCGAAAACCCAGAAGGCCACCTGTCCCCTGACCGAGGCGCCCGCCGCGGTTGCCAGAAAACAGTTGACCGAGCTGCATATTCGACCCGACTGGAAAGAATAGGTCGGCAGCATCAGTTCATTCCATCCACCACAGAGCAGACCACCTGGTCTTCTCTGTGGTGCAAGCGCCTCTCTTCTTAGCCCAACTCTCTGCCACTCTCTTCTTGGCTCTTTGCATCGGAAATCTCGCCCATTCTCTTTATTGTCACGGCTGTATCTGCTGCTTGGATTCCAGGCTAAAGCAAAAGCTATGTGAGGTAAATGAGGAATGTCTATAAATATTATTGATATGATGTTAATTTTACGCTAGCATCGGGCTATGATATCAAAGTACAATGGTCGAGTAAGTGCATTATCAGGACCGCCTGAGAAGCAATTTATTATCACCCCATTGTAATTACAAAGAATTTGTGAATCAGAAAGGAGGTTATCCGCAGCTGGATATCTATTTGCGAAAATCGGTGATATTTCGCAGTTGTTCGCTGCAGCAGAAAACGTCATTACAGAGGTATACGAAAATTTTTAACCATAAGCACTTAAGGAGTCATCAATGGAATTTGGTACGAACAAGACAAGTGGATCGGTTATGGTTGTTGGAGCTGGAATTGCAGGCATGCAGGCATCACTTGACCTGGCCGAGTCCGGCTATTACGTTTACCTGGTTGAAAAATCGGCCGCCATCGGTGGAGTCATGTCGCAGCTCGACAAGACTTTCCCGACCAACGACTGTGCAATGTGAGTAATCTCACCTAAACTGGTCGAGGTCGGCCGTCATCTTAATATTGAGCTTCTTACCAACACCGAGCTTTTGGGCGTCGAAGGCGAGCCTGGAAACTTTACCGCAAAAATTCATCAAACACCGAGATATGTAGACCTGTTGAAGTGCACCAGCTGTGGCGAGTGCGCAAAGGTCTGCCCTGTCTCCGTCCCCAACGAGTATAACGAAAGACTCGATTTTCGAAAAGCAATCTACAAACAGTATCCGCAGGCAATCCCCGGTGCCTTCGGCATTAATAAATCAGGAACCGCCCCGTGTAAGGCAACCTGTCCTGCCCATGTCAGCATCCAGGGTTTTGTCGCCCTGATCAACGATGGCAGGCATGACGAGGCGCTGAAGCTTTTTAAGGAAGAGCATCCGTTTCCTGGAATCTGTGGCCGGGTCTGTCACCATCCATGCGAAAGTGAATGTACCCGTGCCCAGGTGGACCAGTCACTGGCCGTCCGCGAACTGCACCGTTTCCTGGGGGACTATGAGCTGGAAAAAGGTGAGCTTTACCTACCCGCGCCTAAGGTGTCAAAGCGCAGCGAGAAGGTCGCGGTGATCGGCTCTGGTCCCGCCGGTGTTACTGCCGCCTATCAATTGCTCCGACAAGGCTATCATGTCACCATTTTTGAAAAGCAGGAGGAGACCGGCGGGATGATGCGCTACGGCATCCCCGCATATCGTTTGCCCCGAAACATCCTGGCCAACGAAATCAAGGTGGTCGAGAAGATGGGTGCCGAAATCAAATGCGGGGTTACCTTCGGCAAGGACATCACTCTGGAAAGCCTGAAAGCAGATGGCTATTCCGCCACTTTCCTGGCGATCGGCCTGCACAACGGCAGAAAGCTTGGCGTTGACAACGAGGATATCGAGGGTGTCCTGCAGGGGGTCGATTTTCTGCGCGATGCCGCGAAAGGTAAAAAAATTGACGTCGGCAAAGAAGTCGTGGTCGTCGGTGGTGGAAACGTTGCCGTCGATGTGGCCCAGGTGGCCAAGCGTCTTGGCGCCGAGAAGGTAACGCTTATCTGCCTCGAACGCCGCGAAGAAATGCCCGCCTGGGAATATGAGATCACCGAGGCGCTGGAAGACGATATCGAGATCGTCAACAGCTTCGGCCCCAGGAGTCTTTTCCTGGATAATTCTAAAAAGAAAATCTCCGGCATAGAATTCAAGAGCTGTACGCAGGTCTTTGATGCAGACGGCCGCTTCAATCCGGCATATGACGAGAGCGTCTGCCAGACCTTTACCGCCGATACGGTGATCATTGCCATCGGCCAGAGCGCCAATCTGGAAGGCATCAAGGATCAGGGGATTGCCATCTCGAGGCCCGGCGGTCTGGAGGCGGATCCCGTCACCCTGCAGACCCCCATCGACTGGGTTTTTGCCGGCGGCGACGCCTTCTATGGACCAAAATCCGTGGTCGACGCGGTTGCCTGCGGTAAGGAAGCGGCGATATCCATCCACCGTTTTATAAATAACCTGGACCTGAAGGAAGGCCGTGAAAAGGTCTGGGAATATGTACGACCTGCTATTGAAGGTGAAGGCATCACTGAGCGCGTCAAGGCCAAGCAACTTGCCCCCGAAGCCCGCGCTGGTAACTGGCTCGAAGTTGCCTACGGATTTGACGAGGAAATGGCCAAGAAGGAAGCACAGCGATGTATGAGCTGCGGTATCTGTTCAGAGTGCTACCAGTGTTTTGATGCCTGTCTCGCCGGGGCCATTGATCACAGCCAGGTGCCGGTTGACAAGGATCTCAGTGTCGGTTCGGTCATTCTCGCCACCGGTGCCAGACCATACGATCCGACCCCACTTTCCGATATCTACCTGTACAAGAAAAATCCCAATGTTGTGACCAGCCTGGAGTTCGAACGGCTGCTCAGCTCCGGCGGCCCCTGCCTGGGGCATCTGGTTCGGCCGTCTGATCACGAGGAACCCAAGAAGATCGCCTGGCTGCAGTGTATCGGCTCGAGGGACAACAATAAATGCGGCAACAGCTATTGTTCCTCCGTCTGCTGCATGTACGCGATAAAGGACGCGATGATCGCCAAGGAACATGCCGGCGGCGACCTCGATGCGGCCATCTTCTATATGGACATCCGCTCCTTTGGCAAGGACTATGAGGAGTATTACAACCGGGCCAGGGACAAGGAAGGAGTCCGTTTTATACAGTCCAGAATTCATTCGGTGACGGAGAATCCGGAAAACAGAAATCTTATTCTGCGTTTTAGCGATGAAAACGGCGTACTCAAGGAAGAAGAGTTCGATATGCTCGTTCTCTCCGTCGGTCTGGAGGTTCCTGCGGAAACTATCGAACTGGCTAAAAAGCTGGAGATAAAGGTCAACAAGAACAAGTTCATCGAATGTGAACCTTTTGCACCCCTTGAGTCTTCGAGACCGGGCATCTACACCTGCGGTACCTTCCAGGGACCGAAGGATATTCCTGCTTCAGTGACGGAAGCCAGTGCTGCGGCGGGCCTTGCCGGCTGCGTGATAGCCGAGGCGCGGGGAACGGACACCAAGACAGTGGAAATTCCTGCAGAGATCGATATCTCCGGCCAGGAACCGCGGGTCGGTGTCTTTGTCTGCAACTGCGGCTCCAACATTGCCAGTGTTGTCGATGTTCCCGGCTTACAGGAGTATGCACTGACCCTGCCGGGAGTGGTCTTTACCGACAACAATCTGTTTACCTGCAGCCAGGATACGCAGGCCAAGATCAAGGATAAGATCCTCGAAGAAAAACTGAATCGGGTGGTCGTCGCCTCCTGCAGTCCCAAAACCCATGCACCAATGTTCATGGAGACCCTTGAGGCATGCGGGCTGAACAGATATCTCTTCGAGATGGCCAATATCAGGAATCAGGATTCCTGGGTGCATGCCTATAATCCGGAGCTCGCCACGGAGAAGGCCAAAGACCTGGTCCGTATGGCGGTTGCCCGTGCAGTCCAGTTAAAGCCACTGCATGGCAAAGTCATTCCGGTCAACAAACACGCGCTGGTCGTAGGCGGTGGCATTGCCGGAATGAATGCAGCTCTCGATCTTTCCAGGCAGGGTTTTGCATCCACCCTGATCGAAAAGCAGGGAGAGCTGGGCGGTATGGGTCTCAAGCTGCACCATACCATCGAGGGTGCAGACGTCAGGACCTATGTCGATCAGCTTGCCTCGGCGGTGAATTCTGATGAAAAAATCACCGTTCTCACCAATGCAGAGATTGCCCAATTCGAAGGTTTTCAAGGTAACTTCAAGACCGTGGTTCGGGCCGGCAGACTGAAAGAACCGCAGGAAATTGACCATGGCGTCATCATCGTCGCCACCGGTGCAGGGGAATACACCCCGAAGGAATTCCTCTACGGGCAAGACGACCGGGTAGTCACGCAAACCCAACTGGGCGACCGGCTGGCGGAAAAAGGCGCCTCTGGTCTGGATTCTGTCGTTATGATCCAATGCGTCGGTTCCCGCAATGACGAGCGGCCCAATTGTTCAAGGATCTGCTGTCAATCGGCGGTAAAGAATGCGCTGGCTATCAAGAAAAACAGTCCGGATACCCAGGTGTTTATCCTCTATCGCGACATGCGTCTCTATGGCCAGATGGAAGATTATTACACAGAGGCCAGGAAGCAGGGAGTCATCTTTATCCGCTACCATAAGGAAAACCCACCCGTGGCTAATGCTTCGGACGAAGGGGTGCTGGTGACGGTCAAGGACCATGTCCTGCAGCGGGACATCGAGATATGTGCCGATCTCCTGGTACTGTCCGCAGGCGTTATGCCAAACGTTTCCGATGACCTGATCAGCAAGATGAAACTCAACGCCAATCCCGAGGGGTATTTCCTCGAGGCCCACGTCAAGCTGCGACCAGTGGACATGGGAACCGACGCTGTCTTCTTATGCGGTACCGCCCATGGCCCGAAACTGATCTCCGAAGCTATCGTACAGGCCAACGCCGCTGCATCGCGGGCAGTTACTTTCCTCTCTAAAGATCAGATCAAACTGTCGGCCATCAAGGCTGAGGTGTTCCCGGATCATTGCGTCAAGTGTCTGACCTGTGTCCGGTCCTGCCCATTTGGCGTGCCGCAGTTCAATGTGGCGGCAGGAGAGATCCAGATTGATCCGGCACTCTGTCAGGGATGCGGAGTATGCGCCTGCGTCTGCCCGAGACAGGCGATCAACCTCAACAACTATGAAGACAACCAGATTACCTGCGAGATTGAAACTCTGCTGGCGGAGGGAATATAATGGCTGATTTTAAACCGACTATTGTAGCGTTTTGTTGTGACTATTGAGGGTACTCTGCAGCGGACCTGGCAGGTTCGATGAGACTGACGTACCCTACGAACATTAAAATAGTCCGAGTTCCATGTACCGGCAAAGTGGATGTTATGTACATGCTTAAGTGTTTTCAGGAGGGTGCCGACGGGGTTTATTGCGTTGGCTGTCTTGAGGGCAACTGTCATTATAATGAGGGAAACCTCCGATGCCGGGAACGTGTCAACTACATCCATGACCTTCTGGAGGAGATCGGCATCGAAGGCGACCGTGTCAGGATGTATAACCTGTCGTCGGGCGAAGGGCCGACCTTTGCCAAATACGCGCAGGAGATGACCGAACATATCCTGTCCCTCGGACCCAATCCTCTGAAGGCAAAACCCAGGAAGGCCGCTGTCCCTGCCCCTGCATGATGCGGCGATTTGACCTGGAACAAACACCTTGAAGGATATGGTGAAGAAGGCGGTTTAAGCCTAATATAAGGAGTCAACTATGTCTGTTGCAGTAATGAAAATAGGCGGAAAAAAGAAAAGCAGGTTCATGGACAGTGTCAAGGCTCTTCTGCCCGAGGGCGGCAACCTTGACCTGTGTCTGACCTGTGGAGCATGCACTGCCGGCTGCCCGGCAACCGGGCTGGCAGGACTAGACCCACGAAAAATGCTGCGTATGGCGGCCCTCGGCATGGACGAGGAACTGCTGGCCTCCGACTGGCCGTGGATGTGCACCATGTGCGAGCGTTGTATCTATGTTTGCCCGATGAAAATCAATATCCCCCAACTGGTTTTTAACCTGAGGAGCGCCAGACCTCGCGAGCTGCGGCCGAAAGGCATCCTGGGTTCATGCGACATGGCCCTGCGCAACGACACCTGCAGCGCCATGGGCGCCACCGAGGAAGACTGGCGCTTCGTGGTGGAAGACGTCGCCGAGGAGGTGCGCAACGATCAACCGGGTTTTGACAAGCTGCAGGCCCCCATGGACAAGGAAGGGGCCTATTTCTTCCTCAATCAGAACTCCAGGGAGCCGGTGACCGAGCCGGACGAGATGATCCCGCTGTGGAAGATACTGAATACGGTGGAAGCCGACTGGACCTACGGCTCCAAAGGGTGGGCGGCGGAAAATTACTGCCTTTTTCTTGCCGATAACGCCAGCTGGGAACATATTATCCGGGTCAAGGCGAAAGCCGTGGACGACCTCGGCTGCAAGGTCTGGCTGAACACCGAGTGAGGCCACGAACTTTTCGCAGTCCGGGCCGGACTGAAAAAATTCAACATCCCGCACAAATTTGAGATAGCCAGCATCATTCAGTATTACGCGAAATGGATCAGGGAAGGAAGACTGCCGGTGAACTCCGACTGGAACAAAGACCTGAAAGTCACCTTCACCGTCCAGGATCCCTGTCAGCTGGTCAGGAAGTCCTTCGGTGACCCCGTGGCCGACGATCTGCGCTACGTGGTGAAAAAGGTGGTCGGTGAGGAAAATTTCATCGACATGGCACCCAACAAATCGAACAATTACTGTTGCGGCGGCGGCGGTGGTTTCCTGCAGTCGGGATTTCCCGAAGCCCGTCGTGAATATGGCCGGGTAAAGGCCGAGCAGATCAAGGCGACGGGTGCCGACTATGCCATCACCCCGTGCCATAACTGCCATGCCCAGATCCATGACCTGTGCGAACATTACAAGGGTAGTTGGCATACCCTGCATCTCTGGACACTCATCTGTCTGTCCATGGGCATGCTTGGGCCAAATGAAAGAGTATACCTCGGACCCGATCTCGCCAATGTCGGTCTTGAGTGATTGAGAAAAAACTTACACCCCTCAAGGGGGCACTGAACACAGTTCCTGTGCTTAGCCGGGGTTAGCATTTGACTGGACCGGGACCATTCGTCCCGGTCCATTTTGGAGGATATTATGATAGTTGCCCAAAGAAAACCCTTTGCCGAGATCAAGGAGATGCTGCAAGGGTATAACAAGGTTTTGAACGTCGGTTGCGGAACCTGCGTCGCCGTCTGTCTGGCCGGCGGAGAAAAGGAAGTGGCCGTGCTCAATACCGAAATCGAGATGGCCAGGCGGCTTGCTGATGAGCCCATCGACATTCAGGGCCACACCATAGAACGGCAATGCGATCGCGAGTACCTGGCCGAACTGGACAGCATCATCGAAGAGGGAAAATTCGATGCGCTGATGTCCATGGCCTGTGGCGTCGGCATTCAGTTTCTCGCGGAAAGATATCCGCTCATTCCCACCTTTCCGGCGGTCGACACCACCGGACTGGCGGTAAATCAAGCAGTGGGCTGGTATGAAGAACGATGCCGTTCCTGCAGCCAGTGCGTTCTCGGCTTCACCGGGGGAATCTGCCCGATCACCATGTGTGCCAAAGGTCTGTTGAACGGCCCATGCGGAGGAACCAATAAGGGCAGCTGTGAAATCAGCAACGAGCAGCCGTGTGCCTGGTTTAGAATCTGGGAACGTCTCTCCGGTCAAGGCCGTCTGGATTCCATCAAGAAAATAAACACCACCCGTGGTTGGAAAAATCAAACGCCGAGGAACCTGATTCAACCCGGGTATAAAAAACCCGAAAAAATGGCCAAATAACAGGATAAAACGACGTATTTATTTTTTCCTCTTACCCTTATCGAGAAGCAGAGGATTTCCATATGAGCACAGAAACACATTTCAATTCCGGAAGTAATTTGGAAAAGGTCCTGAAATCCGGTCAGTTTGCCTTCACCGGTGAGCTGGGGCCACCCAGAGGGACCGACGTTGAAGAGGTGAAAGAAAAGGCGAGGTTTCTGAAAGGAAACGTCGATTCCGTCAATATTACCGATAATCAAACCGCAGTGGTGCGCATGTCCAGTTGGGCGGCATCGCTGATTGCCATACAGGAAGGGCTCGAACCCAATTACCAGATGGTCTGCAGGGATAGAAACCGGCTGGCCATGCAGGCCGATATCCTCGGGGGCTCCGCACTGGGCATCCGCAATATGCTCTGCCTGTCCGGAGATCACCAGCAATTCGGCGATCATCCCGATGCCATGGGTGTCTTTGACATCGACTCGATTCAACTGATCGCCATGGTCAAGCAGATGCGCGATGAGGGACAATTTTTAAACGGTCAAGAAATCCATCACCCGCCGAAAATGTTTATCGGTGCAGCCGCCAACCCTTTTGCCGATCCCTTTGAGTGGCGTGTTTATCGTTTGGCCAAGAAGATCGAAGCCGGCGCCGACTTCATCCAGACACAATGCATCTATAACATGCCAAAATTCCGCGAATTTATTCGCCTTGCCAACGAGGAAGGCCTCACCGAAAAGGTCTATATCCTGGCCGGCGTCACACCGATGAAGAGTGTCGGTATGGCAAGGTATATGAAAAGCAAGGTGCCCGGGATGGATGTCCCCGATGAGATCATCGATCGCCTGAAGGGTGTCGAGAAGGGCAAGGTCGCCGAAGAAGGAATTAACATCGCCTGCGAGCAGATCGAGGAATTCAAGGAGATGAAGGGTGTCCACGGCGTCCATATGATGGCTATCGAATGGGAGCATATGGTACCCCAAATCGCTGAACAGGCTAAGGTATTGCCTCGCCCGGTGTTCGATTAAATTTAAGGCGGCTCACAGTCCCCGCACTATGCACAAGACCCGATCATTTGGTGATCGGGTCTTTTTTTTTGACCTTAAAAAAAAGGTGTGCAAGTTTCGTTTGCTTATACCCTTCCTGTGGGGTGAAGGCAGTCTCGAGTCACAATAATCTGAGGGTGGCGCAATCGATATTCGAAGAATTTTCTGGTCCAGTGGACCATGAACTTTTCCTTTCTAGCAGCAATCATTTTGCTTTCAAGGAGATATTTCCCAAATTCAGCACTACGAAATTCATCGATATTATACATGAAACCAAAAAATAGTGAGTTATTTGAGACTTATTGTCTCATCAGTATAACCGGTGATAATTCCCAAAAAGCGAAAGAACGCTCAGTCTCGAAGAACGGCATTTCCATGACTATTTACCAACAGCAACGAACAAATCAATGCTGTTATACGGACGCGTTATAACAGGAACTATTAACCAAACTGACGCATAATCCATTCCTAACTGTTTTTTCTTGTAAATGGCAATTTTCTCACTTAGTATGAACACAAAATCTTACATTTCTACCACATGCGGACAGAAAAAACGGATTGCAAAGAAGAAAGGCAGCAAAAATGTCGGCACGCTGACGATTGAGACAGCGATGAAACGACCAGATCGGCTCTTCTTATCTCCCGAAATGATCATGCAGCATATTAATAGTTAGGCTTTTTAAAAATACAAAAATATTTTACAATGAGAATAATGCAAAAAGAAACTATTGAAGTTCTCGCCAGAGAAGAAAGATTTGATTCATTGTGTAAAGAAGATATTAGTTTCCAATTAGTTCAAGATGTTTATGCAAGGATAAAAAAGAAAAAAGAATCCAAAGAAAAGAGATATGTTAAGCACTTTATTTTAAAACAAAACGACTTGGAACAATTGTTTTCAAAAATGAACCAATTGTTTGAGCAATACAATATAATTGCTAGGGAAGATAGTGTAACAGTTTACCACCAAGATGATCAGTTTGAAACATTTAGCTCTATCCAAAGATTTTCTTTATATAATTCCAGCAATACAATTCCAATCAAATCAGTTGAAATTGAATATAACTACCTAATGAGACTTCCAACGTCTAATGAGGAAAAAAGTTATACTGTAAAAGTTCACATATTCTCTTCATTGTGCAAATATGAGGAATATAAAAAAGAAGACATCCCTAATGAGGTGAGAAGTTCAATTTTGTCTACTTCCGGGTATCTAAAGATAGAATATGTAGATTATGTAGTTGCAAATACCATATTAAATGTGGTTGACGGTTGGTTTGAATCTTTAGAAGAAGTAACTGTCGCCAAAAGGATTAAAACAATTCAAAAATATTCAAAATGGATGCCAACACTGTTTGAGTTCTCATTCGTGTTACTATGCCTATACAAATTAGCAATCCATATGCAGTTCTTCTTTAGCAAGTTTGGTGAGACTTTCGCCAACATAGCATTGTTTGTATTAATTGCAATTTATTCAATTTCATCACTTGCTAGATTTGGTCGTTTTGCAGGATATTTGTGTAGCGATTATATAATGTCTTTAGTTCCTCTTGCAAGAATTGCTATTAACAATGGGGATCAAAAAATTCTTTTGAAATACAAGTCTGAGAATAAAATTCATATTATTAAAGCAATTTGCTCATTGGCCGGAATGATAGCAACAGGCTTGATAACATGCTATATATTTCAATATCTAACGACATAATGCTAAGCCTAACCATTTAATAAACACGGACCCGCAAACAGCGCGCGGGCCGGTTATCATAGCGTTAAATTTGAGAGAATACCGTGCTTGAGACCAAGAAAGTATTCATAGATACCCAATATTTTGTAAAAGCAGGACTTCATTTTGACAATGCTCCTTTGAAATCATTCAAGCAACATTGTCACGACGGTGAGTTAGAGAATTTTTCAACAAGTGTTGTTGAGAAAGAAGTTGAAGCAAAAATAAGATCATCCGTAAATGAGGCATTAGATGCAAGAAAAACCTTTATGAGAAAAGCACGTCTTCTCTCAGCACTAGATGACTCAAAAATCCAATCTTTATTTTCAGAAATATCTGACGAGGAAATACATGATAGTGCATTAAAGGTTTTTGAAGAGTATTTGAAAGACTGTAAAACCACAATTGTTGATGCATCAAAAGTGAAAGCTGAAGACCTTCTTAATTTATACTTTAATAAAAAACCACCTTTTGGTGACGGGAAGAAAAAATCGGAATTTCCAGATGCCATTTCGATTTTATCATTGAAATCACAGTTGGGTGCAGATGAAAAAATATATATAGTATCCGATGACAAAGACCTAAAGTCATTTTGTGACTCTGATCCTCAACTTGTTTCTGTTGAATCATTGGACAAACTACTTGATATATATAACATTCATCGAGATAAAAGAGTAGAAAAGGTCAAGAAATTTTTCGATACAAATCGTTCTGAGGTCGAAGATAAAATCACATCATATCTTGAAGGTTGTGACGTTTATAATTCATCTAGCTGGGAAGATGCTGAAGTCGATGATGGTTTATCCGTCGTTAGTGTCGGTAAAATCGATCCACATGTTGTTTTTATAAATGATGAAGAAAGCTCAGTTACATTTGATATTGATGTTGAATTCGAGGTTACCGTAACTGGTCCTGACTTTAACAATGGAACCTATGATAAAGAAGATGGTGTGATTTATACATTTGGCTCCACCTCCAATACAGTTACAATTTTAACTACTTATGCAGTAGAAATTTATCTCATGTATAAGTTTGTTGATGGAGAATTAAAAGACCCACAAATAGAAGATATACATATTTCAGGTGTCACAGGAGGAATTGAGGTCTCTGTTGAAGAGAATGAATATGACTATTATTAATTTAACAACCGCATCACCTCGGACTGGCAATTCCGCTGCGCTCCATTGCCAGCCGGTAATGCGGACCGTTAAGCAATTAAAGATAAAATATGGATAAAAGATACCAAGTTTTCGTCAGTTCCACATACATCGATCTGAAAACAGAACGACAGCAGGTTATCCAAGCTCTTATGGAAATGGATTGTATTCCAGCAGGCATGGAATTATTTCCAGCAGCTGATGAAGAACAATGGGAATTCATAAAAAGGGTTATTGACGATTGCGATTATTATTTACTTATAATTGGTGGAAGATATGGTTCAATTTCTCCAGACGGCATTAGTTATACAGAAATGGAATATGACTATGCAGTTGAAAACGGATTAAAAGTAATTGCTCTCATTCATGAAGAGCCTGAATCTTTACCTGCAAAAAATGTTGAATTAGAGGCTGAGGCCCAGAAGCGCCTTTCATCTTTCCGAGGAAAAGTTTCAAAAGGTAGGCTAGTAAAATACTGGTCTAGCACCGATCAACTAGCTGGTTTAGTAGCACTTAGCTTATCTAAAACAATAAAAATGTATCCAGCTGTTGGTTGGGTAAGAGCAGACCAAGGGAATTCAACTGAACTATTGCACCAGTTAAATCAACTTAGAAATAGAGAAGAAGAACTACAGAAGGAGTTAAAGAAGTTTCAAGCGTTAGCATCAAATACCAATGATAGCAACTACTCTTCCGGTGACGAAGAATTTGAAGTATACGGT
This sequence comes from Desulfocastanea catecholica, assembly GCF_054657295.1. Taxonomy (NCBI): domain Bacteria; kingdom Pseudomonadati; phylum Thermodesulfobacteriota; class Desulfobulbia; order Desulfobulbales; family Desulfobulbaceae; genus Desulfocastanea; species Desulfocastanea catecholica. Next base: position 188,225 of record NZ_BAAHYZ010000002.1, read on the forward strand.
AAGTGTCAGATTGAATACAGAGACAGTAGAAGAAAGTGGGCACGAAAGTCTAACTGGAATGAGATTATCTCAGTAATAGGGCCACATTTATTCCAGTATCAAAATGAAAATTTCGTAAGCACAAAGCTTGCCACCGAATTACTAAAATTGAACAACAACGATGCTGACGAATATTATTCGAATGAAGTTGATGATGGTATACTTCAAACAATCAAAATTCAATTAATGGCACTTGGCATTATCCAAATAGAACCACTACAAACAAAAGGCGGAGATATGGCTCTCTTTTGGCAAATTACAGAAAAAGGTAAAAAAGCTGTCGTTGAAATTAGATCTATTAAAAAATAGCTTAACAAAAAGTTTCAGCGGAAGCCGAAACAGCTCGGCTCTCGCTGAACGCCACGTTATCTATCAAGGATATAAATGGAAGTCATAAGTATTGCCCTAGACAAATTATCAAATTCAATGCGTTTATATACAGAAGAATGTTCAAAATTCCATAAACTCAAGCTCATAGAAATGGAAGAAGCTATTGACAATTTGGACCGAACATTTGAAGCAAAACTGGAAGCATTTCATAGTCTATATGACGTGTCAAAAGACAAATTTCCTTATTTTGATAATGCTGATACGGCTTTCTTGATTATGCTTAGGAATGCCATTCACCACAGAGATCACCTCTTATTCAGCAGTTGGAATTCAGAGATGTTATTAAATGACGGCCTGAAAAAGAATTATGGTGCTGCTTTTTTAATGGCTAATCATATTGTCAACAACGGTAATTTTACATCACAATATTATTACAAATTAGACGATATATATGCTCGAATAGATCCTTCAATTAATTCGCCTTACATAGAATATAAAATGGGCAAACAGAAGAAACTGAAACTATTGAAACAACTGAAAGAAGAACTTTGCTTTGATCTAATAACTGAGCAGGCGAAAAAAGAAAGATATCCTAGTAAGCAGATATACATTAACATCGTGCCGATATTCATCTCAGCTATGACTAAAATTTTTACTTCTTTTCAGAAGGAAGGTTTGAAATTTAAAAGATTCGATACAGACGTTTATGGGAGACATTTCACCTCTGGCATCAAAGTTGATTTCACAAAAATTGAATACAAACAAGTTCGAATTCAATGAAACTTTAGTAAGTAATTAAAATAAAAAGATAACAAATCATTAAACGCGGACTCGCAGAAGCTCGCCGGTTAATTCCACGTTAAGTAATTGAAAAGAGGTGCATACTATCAATGAACGGAACAAGCCAAAAGATAGCATTATTTATAGATGCAGATAATGCACCCGCAAGTAAATTTGAAGAAGTTCTAAGTGAAGTTGCGAAATATGGCGTTGTTACAATAAGAAAAGCATACGGAAATTGGAAAAGCCCAGCACTAAAGCCATGGGAAGACTTATTAAACGAATACGCGATACAACCTATACAGCAGTATGATTTGACTAAAGGTAAAAATGCGTCTGATATTGCCTTAGTGATTGATGCCATGGATGTCATGTATACAAAGAACATTGATGTAATGTGCTTTGTATCATCGGATTGTGATTTCACACCAATGGTTACTCGTGCACTTGCTGAAGGAAAAGTCGTGCTTGGTTTTGGGGAACGTAAAACTCCTTCTCCTTTTGTAAACGCTTGTTCTAAATTTCTATACCTTGATCAAGAAGTTAAAATAAATGGTTCAGCTCCTGAAAAAGAAAAAAATATCAAATCAGATACAAAACTAATAAACCTTCTAAGGCAAGCAATAGAAGCAACTGAGGACGATAACGGTTGGGCTGCACTCAGTCCTGTCGGATCACACATCTCCAATAAGACATCATTCGATACAAGAAATTACGGCTATAAAAATTTAAGCAGTCTTATTAAAGCTATTGATCTTTTTGAGTTAAAAAGAGGACCTGGTAACTCATACTTGGTTAGAGATAAGAGAAAAATAAAAACAACTTAACCAGTCGTTTCAAGGGAAGCTCCTAACGTCGCTCCCAAGAACTCCACGTTATAAAGAACCTACGGTCGCAAAAAAATAGAAAAGAAATTCTGGGGTAAAATGATGATCAGAATGGCTAAAAAAAACGATATAGAAGAAATATACGAGGTTATAAATGATGCCGCGATTGCGTACAAAGGCAAGATTCCAGAAGATAGATGGCATGAGCCGTATATGTCAAAAAAAGAATTACAAGAACAGATAGAAGATGGCGTAAAATTTTCCTGCTATATAGAAAAAGAAAAAATAGTAGGTGTAATGGGTGTACAGGATAAATCTGATGTTGGTCTTATTCGGCATGCATATGTAAGAACAAACCAAAGAAAAAATGGGATCGGATCGATTCTGCTCAAAGAAATAATACAAAAAACGAAAAAGCCTGTTTTGATTGGAACCTGGAAAGATGCAGATTGGGCAATAAAGTTCTATAAAAAAAATGGGTTCCAGTTAGTGTCTGAAACTGAGAAAAATATGCTGTTAAAAAAATATTGGAAAATCCCAGAAAGACAAGTTGAGACTTCAGTAGTTTTAGCTGATAAAAGATATATAGAAAAAGATTTCTAACTACTGCTTTATAGCCGACAGTCGGGACAAGCCCGTCTGCGGTTTAATCAAGTGTTAGCGGCCATCGGCTCATGCCAATGACTGAACCAAGAGTAACGACAAAATTGCGACTGGAGGACACGATATCATGGAAAAAAATCAAGGCACCCACGGGAGTTACAAGAAGTTCTTTGCAATGATCGGGACCTCAATGGTCGTAATGTTCTTCTTGATGTATTTGAATTCCTACCAGATTCTGGACCATGCCTGGTTCAGCGAAACGCGGCTGTTCATGACGTTAGTCATGGGCGCTGCGATGATGGTGGTAATGCTTTCTTTCATGCTGAGTATGTACAAGAACACCAAGGTCAACATGATTATCTTCCTAGGCGCTGGCCTACTGTTACTGTCAGCGGTGTGGTTGGTACGTAGCCAAGTAACAGTTAGCGGAGTGGACTATATGGAAGGGATGATCCCGCATCATTCGATTGCTATCCTGACCAGTGAACGCGCAAAGATTGAGGATCTGCGTGTTCGCAAGCTCGCTGACGAGATCATCAAAGCGCAGCGCAGGGAAATTAAGGAGATGGAATGGCTGATTTCGGATATAAGAGCCAATGGGGTGGCTGCCAGTCAGGCGGAGTTAGACGCGAGACCGGTACCGACATTTTCCAGCAGTCAGTAATAATACCTGTAAAGCATACGGATGTTACACATCCACACTCGAATGAGACGGGTTCAACGTTTGTTTCTATTACGTTTGAGATGCGGCCGCTCACAAGGCGCTCCAGCGGAAGGCTGACGCCGCCACTGAGCTTTGGCGTTAAATGTATTGATTGATAACAGCATTAAAGAGAAAAAAATAATAAAAGCAAAAAAGCAAAAACAGCATAAAAGCAACTGCATTAAAAAATGCAAAACCAAAAAAATAACATAGAAAAATTTAAGAACATTTAGCAACACTTTTCAGTAGAAGCCAAAAAAAAGCCCGGCTCCCGCAGAACTTAAAGTTCGGCCATGCAATCTGTCCACAGGTGTAGAGGGCGAGTGAGTATGGAGAATTGGTTAGGTAAATTAGAGAATGATTCGATTTTATTATATACTCCCTAACATGCCAGCGTGATAGCCAGTGACCACCATTTCTCAGATTGATACCATTACACAAGCATACGGTGACACCTTAACGTCCTTGCGTATGTTACGTGGACTAATCGGCGCTGTGGGAAGTAATGTCGTTATGCTTCCAATAGGTTTATTATTCGTATTTTTAATTGCAGGTGAATCTCTTTCAATATCATTCCTGTTCATCTTCTTCTTAATATTGATGATCTTTAATCTGATCATCTTTGCTGGAGCATTCAACTTACTGCGGCGGATTTGGGCAGGATCTATCACTGCGGGAAAGACCGCAATTTCCCTCATCTCAGCTCTCAACATTATACCAATTTGGCTGTTTTCAAGAGGTCTCAATCAGGTTTACACGCGGCCGCCGTTGCTTTTTATGGAGCTTACGGGAATCATAATCATTTTTCTAATATTCTTTTTAGCTGTTCGGGGATTGCTGCATTCGATCAAAGCGACGGAGCTGCCTTGTTCATCCCTGCTGTTCAGCTCTCTCTCCTCAAGGAATCTAAAAACTGACATATATAGAATTATGGGGGTACCTGTTACCGATAATTTCCCTGGGAAATTGCCGAGAAAGGCATTTTTGTTTGCCGTGACAGCATTTCTTATGGAGGGTTCAGTGTTCTATACCTATTTCACGTTGGGGGTCAAATTACACAAGACCGCGGTACGTTTCCGCGCTTATGAAATTCGTCATGCCGAAACAGATCTTGTAGGCTTTGGACCAGTATTGCTGACATTCGGGGCTATGCTATTAACAGGCTTTCTTTCAACTCAAGCATTTCTTTATTTAGCTCGGCGTTTCCGTCTTCGTTCCCGCCGCTTGTTAATGAAATCCTACGAAGAACAAAAGCAGACCGACCCCAGGCCCCCGTTTCTGTTTTTGCGACCATTCCGTGACGACCAAATAACATTGCGTGATGCGCCCTTACGCTGGTATATGCGAATCTTTGATCCAGGGGTCAAAGCTTTAACGCTCGAGGAACTATTAGTGCAGACCTATGCCGACCTGGGGCCTATAATTGCCATAGGCAATCCGTCGGACGCTTTGCCGCCGATTGGAGCAAGTCGCCAATACGTTGCTGAAAATCAATGGCAAGAAATTGTTTGCTCCCTTATGGATAATTCGCAAAAAATCATTGTCGCAGTATCTGATACGCAGAGTGTATTGTGGGAGATAGATACACTTGTTAAACACGGGCACCTTGCTAAAACCGTTTTTGTGTTTCCTCCGAATGATGTATATGATCAACATTTATTTGAAGAATTATTAGCACGCATCAAACCCCAAAAAATATCCATCAAAGGTGCTTGCCTGGAAATACAGAAAAGCAGAGAAGAACAAGCTATAATTGCTCTCACTTGCAATGCCACGGACAATCTTTTTTCCGTCTTTGCTAAAAATATCAGTGAGCTACACTACGATGTGGCATTGCGTTCTGCTATGATGCAGTGAAAAAAATTGGATGTGATTGGGCTCACATCTTATCCTTGACAGTTAGAGCAAACCAGTAAAAAAAAACCGAACCAGCACATTCAATTGACCCGCAACTCGAAGCCGATTTTTCGTGCAGGTTCAAGGCAGTATCTTCTGCCAAGTTGTGCGCTAACTCCAGGGCGGGCAATTGATGCGGGATGTTAGACGGAGACCGAATCTATTCACACCCGTAAGGAGATTTTCAACAATGGACATTCCACGGATCTTCAACATTACCGAAAGTGCTCACCGCATCCATAACCCGTTCACACCCGAAAAGCTCGCCATTCTCGGCGCGGCGCTGCGTCTGGAAACGGGAACCCGCGTGCTTGACCTCGGCAGCGGTTCGGGGGAGATGCTGTGCACCTGGGCACGCGATTACGGCGTCATCGGCACCGGCATCGACATGAGTCAGTTGTTCACCGAGCAAGCGAAACTCCGCGCTGAAAAACTCGGTGTCGCCGATCAAGTCAAGTTCATCCATGGCGATGCTGCCGGCTACGTCTCGGACGACAAGGCCGGTGTGGCAGCCTGTCTCGGTGCCACGTGGATCGCTGGGGGAGTCGTCGGCACAATCAAGCTTCTGGCACAGAGCCTCCGCCCCGGAGGGATCATCCTCATCGGCGAGCCCTACTGGCGGCAGTTACCGCCGACGGAAGATGTTGCCAGGGGGTGTCTTGCCGGCTCAATCTCCGACTTTCTCCCGCTTCCAGAACTTCTCGCGTCTTTCGGCCACCTCGGCTATGACGTCGTGGAAATGGTTCTGGCTGACCAAGACAGCTGGGACAGATACGAGGCGGCCAAGTGGCTCAGCATGCGCCGATGGCTTGAAGACAATCCCGACGACGAGTTGGCAAAAGATGTTCGAGCCAAACTAACCTCGGAACCCGAGCGCTACGCCGCTTACACGCGTGAATACTTGGGCTGGGGCGTGTTCGCGCTGATGCCGCGGTCAGCCAAGCGTTCAGTCCACGTTCGTATTTTTCGCTTTTGCCATATCTATCATGATAAAATGGTTGATTCATTCAACCGCCAGAGTCAAGGAAAGGAAGACATATGGAGAAAAACACATTGGTCGAGATCATCAAGAGACGATTAGCATTGGAAGGAGATGAACTGGAGGCTGTTCTTGACAATCCTAAGTACCAGCGGCTGTTTGAAAATGCTGCAAAAGGGTCGCGCTACCGTCTTGTAGCGGAGGTAGTAGCTTCAAAAGGATGCCATTCAGGGCATGTAGTCGGACAGCGCATCGTCTTCGACTCCGCCGGAAACCTATTGACCCAGGAATCTCCCAATCGCGTTTGCGCCTTTTTGATGCCGAATCTGACGGTGCTGATAAACGCATTTTTTGAGAATCTGATGAACGGCAGGGACCCCAATGAAGTGATGTTCAACCGGACAGGCTGTTTCGACGTCGGACCCATGTGCGGTGGCTGGGGACATGTACAGTTGGAGATGAAAGCGGAAGTAAGGTAGTCGTGCACAAGGACCAAAATGAACAGGTTGAACAACAGGATAAATTCATCCTGATTCACACTGTTGTTGGAAAGACTCGGTCATGAAAATTAGACCCGAAAATAAAGATGATCACGATGCAATCGTTGAAATAACTGTCGCTGCGTTCGAGAATTATCCATTCAGCCAACAGACCGAACATCTGATCATCGACGAGCTAAGAAAAGACAACGCCCTGACGGTTTCTTTGGTGGCTGTGATCAACGAGCAGGTAATAGGCCATATTGCCATCTCAGCTGTAAGTATATCCGACGGCACCGGTGATTGGTACGGCTTGGGTCCGGTTTCGGTATTGCCTGAATTTCAGGGACGGGGTATCGGCAGTAAGCTTGTCAAAACCGGCTTATCCCGTATAAAGAACGGCATTGGAGGTTGCGGCTGTGTCCTCGTGGGGCCGCCCAATTTTTACTTCATGTTCAGCTTTGCAAATTATCCACAGCTGATCCATGAGGGTGTTCCGCAAGACCTGTTTCTCGCGCTGCCATTCACGGAAAATGTCCCAAGCGGGACTGTTAAATTTCACCCGGCGTTTATGCAGCTGCCGGAAGTTGAAAAGGACAGCGTTGCCGATGTCATCATCGACTACGCCATTGCCGGTGTGAAAGTTGACCTCAAAAAACCAACGATTCAAAGGCTAATCGAAAAAGGAATTTTGATGGAAATACCGGGCAACAAAGTCACAATGCGGCCGGCAATCCTGGCGGAATACGATCCGTATCTGGCTAAAGTTACTCAATTCAGAATGTCTGAACTAAGCCGTGTCCACAAGAATCCAATCTTGATGGCAATCAGGAGCTAAGATCAGGACGCCATGAAACCAATTGAATTAACTTAATCCTATATTTCAAATTAAAGCGCGAGTGCCCCTGGTCTTTCGCTGAACCAAAAAAAACTTGACCGTGTCGATCAATTTTGCTAATTGATGAAGGTACAGGCAGATATGTAATTAATTCTATCCAGCTCAGACACAAATGCATACACCTTCAACGACCATGAACAGCGTTATTCTTAGCGTGGCACTCGTCCTCAGTGTGGTGGTCGTGGTCCGAAAGGTTGAAGGCGGAGTGCCATGACGGGATAAAAACATAAGAAAACAATTGTTTAACCCCTGTCGGCGCTTCGCCGGCGGGGGTTTTTTTTTGCTCCCGCTCCGGTTGCCGACGCAAAATTCCACATCACAGGAGAAAAAAATGTACACGATGAATGGAGCTCGGTTGATCATTAAAATGCTTGAGCGTCAAGGTATTACGAAGATAACCGGGATACCTGGAGGAGCGAATCTCCCCCTCTATGCTGCTTTGTCTGAATCACCTTCGATTAAACATATACTCTGTCGGCATGAACAGGGTGCAGGCTTTCTTGCCCAGGGCATCGCCCGGTCAACAGGGGAAGCCGGGGTCTGTTTTGCCACCTCCGGTCCCGGGGCAACCAACATACTCACTGCCATCGCCGATGCCTATCTTGATTCGATTCCCATCATCTGCATTACTGGTCAGGTTCCTGTCTCCCTGATCGGCACCGACGCCTTTCAGGAAGTCGACACCTATGGCATGTCCATCCCTATCACCAAACATAATTATCTGGTCAGATCCGTTGATGAACTGCTGCATATAATTCCCAAGGCCTTTGAACTCGCACTTTCAGGAAGACCCGGTCCCGTCTTGATCGATGTGCCGAAAGACATACAGACCGCGACGATTTCCTTTGATGAATGGCCGGTGCCGGGAACTTGCCTTCCACAAAAAATGGCGGAAAGTGCCCAGTTGCAAGCGGCTGCGGAGATGATAAACCGGGCAAAACGGCCCATTCTCTGCCTGGGTGGAGGCATCATCCATGCAGGAGCAGCAGAGGAGGCAAGAGCGCTGCTTGAAAAATGTTCTCTCCCGGCAACCATGACCCTGATGGGTCTTGGATCCCTGCCTGCGAATCATCGTCTGGCCCTGGGCATGCTTGGTATGCATGCTGCGCGCTCAACCAATATGGCGCTGCAGCAATGTGACCTGTTTATTGCTGCCGGGGCACGGTTTGACGACAGGGCAACCGGAAGAATCGTTGAGTTTTGTCCGGATGCAAACGTTATTCATATGGATATTGACCCGAGCGAACTGTCAAAACTTAAGACTGCCCATATCGGTCTGATCGGAAATGTTAAAGAGACGCTGCATGGTCTGCTGCCTCTCATCCGACCAAACGAGCGAAAGATCTGGCGGAGTCAGATCGAGGTCTTGCAGGAGATGTATCCGATGACCTCGCCCGAAGCAGTCGTACCAGACAAACCATATGGCCTGATCCTTAAGGTTTCCGAACTGCTCGAGGAGAATTGTTTTGTGGCTACCGATGTCGGAAAGCACCAGATGTGGACCGCACAGGTCTATCCATTCAACAGACCCCGCCAACTCCTCACTTCCGGTGGACTGGGAACCATGGGGTTTGGATTGCCTGCTGCTATCGGTGCTGCTCTTGCCTTTCCGGAGAGGCAGGTCGTTTTGTTTACCGGTGACGGCAGTCTGCAGATGAATATCCAGGAACTTGCCACGGCAGTTGAGCAGCAGGTCAATGTGAAGATCATCGTCATGAATAATAAATCTCTCGGACTGGTTCGTCAGCAGCAGAATCTTTTTTATGATAAAAAGTATTTTGCTTCGGATTTCCAGATCGATATAGATTTTGCTGCCATAGCCAAGGGGTTTGGCATGAAGGCTTTTAACGCGCAACCCGGCTGTAATCTTGCGGAGTTATTATGCAAGGTTCTCGCCGAACCCGGTCCCTGTCTCATCAATGTTCCCATTGGCAGAGAGGAAGAAGTGTATCCAATTGTTCCCCCGGGAGCTTCTAACAGCACAATGCTTGGAGGGTGTAATGCAGAAAAATGCACATGCTGAAAAAAACGATAATACTCCGTGTTCGGCGATCATGGTGCTTGAACTCAAAGTCAACAACCATCCTGGGGTAATGTCGCATATCTGTGGTCTTTTTTCGCGACGCGCCTATAACCTCGAAGGAATTGTCTGTGTACCTGTGGATGGTGGGGAAGTCAGTCGGATGTGGTTGCAGGTCAATGAAGATTTGAAGCTGGAACAGGTTATTAAGCAATTACAGAAACTCCCTGATGTGATCAGTGTCCAGTGCCACGAGGCAGGGCATGCGGTCTTCACCAGCTTGGCGACATATCTGTGAAGAAGACTTAATCTGAGGACAGAGGCTTGCCTGCTAAGCTCTTGGTTATGTAGCGTTCTTTTTCTGCTTGCGGCATTGCGGACTCTGCGTTAAACCAATTTCCTGCCATGGTGCTCTGGCCGTCATACAAATGACCATTATGTGTGGCAAGAAACGTGGTTAAGGATTTCTTCCTGTTTGATAATATGACTTAGAACTGGAGAAAAAAATGAATGCATGCCTACTCTTGATTGACCTCCAAAACGACTATTTCGTTGGTGGTAATATGGCGCTTGTCCATATCAACCAAGCTGCTGCAAATGCACGGCAGCTATTGGAGAAATTTCGAAGCAAGAATCTGCCGGTAATCCATATTCAACATATAGCAGCTCGGCCAGGTGTTACGTTCTTTTTGCCAAATACAAACGGCGTAGAGATAAATGAAATGGTATCTCCTATCAAGGGTGAAAAAGTTGTCAACAAAAGCTATCCAAACAGCTTTCGTGAAACTGAGCTTTTAGAAATATTGAAAAAGACTGAAAAAGATACTGTTGTCATTTGTGGAGCTATGAGCCACATGTGTATTGATGCGACAACTCGCGCCGCGTTTGATTATGGTTTCAACTGTGTTGTTGTTGAAGATGCCTTGCTACCAGGGATTTAGTTTTCAAAGACAAAACTATAAAGGCATCAGATGTACACGCAGCATTTATGGCGGCATTATCTGTACCTTACGCACAGGTAAATACTACCAGTGAAACATTAAAAAATATGCCATGACCAGGGCATGAACAGCGACGGCAAAAAGCGGTCGCGCCTTATGCCCTGGTCATGTCAAGTAGAGGCAACACACAGATAACAATGAGAATTTCGGTCATCCTTGCTCATCCTGATAAGGCGAGCCTCAATCATGCAATTGCGTCGATCGTCCTCGAGCAGCTTAAAAAGAATGGGCACGGTGTCTTTTTTCACGACCTCTATGCTGAAAAATTTGACCCTCTACTCGTTTGCGAGGAGATATCCAAGGAAGTCGTATTGCCGGAGCCGGTCAAAAGCTATTGTGAGGAAGTCCGACAGGCAGACGGTATTATTGTCATTCATCCGAATTGGTGGGGGCAGCCTCCGGCAATATTGAAGGGCTGGATTGACCGGGTGATCCGCCCGGGGATTGCTTACGAGTTCCTCGAAGGAGATTCCGGCGAAGGTATCCCAAAGGGCCTGTTACAGGCTGGGGCCGCTGTCGTCCTCAACACCTCAAACACCCTGCCGGAGAGGGAGCAGCAAATCTTTGGCGACCCACTTGAGACCATCTGGCGTAACTGTATCTTTGGCTTATGCGGAGTTGGTAATTTTTATCGCCGCACATTCAGCCCAGTAGTGACCAGCACGGAAATCGAGCGAAAGGAATGGCTTGAAGAGGCAAGAACATTGACTCATAGATTATTTCCTAAAGCAGGAGCAATCTGGGAACATAATGTAAGCCCGGAAGTTGCACAATACTTCCGTCAATTTGATGGTATTGCGCTTGAAAGATTACATACGATCCGAAACCTTGTTTTGCAGTTAAAGCCTGGACTTAATGAAACAATTAAATATGGGATTCCGACCTTCTTATATAATGGCAACCTGCTTCATTATGCTGCATTCAAATCACACATTGGACTCTATCCATTACCGGAGACACTTGAAGCATTTAAAAAGAGGTTAGGTCATTATAAAATTGGTAAAGGATCAATACAGTTCAAGCATACAGAGGATTTTCCCGTAGATCTGATTAGAGATATAATTATATACAGGATCAAGGAACAAATGGGGTCGGACAAAGATAACGACCTGATTTCACAATCATAAAACACATAAAGTTGTGTGTTTTTGCTCTTGGCAGGCGCTTTTCAACGCGGAAAAATGTCATTCAAGAAAGAAGTCAGCGCTGGCCATTAGCCGACCTTTGCCATCCTGCAATTCCACCCGCCAGGCCCCACTCATCGACCGGTTGATAACTTTGCTCGAATAACTGCGCCATCGATTGCTCCCGACGTTGATCGGTATTGTGGCAATCTGGTTACCGCCATGCAGCCAGACATACTTGAACCGGCTCCCCTTTTTACCGAGGACCTCGCTGTACGCCCAGACTGCGGCACTTCCATCCGCAGTGAAACTGATTTCATTCAACTCACCCTGCGGTTCTCTATTCGAAACGGATCCCGCAAGCAGAAAGCGCTTTACCGAAGGCATGAGGATTTCGAGCTTTTTCAATTGGAAAGGGCTGTTTAACGTGTCGACTGTAAGCGTTGTGTCAGCACTGTCCGGGCTTTCTCCCTGGGGTTCCAGCGGTTTGTCTTGAGGAATCTCTACCTGAGGCTGAGAATGCTCTGCTTGTGTGGGGATGGCAGGCTCGGAGTCTTCAAGATCCATTTCGTTAACCAACGCCTTTTCTACTGTTTCCTCGTTGGTATCGTTGGTATGATTTGCGGTCGATAATTGCGCCATTTCTGCTGAAGGCGGCTCGGTTTCCAGGGGTTTGTTTTCAGCAAATTGTTGGGCAGCATTGTCCTCCGCGGGTATGGCCTCATTTAATCGTGGAGGCTGCGTGTCCTGTGAGTTGGAGCCTGAATCGGTTATCTCAGCAACCGCTGGCGGTAATCTGTCTTCCTGAGCATGAGTAATGGACTGAGTATTTTCCTCAATCTCCCGGGGAATCGCTTCTTCCTCTGGTTTCGGTCGCGTATCTTCCACCGCAACCGCTGCCTTAGACAGGGTTTCTGCCATATCAGATTCTTCATTGGCTGAGGTATCAGACCACAAAGAGAGTCCATAACCAGCCAATCCGCCGAGCACCAGCAATACGACGCCGGCGCCAATGATACGACCCCAATGATAGACATAGACATGTTTCCTGGGCTGTTTTCGAGCTCCGTGTATTGTGTTGTAATTTTTCATAATCAGGTCAGTCTTAGTTCAGGTAAACGAATGATAAATGTCGCCGCTGTTCGATCAGATCAGGTGATAAGGAGTCGCTTTCTTCGGGCTCACTAAAAAAGCCTCTTCCAGCGAAGAAACATCCGATCCAATGCATTGAAACTACATGTTCAAGACAGCTTTCGCAATTATTTTTACGCTGAAACCAACAACCGGCATCAGGCCGATGTCATCGCCTTCTTGCACTTGCCGTTGCCAGGAGCCTGTCGGATTATGCCCTTTTCTCCCATCATACAGGCCTTCCCTTCGCAGAAGTGCACCGATTTCGCCGCACCGATTACACCGATCAGGTACAAAAAAACGTCACCGAAAAAATTGCAAAATTCTGCAGGAAGGAGTAACCCACTATCGTTATAAAAGATGGGTCAGGGCAGGCAGGTATTTTATAGAGCTGCCTTAAAAACACATGCGTATCAGCTCCAGCTAAATTCAGCAGTAGAGGAATAGAAATGATGTACTACAAAGAGGCACTGAAATATCACAGGGAACCACGACCGGGTAAAACCGAAGTCGTGCCCACCAAGCCGTTCATAAGCCAGGCTGATTTGAGTCTTGCATATACACCCGGGGTGGCGGCACCTTGCCTGGAGATTGAAAAGGATCCCCAGAAATCGTTTGAATACACCAACAGGGCCAATCTTATTGCGGTTATAACCAATGGCACCGCGGTGCTCGGTCTTGGAGCTATTGGTGCCCTGGCCAGCAAACCGGTTATGGAAGGAAAGGCGGTACTGTTTAAACGGTTTGCCAATATTGATGTGTTTGATCTGGAAATCGATACGACTGACCCGGATGAATTCATCCGTACGGTCAAGCTGTTGGAGCCGACCTTCGGTGGCATTAATCTGGAAGATATTAAAGCCCCCCAGTGTTTTTACATTGAGGAACAGCTGAAAAAGCAGATGACCATTCCCGTTTTCCATGACGACCAGCATGGCACGGCAATCATCTCGGCTGCGGCAATGATCAATGCCGCGGCGCTTACCAAGAGAAAGCTGGAGGAACTGCGCGTGGTCATCAATGGGGCGGGAGCGGCTGCCATCGCTTGCGCCCGGTTGTATGTCCTGCTCGGGGTAATGAGAAAAAACGTGATAATGGTGGATACCAGAGGTGTCATTTACAAAGGTCGGCCTGATGGGATGAATCCGTATAAGGAGGAATTTGCCAATGACACCGACCGTCGAACCTTAGCGGATGCGGTACAGGGGGCGGATATGCTGGTGGGGCTTTCGGCGAAAGGTGCCTTTACCGGAGAACTATTGATGCAGATGAACCCGTCGCCAATCATTTTGGCCCTGGCCAACCCGGATCCGGAGATCGATTATGACGAGGCGAAGGCAGCACGACCTGATGCCATTGTCGCCACCGGACGATCCGATTTTCCCAACCAAGTCAACAATGTTCTTGGTTTTCCGTATATTTTCCGCGGGGCTCTCGATGTTGGAGCGACCTCGATCAACGAGGCCATGAAGGTTGCCGCCGTGCGTGCCTTGTCTGAGCTCGCCAGGGAAGATGTCCCCGATGCGGTGATCCGTGCCTATGGTGACAAACCGATCCGCTTCGGCGCCGAATATATAATCCCGAAACCGTTTGACAGTCGTGTCCTGCTGAAGGTAGTGCCGGCAGTGGCCGAGGCCGCAGTGGAAAGCGGTGTAGCCAGGATCGCCCTGCCCGAGCGTACAATATATGTGAATAAATTGGAGGCTACCCTCGGTCCGGAACGTGAACTCATTCGCAAGATCATCATGCGTGCACAGCAGGATCCCAAACGTATCGTGTTGCCGGAAGGGAGTTTGTCGGTGGTCATCCGCGCGGCCTACCGTACTCTTCACGACGGAATTGCCATGCCGGTGCTGCTGGGGAATGAGGAAAAAATCTCAGCCATCGCCGACAGTCTGCAAATTCCGCTTACGGGCATCGAAATCATCGACCCTGAGCGAAATCCTTACCTGGAATCATTTGCTGAGAAACTTTTTCAATTGCGCCAACGCCGAGGCTGGCCCATGAGAGAAGTACAGCGGCAACTCCGGAACCCCTACGTCTTTGGGGCCATGCTGGTACGTGAAGGGCTGGTGGATGGTCAGGTCCACGGTGTAGCTGATTCCTATCCGAATGCTATCCGTCCAGTGCTCCAGGTCATCGACCGGCGGCCGGGGGTATCCAAAGTTTCCGGTCTTTATCTGATGATCTCGAAAAACCGGACCCTGTTGTTTGCCGATGCCACGGTCAACATCCAGCCCAATGCCGAGGAGCTGGCCGAGATTGCGATCCTGGCCGGTGAAGTGGCGTGCTTCTTCGATATGGAGCCTCGAGTGGCCATGCTCTCCTTCTCCAACTTCGGCAGTGTCCGCCATCCTGAAGTGGACAAGGTGACCGCGGCAATGAATATCGTCAGACGCCGCAGGCCGGACCTGCTCATCGACGGTGAGATGCAGGCGGATACCGCTGTGGTCGATACGATCTTGAACGGACAATTCCCGTTCAACCGGTTGGGGCAGTCGGCAAATGTCCTGATTTTTCCTGATCTGACCTCGGGTAACGTTTCTTACAAGCTGCTTGATCGACTGGGTGGGGCCAAGGCCATTGGACCACTCCTTATGGGCCTAAGCAGACCTTTCAACGTGGTCCAGCGTAACAGCGATATGGAAAATGTCGCCACCATCATCGCCTTTACTGTCGCCCAGGTCAAGAATCAGAAGAATTTGGGAAGTATGGAAGAATAGGCTGGCTTGTGGCTGCAGAATATGCGCAAAGGGAAGGCTTGTTGAATGCACTTGCGTATTACAGGCGCCGCCTCGAGAGATATCTCCGCAGCAGATCCTCGCTGATTCGCTCTACGGCAGTGATAGCAATTGTGAGGATCAAGGAAAGAGAGAATGAAAGCTAACCAGTTTCCCGCCATGGTGCTGGCCATCATACAGACGGCCATTATGCGTGGCGAGAAACGTGGTTAAGGGGATTTCCTCCTGTTTGATAAAACCTTTGCTGGGCAGAGCGCCGCTGGTGACCATCTCAACGACAGCACAGATGGAGGCCGCCGTGGTCCAGGCAATTGCTCGTCTCGCTTTTCCGGCAATGACAATGGGAGGGTAGGCCCTGACGAATTCTTCCCGGGTGAGTTGATCGTGGATCCAGCCCTCGACCGAGGCATGGATATAAACAACATCTTCGCTCACCGGTGGTTTGGCGTTGACCAGCAATTTTCCGGCATTTATCTTATCTTCACGCATCAGCAGTTCATGCAGAAGAAAGTTCATCAAGGCGGCGTGTCCCATATAGCGGATCGATTTGTAGTCGAGGTTCTCGACAAGACCAGCATAGGTCTCACACATGGTGCCGAGTCCTCCCGAGGTGGTGAATGCTTCGAGCTGCACCCCATCGATGACGATCTTCTCCAGCCACTCCAGCGGTGATACCCATTTTCGGACACCACCTTCAATGACTTCACAGTCGTTGAGGTACTCATTGACCACCCCCTCCGGAGACCAGTTGAAGGCATAACCGAGCAGGCCGGTCGGATGTTTCGGCAGGGCGCCGACACGCAGTTTAATGGATCGTATTTTATCAAAGGTACTGGCAAGAGAAGCTCCTGCAATAGCAATAAAGCCGGGGGCAAGACCACATTGCGGAGCCATGACGACAGAAGCCTTGCGACTCAACTCCATTATTTCTCTTGTGGTCTGCACATCCTCGGTAAGATCGAAATAGTGCGTGTCGCATTGTGCCGCAACTCGCGCTACCCCGACATTGAAATGGTAAGGCAGGCAGGAAATTATTGCATCATGATTCTTGAGGGCTTTGCTCAAGTCCGTTTCGCTGGTGACGTCAAGTGCTTCGGCCGGGAATGGAAATGTCTCGGTTACCTTCAGGTCGGCCCCGGTTACTTTGAAGCCGGTCTCATGGAGCAGGAGCGCAACGAGATGTCCGACTTTCCCAAGACCCAGGACCAATACCGAGTTGATCTGGTTATCCATTGATATCTCCAGGGTGATCTCTACAAATCAATCTACCGTTACAGAAAGAGAAGGGGATCCGTCACGCCAAAGACATAAATGGCCAGCAGACCAAGGATACCCACGGCGGTCACATAATAAATTGTGGGAATAATGGTCAGCTGAAGCGTCCGGCCTTCCTGTCCGAGCAGCCCCACTGTGGCCGAGGCGGCAACAACATTGTGAATAGCGACCATGTTGCCCGCCGCAGCACCGATGGCCTGTAAGGCAACCATGATCGCTCCTGAAACACTGAGTGCATTTGCCACTTCGAACTGAAACTGGCTGAGCATCATATTGCTGACGGTGTTGGAGCCGGCGATGAATGCCCCAATCGCGCCGACGGTCGGGGCAAACAGCGGATATATGGAACCAAAGGTTTCGGCAACAAAACTGGCCATGGCCACCGGCATGGAAACCAGCTCAGCACCATTGACCCCGGAATTGATCAGAATACGCACCATCGGGATGGTGAAAATCAGAACAAACCCGGCACCAACAAGCGTTTTCCCGGCTGCTCCCGCGGCAGAAGCAAGCTCAGAAAATTTCATCCTGTGCAGAAAAAGGGTGACAAGACAGACAAAGAGTAAAACACCACCGGGAAGATAGAGAGGTTCTATGGTGGAGCTGATGCCCGTTTCGCCGAGGATGTCTTTCAACCCAAAGGAAAAGCTCAACAGCATGGCCTTGAAATCAACGAAAACCCGGCTGGCGACCAGAATCACGGCAACCAGCAGATACGGCGTCCAGGCCAGGGCAAGAGGAATTTTTCGTTCATCAGCACGTGGCGGTTTCGGAATGATGGTGCCGAACCAGACCTTCGGCCATTCTTCCTGAGGTGCGAAATCCCAGACAGTCTTCGGTACAAGAATACCTTTCCGGGCTGCCGGTACAACAAGAGCCATGCCGACAAGGGCACCGACGAGGGAAGGAAACTCAGGTCCAAGAAAAATGCCGGTAAGGGCGTAAGGCACCGTAAAGGCCAGGCCGGTAAAAAGTGCGAAGGGCGTCATGGCAAACCCCTCTTTCCAACTCTTGTTCCGGCCAAAAAAACGGGTAAGCATGATGACCATCAGCAGCGGCATCAAGGTTCCGACGATGGCATGACCGACAGCCACTTCCGAAGTGATGAGCTGCAGAAAAATCTCCCAGCTCGAACCACCCTCTGTAAGTCGTCGGCCAATTTCTATATGATCGAGCCCATTGGTTACACCTATGAGAATGGGCGTTCCAACGGCTCCGAAGGATACCGGAGTCGACTGGATCATCATGCCGATCATGATCGCACCTAAAGCGGGAAATCCTATGGCGACCAGCAATGGTGCGGCGATGGCGGCAGGCGTTCCGAAACCTGAAGCACCTTCAATAAAACAGCCGAAAAGCCAGGCCAGAATGAGGGTCTGAACGCGCCGGTCCGGACTTATATTCGTGAAACCGGCACGAATTGTTGAAATCGCGCCGGAATTCTGCAGAGTGTTGAGCAGCATGATCGCGCCAAAAATAATCCACAGAACGGAGATCGTGACCAACATGCCTTGAACTGTTGAGGCAAGAACTCTATTGAAACTCATTTCCCAGAAAAACAGGGCAATACCTGCTGCGGTGAGATAAACCACAGGCATGGCCCGTCGGGCAGGCCAGTGGAGACCGACAAGCAGGACGGCCGCTACGATAATTGGTGCTGCTGCTAGTAAAGCTTGTATCGCTGTTGACATGAACTAACCTCCTAACCCCGGTAAACGGAAAATAAGCCGGGTCTCTTTTTAGTATTCCCCTACAACAGGTATCTGTAAGGCATCTAAACTGCTTTCGTTCTACATTTTTTCGCAGTTGTGCTATCTCAAGGCCAGCGACACACATTTATTTCCTTCCATGCAGGCATCGGCTTCAGGGACATCAAAATAATGTATAAGTTCATTTGAATCTTTTTTCAGATCAACCACCCGGGCGTTCTTCTCGGCAACAAAACGTACATCTATATCTATACCGCATTCACTGATTTCCGGATATATTTCTGTTATTTTATCACATAATTGCTCTTTGGTATACATAGTTTCCTCCTTATACATTCATCTGAACTGTCTTGTTTTGATACACCCTTTCGAGATCCCATACGGTCATTACCCTTCTGGGATAAAGCAGCAGTATACATGTATTTTGTGGCCGTACATTAACGGTTACGCCCTGCATGGCATCATTTAATGCTATTTTTCTGAAATTATAATACATGCTACCGGAACATGTAAAAAAAAACATTGGTGCCTTCTCAAGGCGTATTATGTCTGCATTGGTACGATATCTGCTTGACCGGAACTGTGACAGACCCTAAGTGAGGTTTTGCGGGGTTACGTCTTCTCCAGGGGGATAGCAAGTACATTGCCGCGGATAACCCGGGAACCGCGTTGATCCCAAAGCGTGAGCTGACCGGCGAGAAAGCTATCCTGGTCGATTTTAGTTTCCACCTGCTGCGGGCCGAGCACCCGTTTTTCTTTTGGAAATTTATAAGCAATGAATCTGCCATTGCCGTCACACTTCTCGGCAATCCAGCCTATGGATACCTGTAGGCCGTCAAACTTCCAGCCATAGAAATTTTCGCCAGAGATTTTTCAACACTACCCCGCCTTCCCCGAGATACCGAATGGCGGCATTTCCCTCTCCACTGGGGTAGTCAAATTCTTCTTCTGTGGTGTTTACCAATGCCGGACTTTTCCGGACTTTTGGTGAGTTCGCCATAATAAAGCTCCGGTCGCAGGACTTTGACTGTGTCAAATCTGCTCTTGGGCGGAATACTATAAACCTCTTCTTGATTGGATGAAGCACTAGGTTCGTAGGTCTGAATATTCGCAATTCTCAGACCAATTTGAACCAAGAGGGGGTAGCGAACTGAATTGACAAATGGCATACACATAAATGGCACGCATCCTGCTTCTTATAATTCAAAATACCACCACAAAGACTCTCATCTTCAAATGCACTCTTTTCACTGATCAAAGGAGGACAGCGTAATGAAAAAGAATGTTGGCGGTATCGACAGGCAATTGCGGTTTTTTTTTGGGGCTTTTTTACTTCTTATGGTTATTTTGGCACCCCTTGATCCGATCTGGAGGATTGTCATGCTAGTAATGGCGATTATTGCATTTTTCACCGCAATGACAAGATATTGACCCCTGTGGAAGGTGCTCGGGATCAGCACCGGAAAAGATACTTCCGAAAAGCAGCCATGAAAGCAACCATGAGTGGTCAAGGACGGTAATCGATTAACTCTCAGCGTCTCGTGCGGCAGGACAACTGTCCGATTTCGGTGTATTGCCTGGACGGAAGTCAAAGAATAAAAACAAACAAAGAGGAGTTTGAACATGCCTGCTATTTCTTCTATTGATTGGCAAACCAGCGTAGGATATTCCATTGATTCCGCTCAACTAGCAAATAAGCCCATTCTCTTGGATTTTTACAATCCTGAATGAATAGGCTGTCAACAGATGGGTGCGGTTACGTACCCGACGAAAGATGTCGTCAATCTTGTTAATAACTATTTGATTCCATTGCGGATCAATATAAAAGATGATCCGATCCTTGATGATTACCACCAGATATGGACACCTACTATCATTGTACTTGACTTCAATGGCAAAGAAATCCAGCGAACGATCGGTTTTTTGGAACCGGACGAGTTTATTCCCATGATCCAGCTGGGAATAGCCAAAGTACGTTTGGGTGCAAAGGAATATGACACTGCAATGATTTCCCTGAAAAGCATTATCGAGACGTATCCAGAAAGCGAAGCGGCTCCGGAGGCCGTATACTTCCGCGGTGTAACCTTATATAAACAAGAGCAAAATCCAGGAAAGCTCAAAGAGGCTTACGAAAAACTACTGAGCAACTATCCCGACAGTGCATGGACCAAACGGGCACAACCATACCGGCTGCTGTAAAATTGCAAGGTACTTAATACCCGCAAAGCACAGGCAGTAAAAAGAGTCCCGGCTTATTTCCCGTTCACCGGGGTTAGTGTGCACCGGTCCTTGAATGAGGGCGGCATAAGCGGGCTACTATCTGACAAGTAATGAGAAAACGTGCGGAACTAACGATTATTTTAGAGGGAGAACATTCTCTGCTCGTCGGCCTTGCCCTTGCTCTGATCATTCAGTCGGCAGTCTCACTCATTCAGCCATGGCCTTTAAAGATCATCTTTGATTATATCATCCTCAACAAACCTGTGCCTGAAGCAATCAAAGAAATGTCAGGCACATATTGGCAACCGATATCTCAATATCTGTTAATTATCATGGTATTTGCTTTAATTGCCATGGCATGTGTAAATGGCATCTGCATGTATATGCAAGATATCACCATGATCAAGCTTACCCAGGTTGTTGTCCAGAAACTGCGTATCAGACTCTTTGCCCATATCTTGGACCTGCCGGTGACGCATTTCTACCGAACCGAACCCGGTGAAGTTATCGAGCATATAACTACCGATGCCGATGATACAAAAAAACTGGTTGAAGGTATCTGTGTACTTGCATGTCGAAGTTTTCCCACCTTTATCGGCATTGCCGCAATCATGATTTTGGTTGATTGGCAGCTGGCCCTCATCACGCTCAGTATAGCTCCGGTTCTGGTCTGGGCTACCTACTTTTTCGGTGTACGTATAAAACGTGTCACACGGGAAAGACGCCGACACGAAGCAGATATTTCTTCGCTGACCGAAGTGGCCACTAAAACCCACAAGTGGATCAAATTGCTGGGTCTGGAAGAAAATGAAATCGAACGTATGGAAAAAACCAGCCTTCTCAGTCGGACAGCAGCCGTCGAGGCCGGTAGCTGGCAGGGATATTATACTTCTCTGACCAATATTGTCCTGGCCGTCGGAAGCGCCATACTCATCCTGTTCGGGGTCATGAGCATTAAAGACGGCCGCATTACACCCGGTGAACTGCTGGTGTTTATGAGCTATTTGAGAAGCAGCTACAAACCGATCCGTGAATTCACCAAATATTTCCCCAAAATAACCAAGGCGATGGCCTGCAATGAGCGTATCGAAAAAATCATGGCCATTACTCCCTGCGACCTAGGGGTCTGTGATAAACCTGATGCCCAGCCGATGGGTGTATTTACGGAAAAAATCGAATTTGACCATGTTTCTTTCGGGTACGACGACAATTTAATAGTGCAGGATCTTACTTTTATCGTTCAAAAAGGCCAAAAGATCGGTCTGGTCGGCAACTCAGGATCCGGCAAATCGACACTTTTAAACCTGCTCCCTCGCTTCTACGATATCCATCATGGAGTAATTCGCATTGACGGCAAGGATATTCGAGAGCTTAGCCTTGATTCATTAAGAGAACAGATTGTCATGGTCACTCAGGACGCGGTTCTTTTCCATACCACGGTCCGGGAAAATATTTCCGTAGGAAGACCGGATGAGGTTTTAAATCAACAGCAGATTGAGGATGCAGCCCGGAAAGCCAACGCACACGATTTCATCCTGGAGCTTCCCAAAGGTTACGATACTGTTCTCAGATCCAGTAAAACCAAACTCTCAGGCGGACAGGTGAAACGCATCCTCATCGCACGGGCTTTTCTCAGGGATGCCGCTATCGTTCTCCTTGATGAACCTACCGGCAGCCTTGACCCCGCCTCCGAAAGTCTCGTTATGGAGGCTTTCGATCGTCTGTCTGAAAACCGGACCTTAATCGTTGCTTCCCATCAGCTCAAAGTAGTGGCTAACGCCGACACCATTCTGGTACTCTCGGATGGTCGATTGGCCGAGCAGGGGACGCATGACGAACTCCTTGCGCAAAATGGCATTTATGCTGCCTTCTGGCATGAACAGATGGCTGTTTAAGAAATTTGCAGCAGCGACGGCGAGGAAGCGTCTTTTACGATGACAATTCCATTTGTCTCAGCCTGAGGGCATTACCGATTACGGAGACGGAAGAAAAGCTCATGGCGGCCGCAGCGATGATGGGTGAGAGCAAAATACCAAAGAACGGGTACAGTACCCCGGCTCCCACCGGCACCCCAAGTGAATTGTAGATAAAGGCGAAAAAAAGGTTCTGCTTAATATTCTTCATTGTTGCATTGGACAGTTTTATAGCTCGAACGATACCGGTGAGATCGCCCTTGACCAGAGTAACCCCGGCCGACTCCATTGCTACATCTGTCCCGGTACCCATGGCGATACCGACGTGTGCCTGTGCCAGAGCAGGTGCATCGTTGATACCGTCTCCCGCCATGGCAACCATCCGGCCGTCCTCTTGGTACTTTTTTATCACCGCCGCTTTTTCGTCCGGCAGAACTTCCGCCACCACCTCATCGATATTCAATTTACCGGCAACCGCCTCGGCGGTGGCACGATTATCTCCGGTCAACATAACAAGCCGCAATCCTTCCTTATGAAGTTGTTCAATGGCGGAAGGGGTGTTTTCCTTAATTGGGTCGGAAACTGCCAGCAGGCCGGAAAATTTGCCGTCGACGCCAACGCACATCACAGTACGGCCATCCATTCGCATCTCTTTTGCCCTCTCGCTGTGCGATGAAGTATCAATATTGAACTCATCCATTAACTTCAGGTTGCCCAGTAACACTTTCACTCCCTCGATTGTCCCGGAAACTCCTTTTCCTGTATGAGATTCAAATTCGTCTACTTCTGCGGTTTTGATCTGCCGTTCACCTGCTTGAGCGACAATCGCCGCCGCCAGGGGATGTTCGCTTACCGTTTCCAGGCTTGCGGCAAAAAACAGCAGTTTTTCCTCGGACATGTCATTTGCAGTT
The DNA here is from genome assembly GCF_054657295.1 of Desulfocastanea catecholica. Taxonomy (NCBI): domain Bacteria; kingdom Pseudomonadati; phylum Thermodesulfobacteriota; class Desulfobulbia; order Desulfobulbales; family Desulfobulbaceae; genus Desulfocastanea; species Desulfocastanea catecholica. The sequence goes on from NZ_BAAHYZ010000002.1 coordinate 211,804, forward strand.
ACCACATCGGTCAGTTGCGGTTGGCCAAGGGTTAAAGTACCGGTTTTATCTATCACCAGAGTGTCAATTTTACGCATCGTCTCAATTGCTTCGGCGTTTTTAAAGAGTACTCCCATGCTTGCTCCCTTTCCGGTAGCTACCATAATTGACATGGGAGTGGCGAGTCCAAGAGCACATGGACAGGCAACAATCAAAACAGATACCGCTACAATCAGGGAGTAGGCTAGCCTTGGTTCAGGACCGACAGAATACCAGACAACGAAAGCGATTAAGGATGAGGCAATAACGGCAGGAACAAAATAACCGGCGACCACATCAACCAGTTTCTGGATTGGGGCGCGACTTCGCTGAGCCTCGGCAACCATTTGGACGATCTGAGCCAGAACGGTGTCGCTGCCGACTTTCTCGGCCCGAATGGTCAAGGTCCCGGAACCATTGACGGTGGCGCCGATAATCTTGTCGTCCTTTTGCTTTTTGATGGGAACCGGTTCGCCGGAAATCATCGATTCATCCACTGAACTTGAACCGTTCGTCACGACACCATCGACCGGTACTTTTTCTCCCGGACGTATTCTGAGCAGATCGCCAACCTGGACATCTTCAAGCGCTATATCCGTCTCCTGGCCATTTTCGTCAATTTTTCGTGCGGTCTTGGGGGCAAGTCCGAGAAGGGCTTTAATGGCGGCACCCGTTTGTCCGCGAGCTTTGAGTTCCAGGACCTGGCCAAACAGAACGAGGGTCACGATAACTGCCGCCGCCTCAAAATAGACACCGACGGCGCCATCCGGTCCGCGCATGGCAGCGGGAAAAATATCTGGAAAAAAGACGGCAACAAGGCTGTACAGATAGGCCACGGAAACTCCAAGACCGATGAGAGTAAACATGTTGAGACTTTTCTTTTGCAACGATTGTACTGCACGGACCATGAAGACAAATCCTGCCCAGAGCACCACAGGTGTCGCCAGAATAAACTCAATCCAGCCAAGAGTCCTCGTTGAAGCCAGATTTTCAATGAGATGGCCGCCGGGAATCATATCGCGCATGGCGATTATGGCCAGGGGTATGGTAAAGATCGCTCCAAAAATAAAACGCTTACGCATGTCATCATGCTCTTGATTTTCCTCATCATCTTCCAGTTGTAAGATCATCGGCTCAAGAGCCATGCCGCATTTCGGGCAGGATCCGGGACCGTCCTCGATAATTTCCGGGTGCATAGGACAGGTATACTGCCCGGTGCTCTTTTTCATTTCCATACTACCTCCATCTTTCGATTAAGTTGGCTCATAGAAAGAATCAGAGCAAAAAACATGCCGGTTCAAAGTCACCCTTTAAACGTGGCAAAGGAGTTGGTTTACAGGATTCTGCAGATAATCAATATAATTTTTCCAGTTTTACAGGACCGTTTCTGATCAGAAAGGACGAACAGGTTGTTTGAAGGATTTTTTCATGCACTAAGGCACAACGTAAAAGGCGACACCGCGGCCATTACCAGAGATAATACGTGCCATGAATAAATCGTCACAAAAAAAATTGGTGTTCCTCTGAACTTATCGCATGGAATTTGCAATTAAAAATTTATGGCGACAGATCAGAAAACCATTAAACAGAGAGCTTATGCTTCCAGGTTCTTTTTTGTAGTCATCGCAGTGCAGCTGGTGCTGCTTTTGGCGGGGGGCTGTTCCGATGAGCGATCATCCACGACTCCGACACTGAACTGGTATGTCTTCGATGAGCCGTCAGGCGCCTTTGTCGAGGCCGCCCGCACCTGCTCCCGGCAATCCGCCGGGCAATACATCATTGCGTTGATACCACTGCCTACCGATGCCGATCAACAGCGAGAGCAGCTGGTGAGACGGTTGGCCGCCCGCGATTCCGACATCGACATACTGGGCATGGATGTCATCTGGACGGCGGAATTCGCCGCTGCCGGATGGATAGAAACGTGGCCGGCGGATTTGGCTGACAGGGTTACAAAAGGACGACTGGACAGTGCGGTGGAGAGTGCCACCTATGATGGGCATCTCCAGGCCGCGCCGTTCACCACCAATACTCAGCTCCTCTGGTACCGGACCGATCGGATTACCTCCCCGCCCAAGACCTGGTCGGAAACGATTGCGATGGCCGAAGCTCTTGGGGAAAAAGGCATAATTCAGGTTCAGGGAGAGAGGTATGAAGGGCTGACGGTATTTTTCAACTCATTGCTGGCTTCAGCGGGAGGTTCTATTCTCGCCGGAGATAAAGTGCTGCCGGACGATGTCGCAACCCGCAAGGCCCTTGGCGTGATGCAGCGCCTTGCCTTATCTCCGGCAGCACCGGCATCCCTGGCCACTCATCGTGAAGATCAATGCCGGCTTGCTTTTGAGGCCGGAGACTCCAGTTTCATGGTCAACTATACCTTTGTCTGGCCCAGTGCCGGACAGAATGCCCCGGACGTCGCCAAACACATGGGCTGGGCTCGCTGGCCCGCCGTCTCGCCGGACAAGCCAAGCCGGGTTACCATAGGCGGTATCAACCTCGGTATTGGCGCCTATACCAGACATCCCCAGGCGGCCTTTGCCGCGGCCTCCTGTCTGGTTTCGGAAAGTAATCAGCGGCTGGCGGCGGCAAAAGGAGGACTTCCCCCGACAATCATCGCACTCTATCAAGACAGCAAGGTTCGCGCGACCTTTCCCTTTGCCGATATTCTCCTGGAAACCCTCAAAAGCGGGGTGCAACGCCCGCAGACTCCGCTCTACAACGATATTTCCCTGGCTATCAGCCATACCCTGCATCCGATGCGTTCCATCGATCCCCTAGAAGACGTACGCCGGTTGCGGGAAAAAATAGATCGAGCCCTACGTTCGGAAGGATTGCTATGAAATCACCCCGGCTAGACGACCAGAAGCTCGGATGGCTTCTCTGTAGTCCGGCTTTAATTGCCATGACCGCAGTAACCGCCTATCCCATTCTCTACGCCTTCCAGCTCAGCCTGTTCCGTTATGATCTCCGTTTTCCTGACAGTCGAAGCTACATCGGCCTAGATAACTATCTGTCTGTTCTCAGTTCTCCCATCTGGTGGGAAGGACTGCTCAATACCGTTATTATCACTGTCTGTTCGGTCAGTGTCGAGCTGTTGCTGGGAATGGTTTTTGCTCTGGTGATGCACCGGGCAATTATTGGCCGCAGGCTGGTACGGGCCTCGATTCTCATTCCCTATGGCATCATTACCGTGGTGGCTGCGTTAATCTGGAAATTCGCTTTTATGCCAACCACCGGCTTCGTCAATAGTCTGACTGGTCTGGAACTCTCCTGGTTCAGTGGACGCTGGAGCGCTTTTCTGGTCATAATTCTCACGGAAATATGGAAGACCACACCTTTTATGTCTCTTTTACTGCTGGCCGGTCTCACCCTGGTGCCGGAAGACCTGCTGCGAGCGGCACGGGTGGACGGTGCATCGGCTTGGCAGCGATTTACCCTGATAATCCTGCCGATCATGAAACCGACCATTGCGGTCGCCTTACTTTTTCGGACACTTGATGCTTTTCGTATTTTCGATTCAGTCTATGTTCAGACCAGAGGGGCACAACACACCGAAACTGTTTCCATTATCGGCTACCATGCCTTAATCTCCCGACTCAATCTGGGCCTTGGTTCGGCAGTATCGATTCTTATCTTTTTCTGTGTTCTGCTGATTGCCGCGGGGTATCTGCGTGGTTTCGGCATTGCCGGCACCCTGACCGGCGAGGAGGAGCCGTGAACAGTATTATAAACCGTATCGACCGTCTCTGCTGGATTGCCGGCAGTCTCCTGGCGGTGTGCTATGCCCTTATCCCTCTCTTCTGGATCCTGTCACTTTCCCTGAAATACCCGGCCGACCTGGGCGATAATCGTTTCTGGCCACAACGTATCACCTTCGAACACTACCGGGCTATTTTCACTGACGCGCAGTTTCCCGCCGCCCTGTGGAACTCGCTGGGGATAGCCCTTATCGGGACGCTCCTGGCTATCCTGATTGCAATGTTTGCCGCCTATGCCGTGGTCAGGATTAAATTCGCAGGACGCAGACTGTTTATGGCGTTTGCCTTATCCATCGCCATGTTTCCACCGGTATCCATTGTCGGGCCGTTGTTCAATATGTGGCGTTTCATTGGTCTCTATGATACCTGGGCGGGTCTTATCCTACCCTATATGACCCTGACTTTGCCGCTGGCAATCTGGACCCTTGCCGCCTTCTTCCGCGAGATTCCCTGGGACTTGGACAAGGCCGCCCGGGTTGACGGCGCGACCCCATTCCAGGCTTTTCGAATGGTCATTGCCCCACTGGCCGCACCGGGCGTCTTCAGTGCCGCCATTCTTGTTTTTATTTTTGCCTGGAATGATTTTCTGTTTGCAATTTCACTCACCTCCACCAATGCGGCGCGAACCGTTCCTGCGGCCATCGCTTTTTTCACCGGCAGCTCCCGTTTCGAACAACCGACAGGTTCCATTGCCGCCGCTGCGGTTGTTGTTACCGTGCCACTTATTATTATGGTCCTGGCTTTTCAGCGTCGTATTGTCGCGGGACTGACCGCCGGGGCTGTTAAGGGATGATTTACGACTTTATCACAGGTTGACAATGGCAGAGATTCAACTGAATAATATCAGTAAAATATTTCCCGACGGCACAGAAGCGGTCAAGGATATCTCTTTCACCGTAGGCGACGGTGAATTCTTCATTCTGCTCGGTCCCTCTGGCTGCGGCAAATCAACCCTGCTGAATATAATCGTCGGCCTGGATTCCCACTCCTCGGGGGAGGTGCGGGTTAACGGCCGGGTAATCAACCATCTTGACCCTCGCGAAAGAAATATGGCCATGGTTTTTCAGAGCTACGCCCTCTATCCCCATATGAGTGTGCAGGACAATCTGGCTTTCCCTCTCAAACTCGCAAAGATGGAACAACAGGAAATCAAACGCAGGGTGAACAAGGCTGCCGAAGCTCTGGAGTTGGGTGAATTGCTGACTCGAATGCCGCGCAGCCTCTCGGGTGGACAACGACAGCGAGTGGCAATGGGACGAGCCATCGTTCGCGAGCCGGATGTTTTTTTGATGGACGAGCCGCTTTCCAATTTAGACGCCAAATTGAGGAGCCAGATGCGCAACGAGATTGCCCGTCTTCAAGAACAGCTGCAAACAACCATGATTTACGTTACCCATGATCAGATTGAAGCGATCACCCTGGGGCATCGGCTGGCTGTTCTCCGGAAAGGATTATTGCAGCAGGTCGGTACCCCACGAGAGCTCTACAATGATCCCGTCAATCTTTTTGTCGCTGGTTTTATCGGATCACCGGCGATGAACCTCCTCCCGGGGCGGCTGGAAAAAGGCAAATTGTATCTGCCGATGACGAAAGAAGCCATAGATCTGCCGGGAATGGCGCAAAAGATTTCCGATGGAAAAGTAATAGTCGGCCTGCGCCCGGAACATCTGCAGATAGTAGATGAAGACCAAGACGAACCACTGCTTCCAGCCACCACCACCATGGTCGAATGGCTGGGTGCAGATGCCTTTGTCCATTTTGAAATGGAAGCAAAGGATGAAGACCAGCTCTTCGCTCTTCCCGAGGAATTGGATCGAACAATAACCAAAAACAGCAAACTCCAGGGAGTTGTCAGAATTGATCCCTCACAGCGGATCAATCGGGGTGATCCTCTTCGTTTACAACCGGATACTGACAAACTGCATATCTTTGATCCTGAGGACGGTACATGTCTCTTTCGATCAAAAGAGTCGGGAGATTGACTGCCGATTTTTTCGCCGATTTATATGAAATATACACTAGCAACCACCCCCTTTGTGGGGTGTTAGGTATAAAGTCAACCAGGAGCCTGACCGAGAATGCCCTTTCGGAGTCTTGCACCTCGCTTACCTGCGCAAACTTTTTTTCTCTCTTACAGCTATTAATAGGAACAGGTATTAATAGGAGGAAATCATGCCAAAATTGAAAAGAATCAAAGAAATACAAGGATACGAGCTCGGTGCCCGGGACGGCAAGATAGGAAGATGCAGTGACTTTCTCTTTGACGACAGAAGCTGGGCGGTGCGCTATGTTGTGGCTGATACCCGGAAATGGCTGCCGGGCCGGAAGGTTCTTATCTCTCCTATCTCCATCGGTGCAGCGATCGAAGCAACGAATATACTCCGTGTAGATCTCACCAAAGATCAAATGTACTGGTAGGGTGCGCGGGGAGCCTCTATATGCGTGCTTAGGATAATTGATTACTGTGCTTTTGAGGTCGTTTTCTGTGAGCATTTTTACGGTGAGAAGTCTCAATGGAATTGATTTCAGCTCACCGATGAGATTTTCGATGCAGATAAAGATCAGGAAACACACTTCACTGGACGGCCTTCTTATCCTGTTTATAGTAAGCGGACGACCATTGTTCGTCTCCATGGCAGCGATTAATTCTGCCGTTGCCTTGTGCTCTAACCATCAAAAAAAGGAGACCCTTATGAAGATCCTGATGATCCTCACGTCCCATGGCAGACTGGGAAATACAGGTGAAAAAACCGGCTTATGGCTGGAAGAATTTGCCGCCCCCTATTATGTTTTTAAAGATAACGACATGCAGATCACCTTGGTTTCCCCTGCCGGAGGACAACCACCAATTGACCCAAAAAGCAATGCACCTGATACACAGACAGAGGCAACCAGAAGATTTGCAAATGATGAGGAGGCAAAGAACATGCTTGCCGCCACCCAACGTCTGGATTCTTTAAACCATGAAGATTTCGATGCCATTTTTTATCCTGGCGGCCATGGGCCCCTGTGGGATCTGACGGAAGATATACATTCCATCTCCCTGATAGAATTGTTTTATCGACGGGGAAAACCCATTGGCTGTGTCTGTCATGCTCCGGCAGTACTGCGTGATGCCGTACGTGAGGATGGTTTGCCTCTCGTAACAGGCAAAAAAGTTACCGGTTTCAGCAATAGCGAGGAATCACTTGTCCAATTGACGGAGATAGTCCCTTTTATGGTTGAGGATATGCTGAAAACCAAAGGTGGTCTCTACAGCCGGGGCGATGACTGGACGAGTTATGTTCAAGTTGACGGTAACCTTGTCACGGGCCAGAATCCTGCTTCATCCAGAGAAGCTGCTGAAAAAATTGTCCAGCTTCTCAAGAAGTAGCCAAACAAGCATCCCCGATTCAGCTCAGCAGCAGGTAGAGTGCAGGCTTGCCGGAATTTTCGGATTTTTCTTTTTTCCCAGTACCAAAGGTTTTCATAATGATCGGCCCATAAAATCATTATATATGGAGTACATAGGAAGGGGAGATTATGTTTCTTGTATATGGTAAATATTGGTGGTTGTTTTTATTACGTGGTACCCTGGCAACCCTCTTTGGCCTGCTTGCAATTTTTCTTCCTGGTATCACTCTTGAGGTGATGACAATTTTCCTTGGGGCCTTCCTTGTTGTCGACGGCTTTGTGTCTTTTTTTGTCTCCATGAAAGGAAGGGGGAGGGGATTAAATGGGGGGGTATTGCTCCTTGAGGGACTTCTGGGAATCGCAGTAGGCGTTTTCACCTTAATCTGGCCGGGCATCACTGTGCTGGCAATTGTTTTGCTGGTCGCTTTTTGGGCAATGATGACTGGAGTACTTGAAATAATTGCCGCTGTAAGTCTCAGAAACGAGATCCAGGGAGAGTGGTTGTTGGGATTGAGCGGCATTCTTTCCATCTTGTTCAGCGTTATCCTGTTTGTAAATCCGGGCATTGGCGCCGTGACATTGATCTGGCTGATCGGTGTGTATGCAATAGTCTTCGGAGCAGCAATGATTTTCCTGGGACTTCGACTCCGCAACCATAACGTCATTATAAATCTCTAACCCCGGTAAACGGGAAATAAGCCGGGAAAAAGTAACTTGAGGCAGTGTGTTATCTTGCAAAAAAAACAAGAAAACAATCTGTAAGATGCAGACCCAAATTATTTCCCTTGGCCCTTTTTCACCCGAAAGTTAGTCAGCACTATGCCTCCGAATATCAGCAGGATGGCCTGGATATGGTTTGCCGTCAGTTTTTCTCCAAGAAAGATGACAGCCAGGATGGTGCTGAAGACCGGCATGAGATAGATAAACGGTCCGGCGATATTGGCCCCGAGCATGGTTACCGCACGATTCCAGAAGATGAAGGCCAGTACCGAGGCAAAGAGTGCCACATAGACGATGGTCACAATCGATCCGCTGGACAGGGTCATGGTCTTCCCGGTGGATAATTCGACAAGATAGAGTGGCAAGAGGATTGCCAGGCCGGCGAGTACGATACCCATCTGGTAGGCAAGGGGATGCAGTCCCTTTGGGTATTTCTTCAGATTGGCGGAATAGAGTGCCCAGCAGGCTGCGGCCATAAATACCAGAACATCCCCCCGGTTGAAACGGAGCTGCAGGAGTGTTGCGAGTTCGCCCTGGGAGATGATCAGCATGACGCCGCAAAGAGATATGGCGACGCCGAGATACTGCCTGAGGCTGAGGCGATCGTTGTACATTACCCAGGAAAAAAGGACAATGATGATCGGCGTGCAGGAGTTGACCAGCACCGCATTGATGGCGGTGGTGGTCTGGATAGCCAGATAAACGAGGATGTTAAATCCGGCTACTCCTAGGACGCCCTGCATGATGATATATTTGCCGTGCGCCAGGACCAGCCGGCGCTGGGCAAGGAGATGGCCAAGGCTGAAGGTGGACAGAATGAGCAGTGCCAGTGTCCATCGCCAGAACGCAAGAGAAAATGGCGGAATTTCCGCATGCATGCCGCGGCTGAGCACGAAATTGCCGGACCAGAAAAGCGTGGTGAGGATCAGCAGAAGATAGGGCATTGCGGCTGGAGTTCCCGTGGCTAAAGGTCGAGGAGGTCATCCCGGTTATTTGTCACCCGCTGTTTCTTCGTCGGCTGGTTCGTTGTCGGCTGTTTCTTCGTCGGCTGGAGCTTCATGCCGCTTTTTCAGGACGATTTCAACGTCGGGCAGATAGTTTTTGAAAACCACGCCGTAAATTTCCCAGATGGTAATGAACAGAGCGGCAACGAGCGGGCCGATAATGATGCCGAGCAATCCGAACATGGACAGCCCGCCAAGGGTGCCGAAAAGAACAAAAAGGTCGTGCATTTCCGTGTCCTTGCCGACCAGCCGTGGACGGATGATATTGTCCAGATTGCCGGCAACCGCGCCGCACAGGACAGCCAGAACGATCACCCCGGTGAAATTACCGGCCAGGGCGAGGATGAGCAGGGCGGGAAACCAGATGATCGCCGTACCAAAAGCGGGGATGATTGACATCACCGCCATCAATGAGCCCCAGAAGACCGGTCCGTCGATCCCGGCTATGGCGAAAGCGATGCCGCAGACAGTGCCCTGGATGATGCCGATTATCAGGGTTCCCTTGATGGTCGCTCTGGTCACCGAGGTAAAACGGTACAGCAGGCGTTGCTCATTGAGATCATCCAGAGGAAGGAAAAAGAGAATTTTCTGCAGCAGCAGGTCGCCCATGGTGAGAAAATAGAACATCACATAGAGCATGACGATCGACGAGAAAATAGCGTCAATGGTTACCTTGGTAAAAGACGAGAGTGAATCGATGAGAAAACTGGAGACGGTACCGACCAGCTCGCCGGCCTTCTGCACAATGACATCACGGTAGGGGAGTATCTCCTGGTAATAGGGGATCTTCTCCAGATAGCTGGTCATGGTGGTGGGTTGATTGATAAAGGTCTGCACCCAGGGGGTGACGGATTGACCGATCGCGATGGCCTGAGTCACCACCAGGGTAATAAGAACGGAGAGCGGTGTCAGGATCAGCAGGATGATAGCCAGTATGGTCAGGATGGAGGCAAGTGTCTCTCGGCCGCCAAGTTTTCTGGTGAGCAGGCGATGGGCCGGCATGACCATCGCCGAAAAGAGCCCGGCCATGAAAATTGCCATGAGGAACTGATGGATCATCGATAGAAAAAGGGCGGAAATCAGTATCACCAGACACAGCAGTGTCGTCCTGTTGACCAGTGTCTGTTTCATTTTTCTGTCACTGGTTCGGCGAGGACGATGAGATGCAGTTCACGCGGCCCGTGTGCTCCATAGACCATATGCGCCTCAATGTCGGCTGTTTTTGAAGGGCCGGAGATGAAAACCAGGCTGTCCAGATGCGATTTCTGCCGCAGCAGGGCATAGGCCTCGGCCAGATCGGCGACGATATTTTCCCTGCGCAGCAGGGCAATGTGCAGGGAGGGGAGCAGGGAGGTCGAGCGCGGGCGTCCGGGTTCGGTCACTTGTACCAGGGTCGCCGAATCGGCCACGCCGATGGTCGGTGCGGTTATGCCGATAAACGAGGCGATGGTTTTGTCGGCAATCTGCCGGTCCCGGCTGTAGGTGGTGTGCAGGGTCACCGCTTCCCGGTTAAAACGATTCCACAGCTGTAAGGCGGCAATATCCGCATGATCATGCATGATGACATGTTTCGTGTAATTGAATTCCGGCTCTTTGCTGCGGATCAGCTCGACGACAACGTCGGCCGCACCGCTTAGGGATTCGACGAAATGGCTGCTGATGTTCAGGCTATTGGCGTTGTGCAGGAGGATTTTTACCAGCTCGTTGCGCTCCGTCACTGTTCGGCTGCGGATTTTCTTCAGCGTCTCGGTAGTGTCCGGGGCGGCAAACAGCTTGGGGAAAGTACTTTTCGAACGTTCAACGTTTGGCGCCTCGCCCAGAGCGGTCCGGATGGTTGCCAGAAAGGTGGTCTGCTTAGGCATTGTTGTCCTCCTTGGTTGCCACGGGATGTATCGGCTCGGTTTTTGCGTGTTTTTCCTGCCAGATTTCGGTAAAGGTTTTTTTGGCGATGGGCGGCAGATCACGTCCGTCGGTCCAGCCGGAGGCGAGCCCAGCCATCCTCTTGATCATCCTGTTTTTATGGACAAACGGCCGCTGACACAAGCGGGCAATTTTCAGACCAGTGCGGTAGAGAGGACTCCAGGAGACAAGGAGCCGCCACAGGGTGAAGGCATATGCCTCGAGAAGATTATGCTGCCTGGTATTCCATCTGTCGCTGCCATAGGCCAGCTTTTGCCGAAGCGCGGCAAGCATACGCGGCAGATCGATCTGCACCGGGCAGATATCCTTGCAGGCGCCGCACAGGGTTTCCCCTTTGCACAGATCGGCATGTTTGTTGATGCCGTCGAGCAGCGGGGTGACGACCGCGCCGATCGGGCCGCAGTACGGCGAATTATAGGCATGGCCGCCGATTTTGCCGTAAACCGGACAGATATTCAGGCAGGCGCCGCAGCGGAGACAGGCGAGTACCTCGCGGAACTCCGGGTCGGCGAGGATTTTCGACCGCCCGTTGTCGATAATGACCAGATGAAACTCTTTCGGGCCGTCCGGGTCGTCGTTGCGGCTCGGCCCCCCGATAAAACTGACGTAGGTGGATAATTTCTGCAGGGCCGCCCCCCGGGTCAACAGCTGGATGGTCTCACGGTGTTCATCAAGGGTTGCGACGATGCGCTCCATGCCCATAAGCGCGACATGCACCGGCGGCATGGTGGTGGCCATGCGGATGTTCCCTTCGTTGGACACCAGACTGATATGGCCGGTTGCGGCACAGGCCAGGTTACAGCCGGTCAGACCCATATCGGCACTGAGCAGTTTTTCGCGAAGTGCCTTGCGGGCCGCCGCCGTCAGGGATGGCGGATCGTCGGTGTAGTCGATCCCCAGTTTTTCAGCAAACAGTTCGCCGATCCGGCTGCGGTCCATGTGGATGCAGGGCGCAATGATATGCGAGGGTTTGTCGCCGGCCAGCTGAATGATATATTCGCCCAAGTCGGTTTCCACCACCTCGATGCCTGCCTCTTGCAAGGCCGGATCGATGGCGATTTCCATGGAGAGCATCGACTTGCCCTTGACCACCCGTTTGACCTCGTTTTTTCTCGCCACCTCGAGGGTATAGTCGATAGCATCCTGCGCGGTTTCGGCAAAATGGACATGGCCGCCCCTGGCTGTGACGTTTTTCGCCAGCTCGGTGAGCAGGATGTCCAGGTGGTCAAGGTTTTTCATGCGTGATTTCTTCACCCGCCGGCGCATATCCTGATCGTCCATTTCCGCCCACAGCGCCATGGCACCCTTGCCGAAGCGATTTTGCAGGCGGTGCAGGCTGGCCTGCAGTCGTGGCGAACTCATGCCTTTTTCGGCGTCGATGCAGTATTGTGATTGCGGCTTTGCGCTCATCTCTTTTCTCCTTTGTCGGCGGCAAGGATCTGGGCGATATGCACTACCTGAACATCTTCTTCCCGTCTTTTGATTCGGCCGAGAATATTCATCAGGCAGCTGATATCGCAGCCGGTTACCGTGCCCGCCCTGGTCGCCAGGATATTGTCGATCTTCTCGTCGACCATGGCGATACTGATCTCGGGGTAGTTGACACTGAAGGTGCCGCCAAAGCCGCAGCAGGTATCACTGTCCCGCATCTCGATCAGTTCCAGGCCGCGGACATTGTTCAGCAGGGCCCGGGGCTGGACGGCAATGCCCAGGCCGCGGCTCAGATGGCAGGAGTCATGATAGGTGACGGTGCCGGGGAAATGTGCTCCGACATCGCTTATGCCCAGTTCGTCGACGAGATATTGCGTGAATTCAAAGGTTTTTGCGCCGATGGCCAGCGCCCTGCTGTGCATGGCCGGGTCGTCGGCAAAAAGCTCCGGGTAGTGATGGCGTACCATATGTACACAGGAACCGGACGGGCAGACAATGACTTCCGCATCCTCAAAGATGTCGATAAAATGTTTTGCCGCAGCGGCGGCATCGTGGCTGTAGCCGCTGTTAAAGGCCGGCTGGCCGCAGCAGGTCTGTCCCTGCGGGTAATCATAGGCAAGGCCAAGCCGGTCGAAAACAGTGATCATCGCTTCCCCGGTTTCGGGAAACATGGTATCAACAAGACATTGAATAAAGAGGGAAACCGTTTTGCCAGACATTGTTGTGTCCTCAGGTTGACAGGCAAAAAGAAGCTGCCTGTTTTTTTGATAGCTGATGTAGCGGGATGTTATGGAAAATACCCGTTTTGCCCGAACACTGCAACAGGGGCGAGGTGATTGAAGAGTGTCGGTTCCTTCTCCCTCACCGGATGTGCTCGACGCTTTTCCCTGGAAAAATGTGGCTGGTCGGGCAATGGCCCTCTATTTGCTTGAATGAATTCGCATAATCTTCTACAAAGGTCAATAGCAATGTGCCGTACCCGACCAGTACTAACTCAAACGAGACGAGGGAAGAAATGAGAAAAATTGTGAAAACTATTGTGCTGACAGCCTTGCTGGCCTTTGCCGCGAATGTCAATGCCCAGTCGGTCAAGATCGCCGTCAGTCAATTTGTTGAACACCCTGCTCTGAATGCGGTGCTGCAGGGGTTTAAGGATGACCTGGCCGAAAACGGTGTTGCGGTTGAATACAAAGAATACAATGCCCATGGCAATATGGGCACGGCCAATCAGATTGCCACCCAGATCGCCTCCGATGCACCGGATATGATCGTGGCGATCGCCACGCCGAATGCCCAGGCCTGTGCCAAAGTGTACGACAAGGCGCCGCAGCTGGCCCATACCCCGATGCTGTTTACGGCGATCACTGACCCCCTCGCCGCCGGCCTGGTCAAGGACTATATGCACCCCGGACCAAATATTACCGGTGTTTCCAACCAGATGCCCATGGACAAGCATCTCGATATGGTTCGTCGTTTTCTGCCTGGGCTGAAAAAACTCGGGGTGATGTATAATGCCGGAGAAATGAACTCGGTATCCAATGTGAAACGGCTTAAAGCAGCGGCTATCGAGAGGGATATTACCATCATCGACGCACCGGTTACCAACTCCGCCGATGTCTATCAGGCGGCGCAGAGTCTTGTCGGCAAGGTCGATGCGGTGTACGTGCCGACCGATAATACCGTCGTCTCATCTCTTGAGGCGGTTGTGAAGGTCTGCGAACGGACCAAGATGCCGCTGTTTAGTGCCGATACGGATTCGGTTGAGCGGGGAACGATTGCCGCCATGGGCTTTGATTATTATCTGCATGGCAAGCAGACCGGGGCCATGGCCAGGAAAATTCTCGCCGGTGCCAAACCCGAGACCATTCCGGTCGAGTTCCAGAAAAACCTTACTTTCCATATAAATCCAAAAGCGGCGGAGCGTATGGGGCTTGTCATTGACCAGGCTATTCTTGATTCGGCCGACGTCCTGTATTAAGCGGCATTGCCCTTCAGTCGTGACTGTCGCCGACCCTTCCTGTCGTCTTTACCTAACGGGAAGGGTGTCATGAAATTGCTTTTGCCGCGAGGCGCAGCGCACGGTGGGCGCTTAGCGCTGCGGATAAGCCTTCTTCCACGGTTCTCTTTGTTTTCTGCTATAGTCCGTCAGCGCCTTATAAAAGGCGCCCACAGCAAGTTCCGCGCAGTGGAAATGATCCGGCGGCAGGGTTTGCAGATAATCCGAGACGTTTTCCGGAGTGAGCCGCCAGCCATCGCTGAGGGTTCGCCCCTCCATCAAGGTCGAGACGGTGTTGCCGCAGGCCACGGTATTGGCGCATCCCTGCACTCGAAAGGTGATCATGCGGATCTGCCCGGCCTGGATGGACAGGTACATTTCGATAGTGTCGCCGCAGTCGCCAGTCCGTTTCCCGTAGCCGTCCGGCTTTTCGAGCTCGCCATATCGTTCAACCCGGGAAACCATCGCCTGGAAATTTTTTGAATGGTCCTGAAAAGAGTTATTGTGCATCTGTTCCATAATCTATCAGCGAAGTCCTTTGCTTCTGAAAAAATCTTTATATTTCATATCTTCTTGCAGGATATGTCCGACCAGCCAGCTGCCGAGATAATCCAAAAGGGCGACGGAGAGAACATTTGGTCCAATATCCGTTGCCGAGTAAAAGGAAATGGTTTTGTCGATAAATCCCTGATGCTGTTTCTCTTGTGCACTTTTCTGCTCATAGCCGTATTCTGCCATGAGAAACTCTTCGGCTCGAAAATGGACCTGGGCATAGTCGGTCATTTCCGTCAGAAGGTCGGCAATCGTTCTTGGATCGGTCAGGGTGTGTTGTTCCTCAATCAGCCGGTTGATCATGGCGAGCAGTTTTTTATGCTGCTCGTCCATTTCTTTTACGCCGACGCTGAATTCATTTTTCCAATTGATTATTTCCATAAGCTTCCTTGAAACAAGTAGTTGTTTTTTCTAGATACTCTCTGAAGAATTTTGCAGAATACCACGACGCCGATTCTTTACAAGAAATAATTGTTGCAAGAAGATGAGGAGGAAAAGGCCAGCCTGATTCCTCGATAAAGAGAGGAATCAGGCTGAGAGGAGAGGGGCGGCGGTTCGCTCTTACCGTTCGGCCATGGGGACAAAATGGCGAGTTGTTTCACCGGTATAGATCTGGCGCGGTCGTGAAATACGCAGTTTATGATCATGCAGCTCTTTCCAGTTGGCTATCCAGCCGGGCATTCGTCCAATGGCAAACATGACGGTGTACATATTGAGCGGGATACCGATGGCCCGCAGCAGAATGCCGCTATAAAAGTCAACGTTGGGATAAAGATTTCTGGACAGGAAATAGTCGTCATTGAGCGTGGTTTCTTCAAGTTCCAGGGCGATATCCAGCAGGCTATCCTGTACGTTGAGGGCTTTCAAAACATCGTGGACACGCTTCTTCAGGATGAGTGACCGCGGGTCAAAGTTTTTATATACCCGGTGACCAAAACCCATCAGCCGGAAAGGATCGTTTTTGTCCTTGGCCTTGTCGAGGTAGTAGGAAGCGGGGCGACCGGATTTCTGAATATCTTCGAGCATGGTGATCACCGCCGCATTGGCCCCGCCATGCAAGGGGCCCCAGAGGGCGCATACCCCGGCGGCAACCGAACTGAAGAGATTTGCGCGGGAACTGCCGACTACCCGGACGGTCGAGGTGGAACAATTTTGCTCATGATCCGCATGCAGGATGAGAAAGAGGTTGAGTGCCTTGTCGATAATCGGCGTAACCTTATATTCCTGGTATGGATCGGAAAACATCATATGTAGAAAATTACCGCAGTAGGTCAGGTTGGGATTGGGATGATTGAACGGCCTGCCGGCGGCCATGCGGTAGGCAAAGGCGGCAATGGTTCGCACCTTGGAAAGCAGCAGCGCCGCGGTGCGGTCAAACTGCGCCCCGGTCGTCGGCACCTCGAGGACTTCCGGATGAAAACAGGCGACAAGGTTGAGCATCGCCGACAGAATGGCCATGGGCGGCGCAGATTTTGGGAAGCCGGAAAAATGGTGTTCGAGATTGGTATGGATCGGAGCATGTTCCTTGATCCTATCCGAGAAGGATTGCAGCTGCTCTTTGTTGGGCAATTCGCCGTAGAGAATAAGATAGGCGGTTTCGATAAAAATCGCCTTTTCAGCGAGCTCTTCAATAGGATAGCCTCGGTATCTGAGGATACCCTTGGCCCCGTCGACATAGGTTATGGACGAGTAACAGGAGCCGGTGTTGCCAAAGCCGGGATCCATGGTAATATAACCGGTTTTATTGCGGAGATTCTGCATATCAATGCATTTTTCATTCTCTGTACCGGTAATGACATCAAATTCAAAATTCTTTCCGTCAACGCTCAGTATCGCTTTCTCGCTCATTGTCTTCTCCATGGCAATAATATTCAATTGTCATAACCGGAGCTGGTTATAGTACAGGTCTCTGCCGTTGTCTTTTGCAAGACATAGTAACTTATTTAAAATAATAGTAATCATTTACGTCGCTTGCAATGATTATTCACTCTGCCGTCGCCCAGCGCGGCTGTGCCGGAATGTCGTCTGCTGCCCTTGTGTCGCCGATTGTCAGCGGCTGAGCGTTTTCTTGATATCAATGATCGGCGTGCCATCGAGGATATCCAGCCCGGAAACCTCAAGAAGATTGCCATTGATCGCCAGCACTTTCAGTTCTGAAATGGCCAGCGGATTTGGTCTCACCGGACTGCGGGTGGCAAAAACCCCCTTGAGCCCTCTTGATTTGTCGCCCCGTGGATAGACCTTGAGGGTGTCGCGGCGTGATTTGTGCAGCCAGAAAAGGACAACGATGGTTTGACCGGCAACAATACCGTCGAGTCCGTCCTGATATTCGGGATAGATTTCCAGGGTGCCTGTCCTGGTTGATTCAGAAAAATTTTTCGGAGCGTCGTCACGGCTGGCGATATCGCCGTGCAGCACGCCGATGATGTGTAATCTGGGTTGTGCTGCTGCTGTTGCTTTCAGCCATGCCATAAACGGGTCGATCCATTGCCGATAGGGCTGGTAAATCAGACCGTGGCCGAGGTCAAGTGCCAGAACGATTTCCTTGAACCGGCCGAGCCCTGCCGATCGCTGAAAATATAGACCCGGAGTGATGGACAGTTTATCCGACCGATCATGGATCGACAGCACGTTGCCATATAATGTAAGAGAAGTATCTATAAGACATTTTTCGAATAATCCGGCCAGGAAAAGATAATTTATCTCTTTTTCCTTCAGCATGGTCGAGACGTAGGCGCTGATGACGCCGCCTTTGGAGGCGCCGATGACGGTGATATTTCCCGGCGCAACCCCGTGTGCCAGAAGGTGTTTAATCTGCGAGACGATATTTTCGGCATAGGGTTTGATTTCCGTGCCTTGCTTGCGTGCCTCACTTATGACGATAAATCCTTCCCGGGCCAGCTCTTCAAGAATGCGCTGGTATTCATAGTATCCGTGTTCGTCGCTTTTGGGACGGATTCCAGCCTCTTCGACGATCAGGCCGTGCAGATAAAAGAGGTACCGTTGTGTGCTGTCGGGGGTGTCTGGTACGTGCTGCAGGATAGTATTCTCCATCGCTTGCATTGTAAGCTCCTGTTTGGCGGGGTTAACGGGGCCGATGTCTGCTGATCTGTCTGGTCGAGGCCCCATCCTGGATGAAATGTAACGAAAAATGACAGACATAACACTAATTTCTTTAACTTTTTTAATTTTCAGAATATGATCTGTCGAAGACAGTCGGAATTACCTTCATAACTTAAGGAGAGATGAATGACACTTACCAAGGCGGATCTGGTGCAGCAGGTGTATGAAAAACACGAAAACTTGACCAAGGCCCAGGCGACCGAATCGGTCGAGGCATTTTTGCGTTTGTCGAAAGAGACCCTTATCAGCGGATCAGATCTTCTCCTGAGCGGGTTCGGCAAATTTAATGTCCGCGAGAAGAGTCCGCGTCGTGGACGGAATCCGCAGACGGGTGATGACCTGATGCTCAATGCCAGAAGAGTGGTGACTTTCAAACCATCCGGTATTCTGCGCAACAAAGTCAATGCCGGGCAGTGAAAGAGCAAAAAAACGACAGACCTTCCTTACCAGCTGAAAAGAATCAGGCGATGGGGTTCCTCGTTATATCGAAAAACCACATTATGCCATCATCCTTGTGCCCCGAACGATAGTAAAACCACTATGGCGGTTTGGTCGAAGGAGGCAGGGCGAACTGTTCCTTGCACCGGAATACCCCGGGCTAAGGCTTAGCCGTTACGGGAAAATAAAATCTTCCGGTCAACACTGGAGGCCGATCTGGTCCCGGTGAGCACCATCGTCTGTTTCAATTCGGCCATGAGCGCGTCGATAGCGGTTTCAACACCCTGCTGCAGCCCGCCGACGGCGGCAACGGAGAACGGACGGCCAACCATCACCGCATCGGCCCCGAGGGCGAGCATTTTCAGGACATCGCCTCCGGTACGGATGCCGCCGTCGGCCAGAATGGTTATCCGGCCCTGTACCCTGTCGGCGATATCGGCCAGCACCTCGGCACTGCCGGGGGCATGGTCGAGCACCCTGCCGCCATGGTTGGAGACGACGATCGCGTCGGCACCGGCAGTAACGGCCAGCTCCGCTTCATCCGGGGTCATGATTCCTTTGAGGATAAATTTCATGCCACTTTTACGGATGATTTCCGTGAGTTTTTCCAGCGGTTTCGGAGAAACCGGCCGTCCCATCTTGCGCAGGGTGATGAGGCCGGCGGCGTCGATATCCATGCCGATGGTGTCGGTGCCGGTTGCCTGGGCCGCGTCAATTTTTCTCTGCAGTTCATCGTCTTCCCAGGGTTTAATAAAGGGAATGCCATGACCGGCGGCGGATTTTATAGCACCAAATCCGGCCTGATGGATGAAATCGGGTACCCCATCGCCGCAGCAGCCGATGATGGCTTTGGCCTTGCAACCATGAATGATGGCCGCGATATACTCTTCTTCGGAAACACCCCCGCCCATATTAAAGGACACGCCGCCGATAGGTGCGGCCAGGACGGGCAGGGCGAGTTGTCTGCCCAGTATGGTCACCGAGGTATCCGGGTCGGTGACGTCATGGATCAGGCGCATATTGAACTGAATCCTGGCCAGCGCCTGCACATTATTGATAAAAGAGGAGCCGCTGCCAAGCCCGCCCATACCCGGCACCTGGCCGGCGCAGGCCTTGCCGTTGCAAATCGGGCAGACTTTACAGAAGGGCTCCATCATTTTTCTGGCCTTGTCACGCGTCTCTTTCATTTCGGTCTCCATAAATTATCATTGCATAGAATATCACCGGCATAACAGCCTGGGTGTAGAAAGCAGTTTCTGTCGATTTACAATAAAACGGATCGTTCGGCAACTGTGGCGTCAGGAGAAATAAAAAGGACTACTGCCAGCCGTAAGCGGCGAGTTGCGTAAAAAAAAGATAAACGGCCAGCAGAAAAACAGTGCCGATCGCCAGGCTTGCCGCGCCGCTTTGTAATTGATCCTTGCATGACGTGAGTCGTTCTTTCAGAATGGTGATGAATGGATTGGTCCGGCTCGCCGGGCAATGGCTGAAAATAGTTTTGTTGAAGGTTTGCGTGTGTTCTTTCATTTGATACCCTCCTTTGTTGATCTTTCAGGAGAGTATAACCGGGCAGGGGTATCACAGAGTGAGTACCCGGTGAATTTTCTAAAGGAAAGGAAAAAAAATTACTTTGACCGGCAGTGACGGAGTTCTGTGGCCAGGATGATGGAAAAATGGCTGACAAAACTCTCATCAAGGTCGGTGAATTGAACGGAAAATGCCGCCTCACCGGCACGCATCACCCGCCCTTTGAGTTCGAGCGGTCGGTCGCACTCCGTCAATTCAATGACGATGAGAACTTGATCATTTTTAGTGAGCTGCGTGCTGCTTTTTGTTACAGCACAGCCACTCGTGGAAATGTTCTGTAACGTTGCCTGTCCCAATTGACCTTTGGCCATATAGGTTATCGTTTTGTTGGCAAACTTATAGCGGAGTGCCGCTCGTTTAGACTTTTTTACTTTCTGAGCCATGTCGACCTGCCGTTGTAAGAATTTTCTTCACTGTCGACAGAGTACGCTATTGCGCGATTGCCTGTCAAATTATCAGCACAAAAATATGTGTTCTGAAGCCTGCTAACGGCAGGGTTATGACGGTTTCTGATTCGTCTGCAGCAGATGGAGCAGGTCATCTTTGCCGAACCTGTAGCTTTGCCGGCAGAACTCGCATTGTACGTCCACTCCATCTTCTTTTTCCAGCAGGGAGCGAATATCCTCTTCACCAAGTGAAAAAAGCGCCCCTTCCATCTTGGCCCGACTGCAGCTGCAGGCATAGACAAGTTGCCGCGAGCCTATGGTTTTATGGGGAACCTGCCGAAATAAAAGTGACAGAATTTCAGCCGGACTCTCCCCTTCAAGGAGGAGCCGGGATAGAGGCGGCATGGTGGCGATTTCTTTTTCCAGCTGTGAGAGTACTGTTTCCTCTGCCGGGGGCAGGGATTGGATAAGAAAACCGCCTGCAGCGCCAATCGAACCATCCGGCGCCAGGTGAATGGCCAGGGCGATAGCCGATGGGGTCTGTTCGGACTGGGAAAGATAATAGGCGAGATCTTCGCCGATTTCGCTGGTGTACAGTTCGATTGTGCCGGGATATTTGCGGTTGTTGCCGATATCCTTCACCACGGTGAGAAAGCCTGCTTTACCAAGGCCGCCGGCGACATCGATGCGTCCATCCTTGAGTGGCATCTCGGCATGGGGTTCGGCAACGTAGCCCCGCACCCAGCCATCATAGCCCGCCTCGGCGATGATCTTCTTCAGTGGACCATTTCCTTCGAACTTTAGCAGGACACTCTGGCTATCTTTTAACAGTGCCGCCAGAAGAGCGGCGCCGGTCAACGCCCTGCCGAGAGCCGCGGCGGCCAGTGGGCCGACATCATGGCGTCGGCACGCCTCGGTGACCAGTTCGGTGGTGTTGCAGGCGACGCCGAAAAAATTGCCGGACAGTGAGATAACCCTTTCTAAACTATCAGCCATGGTTTCCTGTAATTGGAGATTAATCAGTTGTCGCATCATGATATTTCGCTGCATAGTATAGTGCTAAATATGCGAGGAACAACATTGAATCTTTGGCAAGAGTAATTTTACGTTTACGTACTCGTTAGAAAGCAGTACAGTACATCGTTAATTTTCACCGCCATATGGTAAACGTTGACCGGTGCCGGTGAACGTCTACCCCATACCTCAACCTCAGACAAGGGAGTATCACAATGCGATTTTTTGTTCTCTGCTTTTTGTTATGCTGCAGTGTGCCGGCAAATGCCAAAGAGATTGCCGGGGTGATGGTGCAGGAAACACTGCAGACGGAAGATGGTATTCAGCTGCATCTGAACGGTGCCGGCATCAGATCGAAGTTTTTTTTCGATATCTACATTGCTGAGCTGCACCTAGAGCATCCCTCGAGTGTGGCCAGCGAGGTGATCGACAAGGACGGACGCAAACGGGTCGTCATGCATTTTCTCTATGATAAAGTGGAAAAGGAAAAACTGACCGCCGGCTGGGACGAAGGCTTTGCCGGCAACTCCCCGGCGGAAGAAGTGGTCAAATTGCAGGAAAGGATCAATCAATTCAACGCGATGTTTGTCGATGCCAGGAAGGGCGAGAGTATTGTCCTTGATTATATTCCGGCCCAGGGAACCGTGGTCACTATCGCCAAAGAGGAAAAGGGCGTGATCCCCGGAAAGGACTTCAATGACGCCCTGTTGCGCATCTGGCTGGGCGAAAAGCCGGTCAACAAGGGCTTGAAAGAACAGCTGCTCAGCTATAACAAATAGGTTGTATCGACGCCATCTTGAAATCCGGCTCTTTACGATGTTGAATTATAAGAAAGAGACGCCGGGAGTCGCTCCAGTTGACTCTCCGGCGTTTCTCATTGCTCTCTATGCCGCCTGATGGTTGAGCGGCATACTCTCCGCAACGGCTCTGCGTTTCTCGAAAAAATGCAGTACATAGAGAATGTGGTCGCGCATGGTCGTCTCGGCTTTTTGCACATCCCGGTTATTGATATGCTCGAAGATCCTCCGATGCTGGTCGAGGATATCCTCGTAGGCGGCCGCATTATGCTTCATGTGCCCCGGAGAACGGATTCCCCCTGCGGGTTTCCGGGGAGCTGACGTAGGTGCCCTGGCCCTGAAGCTGGTGCAGAAGTCCAATCTGCACCAGTTTGTCGATGGCGTTTCTGACCGATGTTCTGCTTACTTCCATTGAGGCGGCGAGATCCCGTTCCGGGGGAATCTGCTGCTCTGGTTTATACACTCCTTTATAGATCAACTCGCGTATCTGTTGAAAAATCTGGCCGGAGATACGTTTGGGGGTGATGGGTCGTATATTCATAATGGTCTACCGAAAAACGTCTAGTTTTTTGTGAAGAAACGACGGCTCAGTTTTTTTCGTTGAGCGATTCCGCCAGGAGCTCCATGGTATGTGCACAGCGAACCGACTCATCCGCCTTGCCGACAGCGCCCTTCAACATGATCATACAGCCGGGACAATCGGTGGCGACGATTTTCACGCCGGTGTCCTGGATAGTCGCGACCTTATCCTTGGTGATCTGCCTGGAGATCTGCGGGTGGCTGAGAAAAGAATAGGTTCCGCCGAAACCGCAGCAGCGGTCGGAGTTCTTCATTTCCTTGATCTGATGCCCGGAAGCCGTAAGCAGAGCCCGCGGCTCCTTCCAGACATTGGAACCACGTTTGAGATGGCAGGAGTCGTGGTAGGTCACGGTTTGTGCCGGATGCGAAGCTGTTGCCAGACCCATGGCCCGAAGTTTTTCGGAAGCACCGAGGATATTTTCCAGAAAGGCTGAGGCATCCATGGTTTTGCTCGACAGGGCCATGGCCTTGGCCGACCACTGGGGATGATCGGCGAGCCTGTCGACGAAATCCCGCTTCACGGCCATGGTGCAGGTGGGACAGATGGCGAGGATATAATCGACATCCGCCTCGGTAAAGGCCTCAACACTCTGTTTGGCCAGCTCGACCCCGGTCTCGGTATCACCGGCGTACAGGGCGGGGATGCCGCAGCAGTTCTGGCCCTTCGGAAAAACCACCTCGACATCCAGGGCGTTGAGCACCTTGATCAAACTGACCCCCACTTCCGGATAGACAAAATCGGCGCCGCAGCCGACAAAGAAGCCGACGCGGTATTGCGGCTTGGTGACATGCTGCGGAATTGTGTCGAATTGATCGCGGAAGGATTTCGCGGCAATAGACGGCAGATCGCGCCATTCGGTAAAGTCTTTTTCCATGAAATGCAGGGGCAGATGCCGGATAATGCGCCGTTCGGAGTCGCCGCTTTTTTTCTCGGTGACCGGCCGCTGCAGTTTGGAGGCGGCCCGGACCATGCTGTGAAAGAGCGTGCGATTTTTCATGACCGCTTTGAAGGCGATATTTTTCACAACGCCCATGCCGTATTCCTTGGTTACCTCGTTGCGCAGATGGAGGATGATCTCTTCCAGATCAATTTTGGCAGGACAGACCGCCACACAGGACCGGCAGCCGATACAGGCTCTGGTGATCTCTTTCGCCTTGTCCAGTCCCTCGTAAAAGGCGGTGAGGATAATGCCGATGGCCGAGATGTAGATCGAACCGAAGACATGGCCGCCGACGGTCTGGTAGACCGGGCAGACATTGGCGCAGGCGCCGCACTGGATACAGCGCAGGGCATTTTGGCAGACCTTCGATTCGTACAGGGCTTCGCGGCCGCCGTCGATGAGGATGATATGCTGCTCTTTTTGTTCCCCGCTTACCGGCACCGCCCCGCGAATCCAGGTAATGTAGGAAGTAAGCAGCTGGCCGGTGGCGTTTCGCGGCAGGAGCCGGGTGATTTTAATGGCATCCTCCATGTTACGCACCAGTTTGTGGATACCGGCAAAGACCACGTGTACCTTCGGCAGGGTGGCACAGAGTCTGGCGTTCCCCTCGTTGGTGACCAGACCGATGCCGCCGGTGTTGGCCACGAGAAAATTGGCTCCGGTCAGGCCGATATCGGCATTAAAGTATTCCTTACGCAGGCGCTGGCGGGCGTGATCGACCAGGGTTTTGATCTCCGGAGAAAGACGGGTGCCGGATTCCTTGGTGAAGAGTTCGGCCACCTCCTCCTTGAACATATGGATGGCCGGCATGACCATATGGCTTGGGCGCTGCCCGGCCAGCTGGATGATCCACTCGCCGAGATCGGTCTCCGAGGCACGGATACCCTGCGCCGCCAGGGACTTGTTCAGGTGAGCCTCCTCGGAGACCATTGATTTGGATTTGGCAATGAGTTTGGCCCCTTTCTCTTTAGCGAGCTTGATCACATAGTCGTTGGCTTCCTTGGTATCCCTGGCGATAAAGACCTTGGAACCCGCTGCTTGGGCATTTTTGATGAATTCGGCGAGCAGCTCTTTTCGGCGTATGCGAACATCATCTTTCATGGCGGCGAGCTCGGTGCGCATCGCTTCAAAATCAAGGCCTCTGAAGGCGTTTTCCCGGGCTATCAGGTAGGCGTCGCCAAAAAGGTGCAGTGCCTTGCTGAGTTTAGGGTTGGCGATAGCATCTTCAACACTCTTTTTATACGTTTCGTCGGTGGCCATGGCAGTTGTCCTTAATCAGTTTTCAAATAAATCACTGGAGATGTCGTTGACCAGAAGAATATGCACTTCTCTTGGACCATGACAGCCAATGGTCAAAACCCGTTCAATATCGGCGGTACGGCTGGGACCGCTGATGTAGGCAATAAATTTCGGCTCATGTCCCTGATGGAAGGCGGTCATCGGTTCGACCGCGGCCAGATTGTCTTCCAGGATTGTTGCCGGGTCGACCAGAATAAAGTGCAGCTCGGGCAGGGTTGTCGCCAGACGAATTTCCTCATCGGTGCTTTCCAGAACCACCGTTCCGCTGTCGGCCAGACAGAAATTGCAGAAGGTGACACCCGCACCAGGCATCTGGCCGGCATTTCTGAATTTTTCGGTAAAAACGTCAACGCCGGCCTCGGAAAGAAGGGCCCGCAGGTGATGGCGCCTGACCAGCGACGTCTCGGGCACCAGGGTTGTTCCTTGTGCCTTGTCTCTGATATAGCTGACGGCTTCCTGAAGGCTGTCTACCTGGAGAACCTCTGCCCCGACACGTCCGGCAGACTCGATGAAACGGGCGGTATTGTTTTTTGTCATACACTCTCTCCTGCGCTTTGTTGGTATGTAGGTACTCTGGAAAAGATGCACTGTTTGTTTGGTGCGGGTATTGGTCTCGCTTCTCAAAAACAGAGCAACTGTTGTGCCAGAAGCAGGTTTCTGTAGATTTTTGAAGAAAAATCATCCTATTAGCTTCTTTTTGGCAAGTTCCTTTCAACAAGCAGTATACATGGTGTCTGAAAAAAAGGACATTGTGTACTCCAGTTTCAGGATCTTACGATGATATTCGGCAGTGTCACCTCTGGCGAAAATCGATTGAGGTGTGAGAAATAATTAAATATATTTTAAATTTTGCGGCTGTCTGAAAAACAGGACGAATGTGCAGGACATATTTGCTGTGCGTCTGATGAAACAGTTTTTAAAGTGTCAAAGCGTTGTTATTATATCAATAAATCTTTGTCTTAAAAAAAGGACAAGAAGCTGGTATGGCCTGAATACCGGGTGGTAGTACGGCACCTACCGGGAACTATCGCTTACAGGGTCAGATGATACTTTTTCAGAAGTGCATAGAAATGGGAACGCGACAGCCCGGAAACATGCATGATTTTTTGCATATTACCGTCGCACTGGCGGATCAGTTCGCCGAGGTAGATTTTTTCCGCCGTATTCTTGAATTCCTTCAGGGGCAGGAGCGAGCTGTCAAAGATATCTTCAAATATTTTCTGGCCGACAGTCTGGACCAGCGGGTGCATTCCTCCAGGAGTTTCCTCAATGACCTCTCTGCCGGTAAGCTGTGATATCTGCGTCTTGGCCACCTGGATACGCAGGCTTCTCGGCAGGTGCATGGCATACAGGGTACTCTCCCCGCCGGCATCGATTACCGCCCGCTCGAGAATGTTAAACAGCTCCCGGACATTGCCGGGCCATGTATATTCATTCAGCGTCGGGATGAAATCATCGCCAAATTTTTTATGTTCCAAACCGAATTTTTCACAGAGCCGGTTGACCCTGACCGTTGCCAGTTCGGCAATGTCACCGGTGCGCTGGCGTAAAGGAGGCAGGTGGATGCGCATGGTATTGATGCGAAAAAGCAGATCGTTGCGAAACAGCCCCTTGTCGACCATGTCATCCAGGTTCCGGTTGGTTGCGGCAATGAGTCGAAAATTGGAGACCTGCTCCTTGACGGCGCCGACCGGCCGGAACTGTTTTTCCTGCAGAACCCGGAGAAAGACTTTCTGGATGGACAGGGGCATTTCACCCACCTCGTCGAGAAAGAGTGTCCCGCCATCGGCAGCGTTAATAAGTCCCTGGCGATCAAACTGCGCCCCGGTGAACGAGCCTTTTTTATGGCCGAAAAGCGTCGATTCGACCAGGGATTCCGTCAGGGCGGTGCAGTCGACCACCACGAAGTTTCCCGAAGAACGGCCGCTGTTTTTATGAATGATGCCGGCAAATAATTCTTTTCCGGTGCCTGTTTCTCCGCTTATCAGCACGTTGGTGTCTGAACGTGCCGCCTTGGCGGTCAGGTTGATACTTGCTCGTATTTCCGGGCAGCTGCCGACGACTCCCTCCAGCATGGTCGGTGCTGCCGGTGCGATGTGGCCTTTTTTTTCCGTGCGATATTTCAGTGCCCGGTTGAGGGTAAGGGTGATGTCGCGAATGGAGGTCGGTTTGAGGAGATAGTCCCAGACGCCCCCCTCGATGGCCAGCTCGGCACCGTCCGGATTGCCCTTGCCGGTCAGGATGATCACTTCAGGCGGATCCTCCTGGGCCAGCAGCGGCGGGAGAATTTCCAGACCATTGCCGTCGGGAAGGTAGACGTCAAGAAACACCACGTCATACTTGTTATTGCGGGCAAGACGCAACCCCTCCTGGCGGGTGTGGGCCATGTCGGCATGGTAGGTGAGCCGGGTAACCAGGCTGACCATTGTTTCGCAGGCGTCGACATCATCGTCTATTATGAGGATCCTTGGCATACTTTTTTCCATTGTGCATAACCTCACGGATTCCGTCCATGAGGTCTTTTTTGTCATAGGGTTTGATAATGACACTGTGGATATTCGAGTGTTCCTTTGCGGCGACCCGTGCGTCGTCTCGACCGGAGAGAAGAATGACCGGGAGTTCGGGGAGCAGGCCGGCCAGTTTGGTGCCGTTCATGACCGGCATGTCGAAATCGGTAATGAGCAGGTCGAAATGATGGGTCCCGGCGGCCACCAGGCGTAACGCCGCTTTCGCTTCGCGCAGCGCGGTGACCGAAAAGCCCATATCTTCCAGCAGGCGGGGTGTTGTCTGCAGCTGGTCTTCATCATCCTCAACAAAGAGGATGTGTCCGCCAAGGTCGTGCAGGCCACCCGGACTGCTCGAGACGATGTCTGCGCAGGCGGCGGCTTCCGGGAGGAAGATGGCAAAGGTTGTCCCCCCGGTATCGCCGCAGCTCACTTGAATCGTTCCCAGATGACTTTTGACAATACCATGGACGACGGCCAGGCCGAGACCGGTGCCTTCTGATTTACTTTTTGTCGAGAAAAATGGATCGAAAATTTTATGCAGTATTTCCGGGTTGATGCCGGGGCCGTCGTCTGAAACCGACAGTTTTATACAGTCGTTGGCGGCGACTGTATCGACCGGCGTAAGCGGATTTTCTTCGGCGGGCACGGGGGCAAGCTCGATGTCGATCTGGCCGCCGGTTGTCCGCAGTGCATGGAAGGCATTGGTACAGAGGTTGAGGAGGGCCTGATGCATCTGGGTCGGATCGGCATGGACAAAGTAATTCCGGCCGGGGGCAATATGGCTGCATACCCTTATGTCAGCCGGCATGGACGCCTCCATCAGCTGGACAACTTCCTGCACTACCTGGCCAAGGTCGGTTGGGCGAAAGCCCTCGCGCGACGGGCGACTGAATGAAAGGATCTGCTGGACAACCCTCGCCCCTCTCCTGGCCGCCTTGAGAGCTCTGTTTAAGTCGGCCTCGGTCCGGCTGCCGGGGGGAACATCGCCGATGGCCAGCTCCGTGGAATTGATGATCGAGGTGAGAATGTTGTTGAAGTCGTGGGCAATGCCTCCGGCAAGGGTGCCGATTGCCTCCATTTTCTGCGACTGCAGGAGCTGTTTTTCAAGGTTTTGTTCCTTGGTGATATTCTCCGCGGTGGTGAGGACGCCAACTATCCGTTCTCCCTGACCTCTGAGCGGTACCTTGTTGACCTCTATCCAGGCCTCGGCGCCGTTCATGTCACTGACCTTGCGGCGTATCTTGCGATAGGCCTCCTTCTTGTCAACGACGAGGCCGTCGGCTTTTATCGACCATTCACTATAGGCACTGTCGCTGAGCAGTTCGCCGGTTTTTTTACCGACGACCTGGAGAATGTTGCGGATGCCGAAAAATTCAATAAACGCCTGGTTGGCGCCGAGGTACCTTCCCTCCACGTCCTTCCACGAGACCAGCTGGGGGATGGTATCCATGAGAGTCTCCTGAAACGCCAGCTGGTCGGTTATCTTGCGCTCGACCTTGCGGCGTTCCAGCATCGCTGCAACCATGGACACCAGAGCGAGAAACAGGATGACAAAACTGATTATCATCGTCCAGAACAGCTCTTTTGACAGCGAGTAGAAGGCCTTGGGCGCGTTGATTATCCGGCTGTTTTCCGGCAGGAGCTGCTGGTTGATGCCGAGCTTGTCCATCACCTGGTAATCAAAGAGATACATACCGTCTCCGGGTTCCCGTATTATGGGGATATCATCGGCCCTGGTGCCGCCGAGGATCTGCAATGCCATTTCTCCGGCGGTTTTGCCGTGCTCGACGCCGGAAAGGACTCTGCCGCCGACGGTACCATAGCCGACCATAAACTCCCAGGCGGTATAGATGGGCACGGAACTGTGCGAATAGATGGCGGCGGTGACCTCCTCCGAGGTGTAGAATCGTCCGTTGATGGTCTGATAATAAGGAGCGATAAACAAAAAGGTGTTGTCCGGGAGCGCGCCAACCCTTTCTTGCGTCTCTTCGAGGCTGAGCCGAGACCAGAATTCGACCTGCAGCCCGAGATTGTGTTGTTCGAGAAGCGTTTCCGCCTGATGGCGAATGGCGATACCGGTAGTCGACGTATCAATGAGATAGACGAGGCGGTTTTTTTCCGGATGGAGTTTTTGGGCCACCTGCAGGGTACCGATAAAATCGTAGACCTCGACAATGCCGGTAATATTGCCGGCGGCAATATCACCATCCCCGAGGTCGTTGACGCCGCAAAACACCACGGGAATATCTTTGAAAAGGTCGTGCCGGTGCTTATTGACGAAGTTCAAGGCATCGTTATCGGACAGGATGACGATGTCAAAGTGCTCCTCCTTGAATTTGTCCAGGTACAGTGCATACAGATTATTGGAAATGCTGTCGTAGTTGTATTTCTTCGCATCCATATACTCAATCTGCAAATCCACTTTATACCGGCCCTGGTTCAACACGGTACGAATTCCCTCGAGCAGCCCATCGGACCAGTGGTAGCCGTTGTGGTACGAGTTGAGATAGAGAACCGTCTTCTTTTCCTTATCGGCCAGGGACAGCGGCGGCAGCATCAGGAAAAGGCAGGCAATGATGCAGGCCAGGCAGATAATGCAGCCGCCGCCGCTTTGTCGGTGTGGATTTTCCGTCATAGTGCCTATGGTTGGTCGTTGGCCGATCTTGTAAAAGTCGAGATATAATACCTGTAAATCAGGGTAAAAGCAAAAAACATACCGTCGGGTTCTCTTCGGTTGCTTTTTCGAGATAATCTGTTTGGGCAATGCCCTTTTCAGATGCACTTTTTCTACGGATGTGGTTACGGTTTGCAGAATTTTCTCGAAATACAGTATGCCATTTGACTCCTGACGTGCTGCGTTACTGATCTTCTACCTGCTCTTTTGGAGAGTTATTTATGGAATTCATGATAATTGCCCTGCCGTTCGTGAAAGTGATAGCGGCCTTTTGTCTGATGCTGGTCGGTATCAGAAATAAACTCGGCCTTGCCCTGTCAATTTTGGCGGGTGGGCTGTTTATGGGGCTTATTTTCGGCCTTTCGACCACCGAACTGCTCAAGACGAGCAGTCTGGCGTTGGTGCAGGAAAAATTTCTCTTTCTGGTGACCATCGTCGGCGCGATACTCGTTCTTTCCGATGCTCTGGAAAGGTCGGGCCAGTCTGTAAGGTTGATGGATGCGTTATCCGGCTATCTTGTCCACCCGCGATTGCGGTTGATATTTTTCCCGGCCTTGATCGGTCTTTTGCCGATGCCCGGCGGGGCAATTTTTTCGGCGCCTATGGTCAAGGCGGTAAGTGCCGATATGCGCCTAAAAAAAGAGGATAAGGTCGTTATCAATTACTGGTTCCGCCACGTCTGGGAGATGGCCTGGCCGCTCTATCCCGGAATCATTCTGACCGTTGCCCTGGCTGATGTGCCCGTTACGGCATACATCGCCAGGTCCTGGCCGGGGGTTGTCGCCATGTTTGCCATCGGCTGGTTCTTTTTCCTCCGGCCGGGGGTGCTGCATACCGCGGCGCTGCCGTCGGCAGCTGACCTGCCCCGGGAGAAAAGAGGGCGACGCAAGGTGGTGACCGAGGGGCTGCCTCTGATCATCGCCATAGTCGGAGCCATCGGCCTGGAGACGCTGCTGGCCGGCTTTGCTGCGAAGATTTCCTTTGAGTGGGGCGTCATCGCTGCCCTGCTCGCCGCCATTATCTGTATCATGATTCAGAATCGGCTCGGCGTCAGTTTTCTCGGGGCAGTATTGAAGAAAAAGAGTCTCTGGACCATGCTCATGGTTATCGCGGCGATCTTTGTTTTCAAGGACGTGATGCAGGCAGCGGGAATTGTCGAGGCGATGGCGCAAAGCGCCGGCGGCGGGGTGGCCCTTTTCGCCGCGGCAGTCTTTCTGCCCTTTCTGGTGGGGATGGTCGCGGGCATCAATGTGGCCTTTGTCGGAGCGACATTCCCCCTGTTGATTGGTCTGCTCAACTCACTGGGCATGGAGGACCGGATAGTCCCGTACTTGATATTAGGATCGTTTTCCGGTTTTACCGGGGTGATGATTTCGCCGATTCACATCTGTTTTGTTCTTACCTGTAATTATTTTGAAACGGATCTGGGTCGAGCCTGGCGCAGACTGATCGCACCTTCAATCTGTTTCGGCCTGTCGGGTGCTTTGCTCTTTTGGCTTTTATTGCTATAAAGCCACCTCTCACCAAAAAAAAGTACTGTTTTAAAGTACTGTTTTCAGGAAAGAGGTGGGAGGGCGGTAGGGTGGCGGGGTGTTATTTCTGACAAACTCGTAAGAACTTCGATTTCCGATGGATAAGTAAAAAGCTTCGTATTGGAGGCGTGCAATTTTTCTATTATTTCGGCGTACTAAAGTACGTCGTAATGATAGAAAAATTGTAACAACGAACAAGATGAAGAGTTTTTACGACGCCATCATATTTCAGCAACACCCGAGGGAATAAGGCAGATAAAAACGAAGTCTTCCCCGCCGGCATTCATGAACTGATGCTCTTCGTTGCCGGGGATGAAAACCACTGTACCGCTGGTGACAGTCCGCCATTCGCCGTTTTGCCAGACCTGACCTTTACCGGAATGAATGAATATTTCGTGCTCCCACTCGTGTGCGTGCCGTGGGGTGAAACCACCCGGAGCGACGGTGAATACCCGCATGCAAAAGTTGTCGGCTGCATCTTCCTTGCCGATGACGACCCTGCCGGTGACGCCTTTGACTGTCTCGCTGTCAAATTTATGGGAAGGAGAATCCTGGTAGTCTGCAATTTTCATAATAGTCTCACTGCTCATATGGTTTTGAAACACAGATAATAAATTGCCTGCGGTAATAGTATAGCGAAATACCGGGAATGCAACTGTTTAAGGTTTCGTCCGTGCGGCCTTGCCGGTCAGGCCCATGTAAATGGCCGCCAGGGTCAGGACGACTCCTGTCCAGTTGAGGATGTCTGTTGGCCGGTTGAACAGCAGTACATCCCAGATAAAGGCCAGGGCCGGCTGGAGAAGCAGGATCAGCCCGGTAAACGATGCACGGATCTTCGGCATGGCATTGGCGATCAAAACCCAGCCGATTGTTTGACTGAACAGGCCGAGGCCAAGCAGAGAAAGAAGACTCTTTGTATTCGGGATGATAAAAGAATCGCCGGCATGAAGCATCTTCATGCCAAGAAAGAGAGCGCACCAGATCGAGATGATCATAAGAGCGGAAAAGATCGAATGACTTTTGTCCGACTGAATTTTTCGCAGGCTGAGCAGAAAAGCGGTGTAACATACCGCTGTCAGCAAACCAAAATAGATGCCGGTTTTATAGTTGTTGTCCAGGTTGTTCCAGTTCAGGCCGATGATAAGCAAGAGGCCGACAATTGCCAGAGGTATGGCAGCAAAAAACCTGGGACGGCTCTTTTCACCGAAAAAGAGTATCCCCGTCGCGGCCAGAAGAAAGACCTGGAAATTGCCAAGAAGCGTCGCCAGCCCCGGGCCGATGTACATAATACTTTCATGCCAGAAAAAAAGGTCGAGGGCGAAGGCAAAGCCGCAAAAGGTAATCAGGAGCAGCTCGACGGGAATGAGTTTTTTGAAATCCTTGAACCAGAGAGTGGCGCACAGTAGAAAAATCGCGCCAAAAAATACCCGATAAAAAGCCGACGCCGTTGGAGGAACATCTGCCAGCTTGACAAAGATACCGGAAAAACTGATTAAAAAGGCACCGCAGAGCACCTGGAAAGTCGGCATATGGCGAAGGCGAAAATTCTGCATAATGTGAACGTAGGGAGGGTAAGGTTCTTGCAATAAATAGGGATGTCGCCCAATTTTAGCCAGAGCGGTATACAATTGGAATCAATTAAAAACAAGCAAGATAATGGGCTTTGCAGAATTCCGCACTGAAATTTATAATGTCGCTGGATCAATAGATAAAATGAGGAGGATGTTTATGACTGGATATGCTTTCTGGGACCACCTTTGGCAAATGCACGATGAAACTAAGAGTCTGATGAGTTTTAATCCAAAAAAATTAATCAGGCATTTCAGTAAAGATCATGTGACACTTGCTGTACAGCACCAGGATAAAGATGTCGACCTGACTGAAGAAATCGAAGATGCACCTGCTGAGCACATTGAACGTATCCAGGCAGGGCCAGGCGGCGTCGATGAGGGAGATCCGCGGGAGTACACCATGCGGCAGAAAATTGGTCTGGTTGTTGGGCCGGTGCTCTTTCTCACGATGCTTTTTATGCCAACCCCATCGGGTATGGAACCGATGGCCCAGAAAATGGCTGCGGTTGCTTGTCTCATGGCAACATGGTGGATGACTGAAGCGATTCCGATTCCCGCAACGAGCCTTATTCCTATTGCTCTGTTTCCGCTTATGGGCATTATGGACACTGCAAAGGCCGCAGCCCCTTATGCCTCTCATCTTATTTTCCTGTTCATGGGCGGCTTTATTATTGCGCTTGCCATGCAGCGGTGGGAGCTGCACAGGCGTATTGCCATGAATATCGTCAGGGTAGTTGGCTTTTCACCCGGACGGTTGATCTTTGGCTTCATGGCTGCCACTGCTGTCCTATCGGCCTTTGTGTCGAATACCGCAACCACCGTTATGATGTTGCCTATTGGTCTGGCAATTATCACTCATGTTATCACGGAAGGGAAAAAGGAAGGTCTTGACAAAACGATTGATTTCTCGCCGGAAAATTTTGCTTTTGGTCTGAATTTGATGCTTGGAATCGCTTATGCGGCATCAATTGGCGGTATTGCCACTATTATTGGTACTCCTCCTAATACTGTGCTTGCCGGATATCTACAGAAAACCTATGGCTATGAAATCACCTTTGCCAACTGGATGAAGGTAGGTGTTCCTCTTGTTGCTATTTTTCTGCCCCTCTGCTGGTTGTGGCTGACAAAATTTGCCAACCCGATGAAATTGAAAAAAGTTCCCGGTGGTCGTGCTCTGATTGTTGCCGAACTAAAGGCTATGGGGCGGATGGGCGCTGGAGAGCGCTGGACGGCACTGGTCTTTGGTCTCACTGCTCTCGGCTGGATTTTCAGAACCAAACTGACCTTTCTTTTTACCGATCCCAAATTAATCACCGACGCGACTATCGCCATGACCGGTGCTTTGATCTTGTTTTTGATTCCAATAAATTTACAGAAAAATATTTTTGTCATGGATTGGCGCTGGGCTTCAAAAATGCCATGGGGGGTATTGATACTTTTTGGCGGCGGTCTTTCCATGGCCGGTGGTTTTAAAGAAACCGAGCTGGCGACCTGGATAGGAAGTCAGGTGAGCCTTTTGGACACTGCTCCGATTCTGGTGTTGGTTATTGCCGTTAGCACCCTGATTATTTTTATGACCGAACTCACGTCAAATACTGCAACTGCTGCGATGGTCATGCCGATTCTGTCGGCTGTTGCCATCGGACTCGGGCAGAATCCTCTGTTGTTGGTAGTACCTGCAGCGATAGCGGCCTCCTGTGCCTTTATGCTGCCGGTTGCAACTCCGCCAAACGCAATTGTTTTTGGCTCCGGGTATGTGACCATTCCACAGATGGTGAAAAGTGGTTTTGGTCTCAATATTCTCGGGATGTTCATTACCGTGGCTATTACCTACCTCTTTGTCCTGCCGATGTTCGGTGTTCAGCTTGGTGTTGTGCCTGAATGGGCGATGACCGTTGTCAAATAAAGGTACAGCACGGACAATCTGGCCATAGAGAAATTACGGTCGGTAGTGGCATCTTCTTCCTGAAAATGCCTGGGGTGTTGTCCTTGCACAACATCCCAGGTCTCTTTTGACCCAAAATTCTCAGAGATTCCTTCCGGAAATTGGAGTGTCGCACAATATGTTGAGATAAAGACAGTCAACCTCTGTTAAATAGAATTACTAAACAAAACAGAGATGAAAATTTATACCACGCAATAACAGTCAGATAGTAGTTTGTTTACGCAGTTGTAGCGAAATATTGTTGAAATTTTGGAAATATTTAGTATTTGTCTACCGTAATTTATCATGCCAATTAATCGCTTCTCCTTTTTGTTGTGCATATTACGCACAATTATTCGCTCAAGTGCGGGAGAGGTTTTATGTTGATTGCCGCCAGGTAGAACATCTTTTTCAATGGAGAACGCCTCAGACGATATGAAAGATTTATCAACGAAATACCTCGGACTGGATCTTAAAAATCCGTTGATTGTCGGCAGTTGTGGATATACCAATTCGGTTGATAAGATAAAGGAGTTAGCGGATAACGGTGCCGGTGCTGTTGTGCTGAAGTCTCTTTTTGAGGAACAGATTCAGGCGGAATTATCCGCCAACCTCGACAGCTATACCGCTGATTATCCAGGGGCAACGGATTATATTCGTGCATATACCCGCGGCAACGAGGTCGACAGTTACCTGAAACTGATTTCCGGCGCCAAAAAGAGCGTTGATATTCCGGTGATAGCCAGTATCAACTGTGTCTCGGCCCACGAATGGGTTGCCTTTGCCAAATCTATTGAGCAGCAGGGGGCGGATGCTATTGAGCTGAATATTTCCCTGCTTCCCTCGAATCCGAAAATGACCAGCGGGCAAAATGAGCAGCAGTATACCGAGATCATCAATGCGGTGAGTGGAATGATTTCCATTCCACTCACTCTCAAAATGAGCCACTATTCGGCCTCACTGGCCAACCTCATCCAGAAGTTGAGCTGGACTGACAAGGTGTCCGGCTTTGTGCTGTTTAATCGTTACTACAGTCCTGACATAGATATTGACAAGATGGTGGTAAAATCTGCAGATGTTCTGAGCAGTCCATCCGAGGGCTGTGGGCCTCTGCGCTGGATCGCCCTGATGTCCGGTCTGATCGACAAAGATCTGGTGGCCTCGACGGGTGTGCATGACAGTGCAGGGGTCATTAAACAGATTTTGGCTGGAGCGACCGCTGTGCAGATCGTTTCCACCTTGTATAAAAACGGTGCAGGGCAGATCGCTACGATCCTCAAAGGGCTTGATGAATGGATGGAACAGAAATCTTTTGCCGATCTGGCAGCCTTTAGAGGGAAACTGAGCTATGAGAAGGCGACCGAGCCCGCAGTCTTTGAACGAACACAATTTATGAAGTATTATGGCGGATTGTCCTGATCGGCTGCTCCTGACCCAGGGATAAAATAGTCGTACAGACCTGCAAGGCAGGGGAAACCGCATCCAATTAACTAAAATTATCAAGTAAATATGAAATCGTTGCTGACATTTCCAAAAGGCGGTGTTCATCCGCCTGAATGCAAAGCGCAGACACAGGGCTCAGGTATAGAAATAATGCCTGTCCCCGACGAACTCGAGCTTATTCTCAGCCAGCACATTGGGGCTCCATGTACAGCGACGGTCGCCAAGCGTGATCAGGTCACCGAGGGGGCACTGATCGGCGAGGTGAAGAAGGGCCTGGGAGTTCCGCTCCATTCTCCGGTTGCCGGGAAAATTAAAAATCTGGCTACTTCCGTGCATCCGGTGCGGGTGAGCGCTCCGTCGATCACCATTGAGGTGGACCGGGAGGCTGCGCCTGTGCAATACCACAAGGTCGACTGGCAGCAGCTTGCCGGTGCGGATCTGTTGGCTAAAATTCATGATGCCGGTATCATTGGCATCGGTGGCGCCGGTTTCCCTACCCACGTAAAACTCAATCCGCCCGCGGATTCGCCGGTTGATACCCTGGTGCTCAATGGCGCCGAATGTGAGCCCTACATTACCGCCGATCATCGGCAGATGCTGGAAAACCCGGGGCAGATAGTCGAAGGAGCAAAAATTATTCTCAAAATCCTTGGTATCACCAGGTGTTTTATCGGCATTGAGAACAATAAACCGGACGCTATAGGTGCAATGACCAAAGCCGCGGAACAGGCGTCCGGCGGAGAATACTCCATCATAATCCAGCCGCTGCAGGTGAAATATCCGCAAGGCTCTGAAAAACAGCTCATCCATGCTATCACCGGGCGGAAAGTCCCGGCCATGGCCCTGCCTTCAGCGGTGGGAGTTGTCGTGCAGAATGTTACCACGGCGAAGGCCATCTACGATGCGGTCGTGTACGGCAAGCCCTTGTACGAAAAGGTTGTCACCATAGCCGGCAAAGGTATTGCCAGGCCAGCCAACCTCCAGGTCAAGATAGGCACGAAGGTAAGTGATATTGTCAAGTATCTTGGCGGCTTGCAGCCTGGTCTGGCAAAAGTCGTCATGGGGGGGGCGATGATGGGTTTTGCCGTCTCCAGCCTTGAGGTTCCGGTTACCAAAACCACCTCGGCCGTCCTCTTTCTCACGGAAGAGGAGATCGACACGAAACCGCATTCCCAGTGTATTCGCTGCGGCTGGTGTCTCGATGCCTGCCCGATGGGACTGGAGCCAAAGGAGATCGGCATCTACGTCGAGGCAAACAGAGCTCAGGATACCGCGCAGTTTGGTGTCTTTGACTGTTTTGAATGTGGTTCCTGCGCTTATGTCTGCCCGGCCAAACGTCCGCTTGTGCAATTTGTCCGGCTGGCCAAGATGAAGGCAAAGAGGCAGTAGCAGCAGGTTGCATAGAGCACGTTGTATAATTGGCAACTGGAGAAAAAACAATTGGCCCTGATCCAGGGTCTGGGCATTAACTACGATGTTTTGAGGAGAGTCGTGAGCATACAGCAAGCTTCAGATGATCAGACGACTGCGCCGGCGCGCCTGTGGAAGGTTTCCGTATCGCCGCATTTGAAAAGCAGTGAGTCGGTCGAGAAAATTATGTGGACGGTTGTGGCCTGCCTTGTGCCGCCGTTGATTTTGTCGGTTTTTGTCTTCGGCATACAAACGCTGCTTATAACTGCTGTTTCCGTTATAAGTTGTGTTGTTGTCGAGGCCGTAAGTCAAAAAACCCTAGGCAGGCCGGTGACAATCAAGGATGGCAGTGCCGTTCTGACCGGATTATTGCTCGCCTTTGTCATTCCGCCGGGTGTGTCGCCGCTGCTTCCTATTCTGGCTGCAGTGTTTGCCATCTATATCGGCAAGCATCTCCTTGGCGGCATTGGTTACAATTTCTTTAATCCTGCTCTTCTCGGCCGGGCATTTTTACTGGCATCATTTCCGGTCGCCATGACCTCGGCCTGGCTGGCACCGATCGAGGGTTTCGGTATTTTCTCGTACCTGGCCGGTTCCGTTGACGCCGTTTCGACCGCCACGCCTCTCGCTGTGATGAAAGAGCAGGGCATGGCGGTATTCACCGAGACATTTGGCAGTGGGGCAAGCCTCTATACCAGCTTTTTTCTTGGCTGGCGTCCGGGCTGTATCGGAGAAACAAGTGGTTTCCTGCTTGTCCTCGGCGGCCTGTACCTCATCTACCGTGGCTATATTACCTGGCATATCCCTGTTTCCCTTCTTGGATCCATTGCCGCACTGACCTGGATATTCGGCGGAGAAAGTTACTTCAACGGGGACCCGCTGCTTGCTCTTTTGTCCGGTGGCGCCATACTCGGGGCTTTTTATATGGCCACCGATTATGTCACCAGTCCGACGACGAAAACAGCGCAGATCGTCTACGGCATCGGCATCGGTGCTCTGACCGTGCTCATCAGAATGAAAGGCGGGTATCCCGAAGGTATCTGTTATGCCATACTGCTTATGAATCCACTCAGCACTGTTCTCGACGGCTGGTTTAAAACAAAACGTTTTGCCCTGCCTGCAGGAGGTGCAAAATGAAAGATATCATAACAATTATTGTTCGCCTGACGGTATCCTGTCTGCTGGCCGCGACAGTTATGGGCCTGTGCTTCATCTTTACCAGCAATGCCAAGAAACATAACGAACATGTCAAAGAGCAGCAGGTTATGTATGAACTGCTCGGCTATAAAGGTGGCGCGACTGTGCCTGATTCAATGGCCATGCATGCGGTATACCGATACGTCATCAGTAACAATGAAAAACAATCCATCGGCTACCTGGTGCCTTCCGGAGATGCAGGAGAGAATGACTTTCTCTTTGTCAACATTGACCTCGACGGCACTTTGATAGAATCGAAACCGGTGGCCCTGAATGCAGGCGACGCACTTGAGGCGGAAACACGTAACAAGGCCGTCGTTACCGCGGTCAGTCCAGGCAATGTGGTCAATTTTGCCGATCAGACCATTGTCGTCACTGAAAACGGCAATCGCATAGCCTATCTGCTCGGCGGCAAGTTCCAGGGCTTTAAGACATTTATCAATGTCATGCTGGCTGTTGATCCGGCTTTTTCGCTCGTTGGCATAGAGATTCTTGAGCATGAGGAAGATCCCGGGCTTGGCGCGGAAATTGAACAGGATTACTTCAAAAACCAGTTTAAGGGCAAACCCTTTGAAGCCTTGAAAACAGTCGATGTCCTCAAGGCGCCGATTCCCGAGGATTATCTCAAGGCTCTTACCGGCAAGGTCGGCGAAGAGGATATTATGAGTTTTCGCGAGCAGTATAAGGACAAGGATATCTATGCAATTACCGGAGCGACTATTTCAACAAAGGCCGTCGCCAATGGGGTAAAAGGTATTGTCAGGAAATTTGCCTACCGGGTAACTGTCCTGGATAAGGTTCTAAAAGAACAGCAGCTTGCTGTATCGTTTTAATTCTTGTAAGAGGAAGTCGACGTGGCAAATGACAAATCGAGCATGCAGCTGATCACCCGGGGGATACTAAGTGAGAACCCGATTTTCAAGCTGGCGCTGTCCATGTGTCCTGCCGTTGGTATCTCTACCACGGTAATGAACGGTATTATGCTGGGAATTGCTGTACTTTTCGTGCAGGTTTTTTCCAGTGTGACCATATCTCTCTTTAAAAATCTCATTCACCCGAGGATTCGTATACCAACCTATACGCTGACCATAGCTACCTGGGTGACGGTCATTGATCTGGTACTGGCGGCCTATATGCCTGAGGCCTATGCGAAAATGGGAATTTTTGTCAAGCTTATCGTCGCCTTTGCCATCATCACCATGCGGCTGGAAATGTTTGCCTGCAAGGAATCGGTCAATGATTCCTTCTGGGACGGTTTAGGTATGGGCCTTGGCTTTATGGTCGGCATGGTGGTTATCGGTTTCGTTCGGGAGCTCCTCGGATCCGGTATGATTATGGGCTATGATGTTCTTGGTTTCAAGCCCCTTCTTTTTTTCATCCTGCCCAGTGCCGGTTTCTTCGTGGTCGGATTGATGATGGCCTTTTTTAATTGGATTGAAGTTTATTATAAACGTTCAAAAGGGTTAAAATGATGACTCTTGCACACACAAAATATATCGTCCTTGCCGCACTGTTTTTTTGCCTGGCCCCGATGTTTGCGCAGGCTGAAGGACTTATCGCCGATCAGAAATTCAAGGCGGACAACGAAATTGTCGTTACCTTCGCCGGGGCGGTCGACCGGGCGGTGGCTGAGGAT
Source organism: Desulfocastanea catecholica (assembly GCF_054657295.1). Taxonomy (NCBI): domain Bacteria; kingdom Pseudomonadati; phylum Thermodesulfobacteriota; class Desulfobulbia; order Desulfobulbales; family Desulfobulbaceae; genus Desulfocastanea; species Desulfocastanea catecholica. The sequence continues at coordinate 252,654 of NZ_BAAHYZ010000002.1, forward strand.
ATAGCGAACTATACCGTCTTTGAGGAACCGGACCCGGATATCATCCTCGAGCTGCAATCCGCCACCCTCTCCGAAGACGGCACCAGCGTTTCTCTTCGCTTCAAGGAACCGTTGAATACGGCAATGGTCCATGTGGTATCAATCAAAGGGCTGGCCGGAATCGATGAAACCACTTTTACGGTCAGTAAGTCGTATTTAGGATACCTGTTCGGCATCCTCATATCCGCTCTTTTGATCAATAACTTTGTCTTTACCAAGTATCTCGGGCTCTGTGTCTTTTTCGGTACGTCAAAGAAAAAAGAAACGGCCAAGGGTATGGGCGTCGTTTTCACCCTGGTCATGGTGGTGTCGGCCTTGATGAGTTGGTTCTTTTACAATTTCATCCTGATTCCTTATGATCTGAACTTTCTGCAGATTGTCGTCTTTATCGGCCTCGTTTCTCTGACGGTTCAGGCGGTCGATACGGTGCTCAGAAAGGTCAATCCCATTCTCTTCAATTCCTTTGGGGTATTCCTTGTTCTGGTTATCGCCAACTGTGTCATTATCGCGGTGCCACTGATTCTGGCCAACAACAATTACAATGTCTTTGAGACCTTTATGCTGGCTCTTGGCGCCGGCGGTGGTTTTCTCCTGGCCCTGTATTTGATGAGTTCCGTGAGCGAGCGGATGCAGCTCGCAAGAATTCCACCAACATTTAAAGGGCTGCCCATTGCCTTTATTGTTGCCGGGCAATTTGCCATGGCGTTTCTAGGATTCTCTGGACTGCAGATTTTTTAGCCCTGGCCGGTTTCTTGCTGCTTACCGGGGTTTGAAATAAAAACGAAGACTTAATTTGAGAGTTAAACAATATGGATCCGGCATTAGTTAAATTAGCATTAGGCGGTCTGGTTCTGCTCGGCTGCATCGGGTTATTTTTCGGTATCGGGCTGGCCATCGCTGCCCATAAATTTGCCGTCGAGGTCAACCCGCTCATTGAAGAGGTTCTTGAATCCCTGCCCCTCGCCCAATGCGGCGGTTGCGGCTATGCCGGATGTGAAGGCTATGCCATTGCCGTGGTCAATGATCCTGATGTGCCGCCGAACCTCTGTTTTCCAGGAAAAGAGCCGGTGGCCAAAAGGGTTGCTGAACTTACCGGCAAAAAGGTCACTGCCCTTGAGGATCAGATTGCTCTGGTGCGCTGTTCGAGGGTTGAGGGCAAGGTGAGCCATAAGCACGAATATTACGGTTTTGCCTCCTGTACCGCGGCCAACCTCAGTTTTGGCGGACCTTCAGCCTGTCAGTATGCCTGCATTGGTCTTGGTGAATGTGCGGAAGCCTGTCCCTTCGGCGCCATTGACATGGTCGAGAATTTTCCGGTCGTCAATCCGGATAAATGTGTCAGCTGCGGCGTTTGTGTGCGGACCTGCCCGAAAAAAATCATCGAGATTCAAACACTGAAGGCGCGTGTCTACGTGCCATGTTCGACACAGGACCTCGGCAAAAATGTCAAGGCCGTCTGTGAAGTAGGGTGCATCGGCTGTAAGATGTGTGTGAAAGCATGTCCGGCAGGCGCGGTTAGCTATGAGAACAATGTGGTAAAAATCGATCACAAGGCATGTATCGCATATGGTCCGGCTTGCGAAACAGCGTGTGTGACGAAATGCCCACGGGATATCTTCAGACACTATGAAGGCCGCCAGGTAATTTCCAAAAAGAGCGGTATTGATGGATTAAAGATGGCTGGCTGATTGCGTACGTGTACATCGGTCAGTTGGATAGTCTGCAAACAGGAAATCCCGGAAACTTTCTTTGTTCACAAACGAAGATTGTTTCCGGGATTTTTTTATGCACAAGGCATGAGCCGTATCGCGGCCCGCAACCATTTTACTAGAGCCGAACTTGTTATAGCTCAATCCTTAAACTGTGAGGCATCAAGCTTATATTTTTTGCTTTTATACTGAATGGCCCTGCGGCTGATACCTAACAGCTCCGCAGCATCCTTTTTGACCCCTTTGGTCTGTTTCAGGGCCCGGATAATCGCCTCTTTTTCACTCTGTTCAATTGAAAAATTCTCATCGCTACTCTCAGCCATCGGGGTAGGTTCCTCATCCAACTGCAGATCTTCCGGGAGAATCCGCCGGTTTTTGCAGAGAATGATCCCGGTTTCCAGGGCATTTTTTAACTCTCGAACGTTCCCCGGCCAGCTCAGTGTCTGGAGCCAGTCCAGGGTTCTTTGCGGCAGGTCCAGACTGGGCAGGTTGTTGTTTCTTGTATAGGTGTTGACTAAAAATCGAGCCAAGTCAGGGATATCATCACGTCTTTCACGGAGCGGAGGAACCACCAGCGTCACCACCTTCAACCGGTAATACAGGTCAAGCCGGAACTTTCCTTCCTCCGCGTCTGCTCTCAGATCGGCATTGGTTGCTGAAATCACCCGACAGTCGATCTCTTTTTCTTTGATGGCGCCAACTTGCCGAATGGTTCTCTCTTCTAAAAAACGGAGAAGCCTGCTCTGCATCTCCTGGGAGATATTGCCCACCTCATCCAGGAACAGAGTGCCGCCGTGGGCAGCCTCTATCAACCCTTTTTTGTTCTGGATGGCATGGGTGAACGAGCCTTTTACGTGGCCAAACAATTCACTTTCCAAAATGCCTGGAGGCGTCGAGCCGCAATCAACAACGATGTATGGTTTGTCTTTTCGCGGACTGCAGTTATGCAGCATCCTGGCAACGCTTTCCTTGCCGACCCCGCTTTCGCCAAGAATCAACACGTTGGCATTGCTTGCGGCCACTTTGATGAGCAATTCCTTCAGCTCGGTCATGGCGACGCTGTTGCCCCAGAAGATACCTGCGTCATCTGCAGGTTGAGGGGCGACCGGAGTCCGGGGAATCGTGGCGATAACCTGCTCAATTTTCCAGACGAGTTCCTTGCCGTCGAAGGGTTTCGTCAGATAGTCCACAGCACCGGCCTTCACCGCATCAACGGCATCAGGAATTGTGCCGTAAGCGGTGAGAAAGATGACCGGGAGCTCGGGAAAGATTGTTCTCGTTTTCTCAAGAAGTTCGAGACCGCTCATCTCCGGCATTTTAATGTCGGAGACAAGAATGTCTACCGGGTTCTGTTTGAGAATTTCCAAGGCGTCGGCCCCGTTTGCTGCCTTATAGATCTTGAAATCCGCAGCCATTAGCCGGGCTTCCAAGACCTCTAAGATAGAGGGATCGTCATCAACGATCAAGACGTAAGGTTTTATATTCATAGAGAATTTTGCTTTTCCTGGACATTCATATCAATTGCTTCAAGTGCGGCAATCTGATTGTGGAGTTCTTCAATCTTGCTTTGCAGCTTTTGAACGGTGGAGGTCATCTCGGAAATCTTTTTTTTCTGGTCATCAATGAGAGCGGTTTGTGCTGTTTCACGAGCTATCCGTTCCTTGTCCTGTTCTGTTATACGTTTGCTTTGCTGGTTCAATGCCAGTACGAGGAGAAGTCTGTTTTCGCTAAAAGGCGCGGTACCCTTGCCGGCATGCCATTTCTGCAGATTGCCGATGCCCTCAATGAATTGTTCCTCGGTGTCGGCTGCCATCATCTGGGTACAGGCCAGACCATAGAGAGCATGGTTTCTGTCTTCTGCCGAGAGTGCGGTCGCGTATATCCGCTGGTATTCGAGGCGCGCTCCTGCAAAATCACCGTTTAGAAAGAGTTGTTCTGCTAATGGCTGAGCAGGTTCCCCTGGTAATGGGGAGGCCGATTTTTGTATCATGGCGCAGGAACTACACCATGAGAGCAGCAGGGACAAAAACAAAAGGGAGACTCGCCGAAGTAAGCGTGTGTGAAATGTATGCATACCTGTTACAGACCTCCGAAGATCTCTTCCGTCGGTCTGTTAAAATATCCTTTTGTGCTAAAATGAACCATACATATCCTTATGGTCGAGTGGGTAGTGTAAAGGAAAAGGTGCAACCGCTTCCTCTGTTGTTTTTCACCTGTATTTTTCCGCCATAACTGGCGACAATTTTCCTGGATATGGCCAGTCCCAGGCCAACACCATCGAGGTGCCCTCGCACTGTTTTCGTCCGGTAGTATTTGGTAAAGACCAGGGAAAGTTCATCGTCGGCAATACCGGGACCGGTGTCCGACACATGGAAGAGCAGATATTTCTTTGTGGTATCTTTCATCCAGGAGATCATCACGGAACCTCTCTCCGGAGAATATTTGATGGCGTTTCCAATGATATTGACAAATACCTGTTGCAGCTCTTCCCGGACGCCAAAAAGATCGGGAGACGCATTGCTGTCCCTCACCACTAAGGTTACTTTTTTCTTCTCGGCAAAGGAAGCAAAAACTTCGGTACTGCTCATTACCAGCTGTCTGGTATTCAGCCGGGACGACTTTTTTTTGCGCACATCGGACTCAAGAACTGACACATTGAGGAGATAATTGAGGAGCTTATTAATCCGCTGGATTTCCACACTGGCGATTTGCAGAAATTTACGCTGCTTGCCGTTTATCGGACCAAAAACCTCTTCGACAATCATATTGACCGATTCACGAATCGAGGAGAGCGGCGTTCTGATTTCATGGCTCAGGGTGGCGATAAATTCATTACGGATATTCTCCTCTTCGTGCAGCTGTCTGCTCATGTCATTATAGGATGCAGCCAGCTCGCTGAATTCTTCCCCACCCCTCAGGGTGATCGGTTGGTGAATTTTATCCATTGAGATTCGCTGCAGGCCTCTGGCGAGAGTTTTGAGCGGTGTAAAGAAAGATCGAGTAATATACCAGAGACCGCTAAAGCCAACCAGAACGCTTATGAAGAAACCATAAAGGCCATTTCGTGAACTGATATGGCTTCTCCCATTGAGCTCCCGCAGAGCGTACTCAATTTCGTGTTTGTTTTCCCGTTTGCCTTGGTTGATACCTTTTATCCAGATAGAGACAACTTGTTCGGTGACCCATTTCGAACCGAGCAGGGGAAAGGTGGGATTATCCCATAAACCGAGGCGGTGACGCCGATAGCTGTATTCGAGCTCCCGCCAAATCTTGCCGCTTTCACCGGTCGCATCGGAAAGTTCAACCGCCTCGGTCAAGGCCTCTTCAAAGTGTATCTGGGCTTGCTTGAAGTATTCCGAATAGCGGTCATTTTTGAGTATTATCAGTTTCTTATGACTCGCGTCCATATTGAGTAGACTTGTTTTCAAGGTCTCAGCGAGCGCGTCTATTTTATTATTTTTAATGGTTATTTTTTCTGTTGCTTCAACCATCCTCTGTACATTAAATAACAGAACGAAGACTGTTCCGGAAAAAATAAGAAAAAAAAGAAAAAAAATCAGAGAAAGTTTCTGTTTTACACCGAGTTTGACTCCCATGGTTCTCCCTGTACATATCCACCTTACATAGTGCCGATTGCTTGATTTTAGCAAACGTGCCCGCAACTGTCACCTATTGACTGACCCTCCTGCCTGATATGTCCGAGAGAATTGATACAAGAGCGGCATGTTGTTTTTCATGATTCTCCATTGGCGGGTGTTTGAATATCTTGCGGGTGAGAACAAAAAATGCTATGAAACGGTGCGTAAAATATGCGCATTCTTTCTGGGTAATGGCCTTAATTTGCCGGCCAAAGTCGCACTGTTTCTCTCTGGATTTGGTTAACAACTTGAATTGTGGACTAAATTGTAATTGGTACATCGCTTGCTTGGTTCCTGTTATACCTCTTGTCAGTACTGAGGCAGCAGGAGAAAACCCACATCCTCTTGAAAAAAAAGTTATGAAACACACCGTTATTGCTTTGCTTGCCGCAAGTTTCTGTGCATTCGGCATGATGGCTGTGGCTGAAAAGGTCACTCCCTCCGACTCTCATGAATATGGCGAAACGATGAGCCGGCTCATTCTTCGTGAACAATGTATCTTATCAGGTCTTGTTCTTGAAACGAAACGAGGGATTGCTATCACCACCAACCGGGGAACATTTCTCCTCAAAGGGGTCGAAATTGACACCCTCGTTGGTAAAAATGTACGGGTGACGGGGGTGATCAGGGATGAAGCCATTTTTGCCGTGAAAATTGACAGTTAATTTCTTGAAAAAAAACAAGAAATTAATCTGTAAGGTACTCATCCTCCAGTGCGAATCGCACCGCTTGCTCGACGTGCAGGGCAGTTGTGTCGAACAGCGGAACCAATGTGTGGTTCTGCTGTACCAGCATGGCGATCTCCGTACACCCTTCAATGACTGCCTCTGCTCCTTCCCGGCGCATTGTCTCGATAATGCGCAGAAAATGCGTGCGCGATTCGGCGGAGATTTTTCCCCGGCAGAGTTCTTCAAAAATAACCTCATGGACCATCCGACGGTCTTCCGGCGGCGGGATGATTACGGTCAGGCCGTGTCTTTCGCTGAGCCTGCCCTTGTAAAACGCTTCTTCCATGGTGAAGCTGGTACCGAGCAGTCCGACCGTCTGCATGTTTTCCGCCTTGATTCGCTCTGCCGTGGCATCGGCTATGTGCAGTAGCGGGATGCTGACAGCATCGGTTATGATCCCGGCTACTTTGTGCATGGTGTTGGTGCAGATGAGCAGAAAATCGGCTCCGGCTGCCTCAATCTTTTGCGCTGCATCGGCCAGTCGCTCGCCGCATTCAATCCATTCACCCCGCAGCATGGCTGTTGCCAGCGGCTGGAAATCGACACTGACCATGGCTATTTTAGCCGAATGGAGTCCCCCGAGCTTTTCATTGATGCGCTGGTTGAGTAACTGATAGTAATGCGTGGTGCTTTCCCAGCTCATTCCGCCTAACAGTCCGATTGTCTTCATGCTGCTTCTCCGCTTTTTTTCTTCACCTGCAGCTGTTTGCTGAGATGGTGCAGTGTTTTTATTTCGACAAATATCAATCAATGACGGTTTTCAGCAGGTTTGCAACCTTCCCGGAATCGGCATCGGTATCGGCTGCGGCAAAGGCATTGTGCAGCGAGCGCATGATTTCCCGCAGCACGGCGATTTTCGGTTTGGGGGAGAGCATCTGGACGTCAATGGTTTTCAGGTCGAGGATAATCTCCTCCAGCAGCTCGTAATCGACACTGAGGCCGGAGAGTCCGTTTTTTATTTCCTGGGTGAGCAGATGTATCGTCCGGCGATCATTCTCGTCGGCAACCGGACCCTTGCCGAGCGAAAACCCGTTCTCCGTCGAGGCAGCAGTGGGAACAGCAATACCCAGGAATAACAGCCCTTCCGGGGTGATGCTGATACCACCGGCCAGCGTTCTCAGCTCTACCTGGCCCTGGACCATCAATTGTTCGGCAACACTGCCGGCTTCAGCCTTGTCAAGACCGATTGCCGCACCCAGGTCATACATGGAAACCTGCGTCTCGGTATTGCCGGCTGTTTGTCGATTCAGTTCTTCCAGGTAACTCTTGAGCTTGAGGTCGTCGATATCCATGGGTAAGAATCCTTTATTGAAAAATGCGGGTTAAGCTTGCGAAAAATATAATCAGGTCAATCTACCATCACACTGCATAGGAGTCGAGCTGGATTTGTCGGCGGAACAGGGGTCGGTGCTCATCTTTTCGGTGGCTGACAAAGAGAATGGTCGAGAGTTTTTTTTCGGCGATCTGTTCAAGAAGATCAAGCAGGCTGTTGCGGTGGACATCGTCGAGTCCCTGGGTTGGTTCGTCAAGGATGAGCAGCCTCGGCCGTTTGATTAGTGCCCGGCCAATGAGCACCAGGCGCTGTTCGGCATAGGTCATTTTCCTGAAAGGGGTATCACTTTTTTCCGCCAGCGACAGCCAGTTCAGCCAGTACTTGGCGGTGTTGATCTGGGTTCTTGAGACCTTGGTGTACAGTCCGATTGAATCGTAGAGTCCGGAAAGAACGACCTGGAGAGCGCTGCCGGGAATCCGATGCTCCCGGTGCAGTGCCGGCGAGATAATGCCCATGTGTTTCTTGATGTCCCATATCGATTCGCCGGAACCCCGCTGTTTGCCGAAAATCCGCAGCGTGTTGGCATAGCATTTTGGGTTATCGCCGGTGATAATGTCGAGAAGCGTTGATTTGCCGCAGCCGTTTGGCCCGGTGATCAGGGTGTGGTCTCCGGTGTTTATGGTCAGGTCAAGGCCGGTAAAGAGTTTCTTGTCGCCGTAGCCGGCAAAACCGCCCCTGAGATAAATGAGTTCGTCGCTGTGATCGTCGGCGGTTGGTGTTGGCTGGAGATGATGTACGCTGATCGGCGCAGGGCCAGGCCGCCGGGGTTTCTGTAGGCGATGAAGCAGAGGCTGTACGTTTTCCCTCAGGCCTGACGTCTCCAGGCGTCCTGATCCAAGCAATGCCAGATGGCTGCACCAGAGAGGAATGTCACTTTCACTGTTGACCAGCAGGAGCAGTTCGATGTCCCGGCCCGTCAATTGCTGCAAGGCCAGATTAAGCTCATGGCAGCTCTCCTGGTCAAGTCCGTCATAGGGGTTCTGTATGACCAGGGTGGTCGCTCCGCCGATAAGTTTTTGCAGAAAGAGCAGTTTCCTGCACTGTCCGGAACTGAGCTGGCGGAATCCCAGCTGCAGGCAGTGGTCCATGCCGAAGGCTTGAAGCAGAGGCAGATGGTTGTGGTAATCGGGCAAAAACTGGTAGACCAGCGTGCCTGGATCGATTTTGTCGAGAAAGTCGCTGTCGTCATTGCGCAGTTCTTCTTCATATATTTCCTGCTGCGCCTGGAATGACAGAACAGCCGGATGCTCTGGAAGGTGCAGAATTTCCGCGGAAAAGTCCTTGAGTTTTCCGGACAGGAGGTCAATGAAACTATCGATACCTGAGCTGTTGTCGCCAAAAAAACACCAGGTTTCTCCGGGCCTGGTTAGTAACTCATCAATCTGCAGATTTTGGTGCCGAAAAGTATGTATGCGCATGTGGCTAATGGTATTATTATGAAAATGCTGTGTATAGCCGCCAAAGGACTGGCGGTGGGTTCGGGCCAGGGAATTTAATCAATTGTGTCGACAATAATTTGTAGCAGGAATATAGTCAATGAGCAGAAATTTCTTTAACCTGAGTGGGGACAATGAAGATGTCGACTGTCTTGCAGATAGTGATTTTTTTACTGATTGGGTACCTTCTGTGTGTCGTTGTTATGTACCTGCGTCAGGAGTCGTTTCTTTTTTTTCCACCGGCGGCGCGTCATGAAGGGCATGACTATAACGATGTCAGCGACTACCACCTCACCCAGGAGAAAGTTACCTTGCGGGGGTGGCTGGTCAATCCGGAATTGGTCAGGGAAAAGCTGCTCATCTACTATGGCGGTAATGCGGAAGACATTTTTCTCAATATTGATGAGTTCAGGGATATCAACGCCGCCTCGCTGTTTGTCGCCTATCGCGGCTATGGGCCGAGCGACGGCAGCCCCGGTGAGGCCGAGCTTTTTGCCGATTCCCTGGCGGTGATCGATGACATGGTCGACAGATATTCGCCGAAGGAGATCTTTTTGATCGGCAGAAGTCTTGGCTCGGGGGTGGCCTGCTATGCTGCCGCCAATAAAAAAGTTCATGGTGCAATCCTGGTCAGCCCCTATGACAGTATCGAAAACATTGCCCGGTCGACCTACCCCTGGCTGCCGGTGTCAATGCTTCTCAAACACCGTTTTAATTCATTACGTTATCTGCCCCGGGTAGCTTGTCCGCTGCTGATCATTTACGGTGGTCGGGATCGGGTGGTGCCTCCCGGACGAACGAAAAATTTTATCGACCATATCGTCGGGGAAAAAGAAGTCGTCTTTATCAAGCGCGCCAACCACAGCACGATTGATATGTTTCAGGAATATTGGGCGGCCCTGCTAGTCTTTATCAATCACTAGGAGCTTTTTCGAGAATTCTGCTTTAGGGGCTGGGATCGCCGCAATTGCAGTTGTGCTTGATCAGCTGTTTTTTGCCGGTACTGTCGAGGGCCACGTAGGTGAAGGCTGCTCTGGTCACCTGGAATTTCGCATTCTCGTCCGTCGGGCTGTACAGGATCGGTTTGACCCAGACTTCAAGGTTTACGGTAATTGAGGTTGTACCGATTTTTACCACCTCGCCATAGCAGCAGACCACATCGCCGACTTGCACCGGTTTGATAAAGGTTATAGATTCAACGGCGACGGTGACGACCCTTGCACAGGTTCTTTCTCGGGCCAGTATGCCGCCGGCGATATCCATCTGGGACATGATCCAGCCGCCGAAAATGTCGCCGTCGGGGTTGGTGTCAGCCGGCATGGCAAGAGTTCGCAGGATAAGGCTGCCTTTGGGCTGGTTGTTTCCTTGCATTAGCTACGGGTCCTTAGGGGAGGGTGATGTCCAACGGAAGATGAAGGAAGGTCGGAACAGCTCCTGTTTATTCAAAGGGGCGTTGCTCGCTTCGACGTTCTGCTCGGGTTTTTCCGGGTGTTTTGTCAATGTCCCTGCTCTCTCATAGTATACAGTGTCAGTCAATTTTCAATCGGAAAAAAATCGATGTCCAGGAGGGAGAGAAAAATGAACCCGAAAATACCATATTAAGGAGGGAGTCAGAAATGGTGAAATTGACGGGTGCCCCAGCCCAAAAAGACCCAGCTGATGCAGTAAAGCTCCAGGTATACCGCATCCTGGTCTTCGGATTCCTGCTTTTTGTCCTCGCGGCGGCTCTGTCCATACCGTTTGTCTATGAAACCCAGACCCTGTGGTACAAAATAGGGCGCGATAAAACCATGTTGCGGGCGGCGCAGCTGGCCGGTCTTCTTGCCGCGGTCCTGCTGTTTGTCCAGATACTGGTGGCGGCAAGGGGACAGTTTTTAAAAAGACTGTTCGGAGTGGCGGCCCTGATGCGTCGGCACCGCACCAACGGCATCCTCGTATCCCTCCTGGCTCTTGGCCATGCGATCCTGGTTTTAGCCCCGGAAGGGTTGACAAACCTGCCGATCGGGAAAAAACACTGGCCGGAAATGGTTGGAATGGTGCTGCTCACCATTGTTTTATCCATGGCGATTTCTGCCCATTTCAGAGAAAAATTGGCCTTGGATTATAAGCGATGGCGAGCGATCCATAAACTGCTTGGCTATATGACCATGCCCCTTCTCGCGGTTCATGTCTTGTTTGTCTGTGAATCTTTTGAGCATGCTGTACCAAGATTTGGCCTGATATTCCTGCTTTTCGGAGTGGCCGGGGCGGTAGGCATCAGTAAAAAAGCGATACGACAGACGAAACGAGAACAAAAGCAATAGGTTAACGTTGAACCTTGCTTTTTCTCTGGACCTCATTACTATCTTCCCATCGTACAATCGTTATTTCAGGGAGGATTATATGAAAAGATTCAGTTTTATCACTCCAGCACTCATGATTTTGCTTCTGGCTGGGCAAACGGTGTCGGCGGCAGTACGGACCTGGGAACTGGACAAGGCCCACTCCAATTTTTATTTTCGCGTTGGCCATATTTTTTCTCAGATTGGCGGGCAGTTTAACGAATTTTCCGGCGAATTGAAATTTGATCCTGACAACCTGGCGGATAGCAGATTTTTCTTTGAGATCAAGACAGACTCCGTCAACACCAATATCGCCAAGCGTGACAAGCATCTCCTGTCCGGCGATTTTTTTGATGCAGGTAAATATCCGTTGATGACCTTTGAATCGGTGAAAATCACTGATGTGGGCAATAATGTTTACGACGTACTTGGCAAATTCACGGTCAAGGGTGAAGTTTATGACCTGACCCTGCCGCTCACCCTGGCCGGAGTAACGGGGCATCCGGCAGTTACAAACAAGGATGTCATCGGCTTTAATGGTGAAGTGACCATTGATCGCCTGGTCTATAAAATCGGTACCGGCAAATTTTATGAGATGGGCATTGTCGGCAAAGATGTCGAAATTCTTGTCAGCCTTGAAGCACTGGCTGATAAATAATTGGTGCAGGATCGCACTGACGGTGGGCTGAAGCCGTCCGGCATTATACCCGTTTAGCCAATCGCGCTTTGCACCTCGGTTCAAGGCGGAGAGGACCGATCAATCAACGTCTACTGAGGCTCGGTGCCGGATGGGGCTGGGGGGTGATGCTGGTTTTCCTGTTCCGTGAAGAGGTTTCGTATTGTCTCAACCCGTTTCCTGTTGACCCCGAAATCCGCGTAACCGACCCTGGCGCCGGAACGAATGTGCATGATTTTTTCCTCCGGTTCCAGGCGCAGTTCGACATCATCGACAAAGCGGAAAAATCTCGAGCTAAACGTAGCCCAGAGGTACGTTGGTCGGCGGTCACTGATCTTGCCGCCAAGCCCTTCTATGACCGTCTGCATTATCTGCCAGGCGTGGTCCGGACTGCTCTTGAAGCTGATTGGTGTAACCGGGTCGCCGGCACCATTTTCACTGGAGACACAATTCGGACGATCCGGGCATGGTCGGAGGTGGCCTTCTATCAGGTTGTCGGCAGGCGGCGCACTGGAACAGGACAGCAGACTCGACAGGAGAGGGAGCAATAAAAGTAGAGTTCGAGGAGACATTGACAACCACCATTGTTTGCTTAGATTCTGTAACAAATACCCACGATGTGGTATTAGAGGCCACGGGTTCTTCTCTTCACGTGATGGTTGTTTTTATATAAGCATTTTTCGGTATTATTCTCGAGAAGACGATGGGTAGAAAAATATAAGTTCAATATTTTTTAAACAAACGCCTTGAAAGGAGGCTTATTATGGCTCATACCTGTAAAAGTTGCGGGGCTGTGGCTGATGACCCCGGCCATCTCTGCAATCCGACCGTTGAAACGATTTCCTGCTCGTACTGTGGCAAGAGCGATGTCAGCGCTACCCATGTGTGCAAAGAGAAACTTGCCGCAATGAACTTTTCCTGCCAGTCCTGCGGCAGGGTCGCTGCGGAAGATTCCGAACTCTGTAAACCCTTGAAGATTTCCTGACGAACCAGGAAACTATCTGCTTAAATGTACTTTCGACAAAGGCCGGTCCGCGATGCGGGTCGGCCTTTGTCGTCTGTCTGCTGTCCGGATTAAAAATCGATTCCCGGCTGCGGTTCGATTTCTTTTCTGTAGGCGTGTTTTATTTCCCGCACCTCGCTGACGGTGTCGGCAAGGTCAATGAGTTCGGGGTGGGCGTCCCTTCCAGTGAGGATGACATGCATATGTTTCGGCCTGAGAGAAATAATTTCCTTCACCTGGTCGAGGTCCACCAGTTTCAGCTGGAGTGCATTGTTGATCTCATCGAGGATCAGGGTGTCGCAGTCGTCGGCTTCGAGGATACCGGCTATCAGCTGCAGGGCGTCCTGGGCATTTTTCCGATGCTCGGCATGGGGGTAAGGATTGCCTTCGATACCGCAAAAACCTTTACCGGTATGGTATAGTTTTACCAGCGGCGCCAGTCTTTTCACCCCGTCCCACTCCCCTGAGTAAAGATCACCCTTCATGAACTGAACGATGGTGGTTTTCAATCCATGCCCGCAGCCGCGCAGGGCCATACCCATGGCGGAGGTGGTCTTCCCCTTGCCGTTGCCGGTGATGATGACAATGAGGCCCTGTTTTTTTTTCGGCTCAAATGTCGTGATGGTTATCTGGTCATGCATTGCAGTCTCTTTGCGTATCTCTTGTGTGACGGAGGCTCTTTCATTGATGCGAGGCGGGAGTCGGGTCGAGAAGGACGGCCCATGTCAGGCAGTGCTGACGGTCCGTCGGTATTCGGCAACGGTGAACGGCTCTGATCCGTCGGGGTAATGTTGCCGGCTCACCTCAACAAACTCCTCATCGGAAAAATCCGGGAAGGTGACATCTCCTTCGACCTCCCGTTCAAGAAGAGTGAGGCGGATCGACGTCGCTATCTCGAAACCCTGTTGGAAGATATCCGCTCCGCCGATTAGAAAGACTTTTTCCGCCTGCCCGCAAAGTCGCAGCGCCTCCTCCATGGACGCTGCATATTCGCCGCCCCGTGGGTTGTAGTTTTTGTTGCGACTGAGAACAATATGCCGTCTTCCGGGGAGAGGGGCAGGAAACGATTCAAAGGTCTTTCGTCCCATGATCATCGGGTACCCCATGGTCGTCTTTTTAAACAGGCGAAGTTCTTCAGGGATGTGCCACGGCATGATACCGTCCTTGCCGATAATGCGGTTCCTGGCCATTGCAGCTATGATAATAATTTCCATATAAGTGATTTCGGCAGAATAACTGAAAAAAATATTGTAATCAGCTTCTGTTTAATGGCAGAATAACTGAAAAAGATAGTTTGTACTGACTCCCATGCAACAATAAGAAGATTATACGTATAATTCAAATTTTTTTATGATATACCTCCTAGAGAGTGTTGAGATTGTGCAAGGTGGCATTCTGCTGAACGAAAAGGAAATCGGCCGTTTCTTGAGCTGAGCCGATAGGATAACAGGTGTCTGTTAGTTACCTGTGCGCATTGGAATGAAAGGCAGTATCAGGTCAAGGCTCGCAGCAAGAAAAGATTAAATGAGTTGGAGGAGTTTGATGAAATTACATTGTCCCCACTGCGGTGTCAAAGGTTCGGCAGAAGACTCGTACATTGGACGGAAAGTTAAATGTCCAAAATGTCAGGGTGTCTTTGAGGTGCTGTCCAATATGACTTCGGAAGCGTCGGCCGATGCTTCTTTTCCCGCAACGCTCTCTCCTCCGCCTGGCGAAATACCATCTTCTGTACCTGAGGTTGACATAGCCGTTGCCGTGGGGGACGATGTCGCTGAGATCGAATCTGAGACCGAGACCATGACGGTGGCGGATGCAGCGTTAGGCGGAGAGGAGGCTGAATCGCTTGACGAACGCAGCGAGGAGGTCACTGAGCCGGAACCGGTTATACCCCCTGCAGCGGAGCAGGAAGAAACCCTGGATTGGGAGGATATTGGCTCGGAGATTGATCTGCAGCTGGCCGAGGCGACCATGGGAGAAGAGCAGGAAGGATCCCTGCCGGATGGGTCGGCAGCGCTCAGTTCTTTCGAGGAAGATTTTGAAAAACCCGTTGACGAATTTGGTCTCCTGGAAGAATTTTCACCGCTTGATGCCGATGATGTAGAAAGTCCTGCCGGGCAGAAAGACAACGAACAGGGAGAGACTGTCGTTGCCGAAAGCAGCGAAGAGGATATGCTCGACGAGGGGGTAGAGCGGGAACCCTATGGCATAGACAAGGAAAAATGCTGGCAATGCGGTAAAGAAGAAGACGTTGGACAAACCTTTGTGGCAAAGGATGGTCGACTTTACTGTCCCGATTGTCTTTCGGTGGAAAACCGAAAGGTAAATACCGATCCCGAACAGGAGCCGGTTCCGCATGAGACGCTCAATTCAGAGAGACCGGATGATAATGGCAAAGGGTTGTCAAATGATGCAGCAGGCGGATACGACGATGAAAAACCCATGGGAAATTCAATTTATCGGGCATGGGCGAAGGCCAGGGATGCTCTGGCAAGGTGGTTCGGAAAATAAATTTTTAGGTAGATACGAGAAAAAATCGGGTAGAGACAATAAAGAAGTATAAAGAAAGGAGGGCGGACGATCGACATGCCCTCCTTTTTGCGTTGTACTCAAAAGGGGGAAAACTATGGGAATGATCAATCCCGCACTGTATTGGCTGGTCATCGGGGTGATGCTGTTCTTTCTTGAACTGGCTGTGCCTGGGTTTATCCTGTTCTTTTTTGCCGTCGGGGCACTGTTGACTGCCCTGGCCGCCTGGTTACTCCCGCTCAGTCTCGCCTGGCAGCTGGCCTTATTTATCACCGCGTCCCTCATTGCTCTGTTTGGTTTACGAAATATAATCCAGAAGAGGCTGCATCCGCCGACCTCGGCAGGGGAAGAAGAGGACAAGGATGTCATGCTCGCCGTTGCCGGGGAGAAGGGCGTTGTCAGTACGACCATTGTTCCCCCCGCCGAAGGACGGATTAAATATTCCGGGACGACCTGGCGGGCAGCAGCCGATGAAAAAATCGACGAGGGAGAAATTGTTGCCATTGTTGCCCAGAAAGGTCTGGTGATTCATGTGGAAAAAGTCTGATCTGCACGCATGGTTTACCTTCTCGTTCGTTTATCCGATAAGAAACCCGCCTAAGGAAAAAGAGGAAAATATGGAACAAAATCTGATAGCTCTCGGCATTGTATTATTACTCATTGTCGTCGTTCTCTGGAAAACGGCGGTGGTGGTCCCCCAGCGCTCTGAGTTCGTCATAGAACGACTGGGCAAGTATCGTACGACCCTGGAGGCCGGGTTTCATATCCTGTTTCCGTTTTTGGATGTCATCGCCTACCGCAGAGTGTTGAAGGAAGAACCGATAGATATAGGTGCACAAACCTGCATTACCGCGGATAATGTGACCCTGGAGGTCGATGGTATCCTCTATCTTCAGGTGGTCAATTCGAAAATGTCCGCCTACGGCATTGACGATTATCGTTTTGCCGCCACCCAGCTTGCCCAGACCAGCCTGCGCTCGGCAATCGGTAAAATTTCTCTTGATAACACCTTCGAGGCCCGGGAAAGTCTCAACGGTCAGGTGGTGATGGCCCTTGATGAGGCCACCGCAAATTGGGGCGTCAAGGTGCTTCGCTATGAAATTAAGGATATTCAGCCACCCAGAACAGTCCTGGAGGCGATGGAAAAACAGATGAAGGCCGAGCGGGAGAAACGGGCGGAAATTGCCCGATCCGAAGGAGAAAAACAGGCGATTCTCAATCGGGCCGAAGGGGATCGGGGCGAGGCGATTTACCTGTCCGAAGGTGAGAAAATCAAGCGGGTCAACGAGGCGGAAGGCCGGGCTCTGGAGATTCTCAAGGTCGCCGAGGCGACGGCGGAAGGCATTCGAAAGGTTGCCGAGGCCCTTTCTTCTCCGGGAGGCAAAGAGGCGGCCAATCTTGAAGTGGCCAAACAGTATCTCACCGAATTCGGTAAACTCGCCAAAGAAAACAACACGATGATCGTCCCCGGAAATCTCACCGATATGAGCGGCATGATCGCCTCGGCAATGGCTACCTTCCAGCACGTGCAAAAAGAGAGGGGTGCCGCCGGTGATAAACCGGAGGTCCGTTTGCGCAGTTGATGACACCGCCTAGTCGCAGCAGGATACTTGCCCCGTTCGATTGGCAGAAGAAAAAATATCCCCTCGGGTTTATTCATCTGCTGATGGTCATTTCGGCAACCCTGGTCTCCACCTCCTTTACCGTTGGTGCGGCGATTGCCGCAGAACTCAATCCCGCTGTACTGACCCTGGTGCGCTTTACCCTTGCTGCCTGTATTTTCGGGCCCTGGGTGCACTTTCGCTATGGTTTGGGGTTTTCTTTTTCACTTTTTTTTCGCTGCGCCCTGATCAGCGGCTGTCTGGTGATCTTTTTCTGCTGCATGTTTTTGTCTCTTCGGTATACCAGTGCCCTCAATACCAGTGTTATCTTCGCCCTGGTACCATCTATTTCAGGCGGCTACGCCCTTCTTTTTTTAAGAGAGCGTCTGCGAAAAGAGCAGCTGCTGGCCCTTGCCTGCGGGGTGATCGGGGTGGTCTGGGTGATTTTTCGCGGAGATCTGTCGCAGTTTTTTGCCATGCAATGGAACAAGGGGGATATGATCTTTCTCGGCGGCTGCTTCGCTATGGGACTCTATACCCCCCTGGTCAAACTTCTGTACCGGGGGGAATCGATGGCGATCATGACCTTCTGGGTGCTGGTGACCGGAAGCCTCTGGCTGCTCCTTTTTGCCGGGAGTGAACTGCCCACCGTGGCCTGGTCGACTGTACCGCTCTTTGTCTGGGGTGGTATCGCGTATCTTGCCGTATTTACGACAATTGTAACTTTTTTCCTCACCCAGTATGCGGTACCTTACCTTGGTTCCACCCGGGTCATGGCCTATTCCTATCTGTATCCCGGGCTGGTGCTGGTCATTGATCTGGTTTTGGGACACGGGCTGCCTCCGGCCCGAGTCATTCCCGGAGTTCTCGTTGTCCTTGTGGCCATGGTCGTCCTGCAGAACACCAGGGAGCAAAGTTGATCAGGCTTCCTTCTGGACCAGATGCAGATAGAGGTCGCCTCTGCCCTGCGGGCCGGGCCGGCCTTTGCCGCGGATGCGCAGTTTCTGGCCATCTTTGCTGCCGGGCGGAATGCTGATCTTCAAGGTTTGTTCCCCGTTTTCTCCATAGACAAGGACCTGGATGGTTTTACCGCGTCGGAGTTCATCGGCGGTAAGAGGGGTATGATAGGTTACATCGAGATCGACGAAGTGAGGTTGATCCGGCATACCTTCCTGGGCCTGCCGTCCCTCTTTCCCTTTGCCCATGCCGAGCAGTGAGCCTACCGCGCTGCCGACTGACTTCAGCACCGAGGATTTTCCGGCAAGACCTTTTCGGGCGGCCCCGGTCAGCAAAGGCCCGGCCAGGGAACCGAGAAAGAAAATACCACCGACCAGAATACCGCCCTTGCCGCCGAAAAAACTTTTTTTGACAAACTGCGAGCTGTACCGGAAGCCGGAGCGTTGAAATTCCCGCAAAATGCCGTTGAACATCTGTTGAAAACGCGGATCTTTAAAAAGATCGCGGAGAATATCTTCCTGACTATAGGTGAAGCCCTCGCCGCCACCGGCCTGGCCGCCGGCAAATGTCTTCCCGCTCGCCCTGCAGGCGTCATATTCACGCTTTTTTACCGGATCACTGAGGACACCATATGCTTCGGCAATTTCCTTGAATCGTTCTTCCGCCGCCGGGTCATCCGGATTTCGGTCGGGATGATATTGCATAGCCAGTTTGCGGTAGCTTTTGCGAAGATCTTCCTCGCCGGCTGTTTTGCTTACTCCCAGTATTTTGTAATAGTCTTTCATGTCTCAGTTTTTTTGCAAAGCAGATTCAGGGCGGATCAAATTATACCTCGACATAGTAAAACGGTTGTGGCGAAATAACAAATAAATATCATGCCGCGCCGAGGAGACCGGCTCTTTTCAGCAGGGACATCGAGTGAAGGTAAAAGAAAAGTGCCACCGTTGCAGCTGGTGAAGAGAAGATAAAGAGGAGAGACGACAAATGGCGGCAGGGGTAAAGTGCACAAGATGGGCGGCGACTGGCGTAACCTCGATGCAAAATACCAGCCCCGAAACGACAAACAGCCGGGAGCTTTTGATAACAAAGGCTCCTGGCTGTTGTGCTGCTGGGTCAAACATTCTCTGATCTACGACACCGTCTCCTTATTGAAACTTCATCTCGAGCGTCTCGGTGTGAAAGAGGTGGTTGATCTGTGAATTATCGAAAACAGCTATTCCGAACGGATAGCTCTTGGCCATATCGGTGAACTGAACGTCCTGGGTGTCGACATTTTCACCTTCGGTTTTCAATGCCCGCATCACCTCCAGAGTCCAGGTGCCATCCGCATAATTGTTGCGCGAGAGTATGTCGGCACGACCACCCATCATCGGTGCAATGTCGATACCAGGCAGGACATCGCCTTCCTTGAAGGTGTCGACAAAAGGCACTTTTTTGCTCGGAATGACGTAGTACATGTCCTCTTCATTGGCATTCAGGTTCATGAATGCCGGGGCGGATTTATCACCATTGTCATTATTCTTGTATCCGCCTTTACCGGTATCGCCTTTACGGCCCCAGCCGGCATTTACCTTGGGATCGGTGTTGTTGTCGACATACTGGTCATCAAACATACCCATCGGCAGGGTACGGACGTACTTGGCATGCCACATGTCGATGGTTTCCCCGGCAGTCTCGGTATATTTTCGGCCGGGTGAGGTGTCTCCCGGCTCATTGAGGTGACAGGCGATCATACAGCCTTCGGCCTCAAAACCCTTGGTATTGATGTTCCAGAACATGGCCAGCTTATCTTCGTAATAGGTATTGTCATGGCCGGTATCATCCTTCTTGGCCAGTTTCTTCCAGCTGCCGTCGGCCTGTTTGACCCATGGGAACCGGGCGAGACTTTTCGTCGGATCCTTGTAGGTAATCAGGTAATAGACATTTTTGTCATCATAGAGGGATTTAATGCTGACATCGGTCTTCTGCATCCCGGGATAACCGTTGCTCGGTTCATAGGGCAGTTCGTCCACCGTCACGGTGATTGCTTTGGCGGTGTCCCAGGCCTTATCGGCCAGACCATCCAGAACGATCGGCGAACCGGTCTTGGTGCTGATCAGCGTCTTATCGGCAGCATATGCGGTGGTTCCGAGAGCGAAAATACTGGCCATGGTAAGGATTCCAATTGTTTTCATAGACATCTCCTTTGGTTTGGGTGTTTTGGTAGTGGCAACTCAATGACGACTTGTACGATTGGGAGTGTATGAAAAAGATGGAATTGATTCCAGATAAAGGTTTTTCGCAGAAGGGTGTTATCTGTGAAGCATCCTTCACAGGTTTCTGGCTTACTGTTTGTATTTACGAGGGAAACCTTGTGGAGAACAATTGCAGACAATCAATCATTTTCTCACCTTGCGGGGTCAGACTGTAGGCTTTTCGCCGATTCTGGCAAATAAGCTTGTTTGTTTTGAGGTTTTTCAGATGAAAATTGACCTTGGTATGATCACTGATGTCCAGATGACGGGTGATATCCATGAAACGCATCGTTTTCTTTCCCGCCAGGGCAGTGAGGATATTTCGCCTGATTGGATTGGAAAGGCAGGTCAGGGTGTCATCCATGACCGATTCGGGCGGCAGCTGTTCAAATCGTAATTTTTCGAGTTTGCGTTTCACCGCAACGAGCAGCTCATCGCGCCTGAACGGTTTGGCCAGGTAATCGTCGGCACCGCTTTTCATCGCCGCTACGGCGTTGTCGACGGTTGAGAAGGCGGTGATCATGATGATCTTCATGCCCGGGTATTTACTTTTTATCAGCGGGATGAAAGCCATGCCTCCCATGCCGGGCATCATGTTGTCGACGATGATAAGGCGCGGAATTTCCGATTCAAATTTCTGCAGAGCAACCTCCGCCGACTCGCAGCCGATTACCGGAAAACCGTTATCCAGCAGAATCTCGATAATGCTCTCGCGCAGATCCTCGTCATCGTCGATGACCATGATAGTGTCAGTTGTCATTCGGCACCGCCGGAAACGATACAGTCACTCGTGTACCCTGTTGTATGTTGCTGGTTAGAGATATCTCTCCTCCATGCTGTTTGATTATATTATGGCACAGCGCCAAACCGAGGCCCGTGCCCTTACCGATCTCTTTCGTAGTGAAAAACGGATCGAATACTTTGGCAACATTTTCTCCGGCAATGCCGTGGCCGGTATCTGTTATTGTCACAATAACGTAGCCATTGCGGCGCAAGGTTTCAATGGTGATTCTGTCTTCCTTCGTGCAGGCATCGATGCTGTTCAACAGGAGGTTAAGAAAGGCTTCTTCAAGTTTCCATGAAATGCCCATGATTTTCGGAACATTATGCAGCTGTAGCTGGATAATTGAGCTGAGTTCCTGGTTTTTCAGGAGAGTGGTCGTACTGGTCAGTACCTGATTGAGGTCGGTGGGTTGCAGCGCTGTCTCCTTTTCCCGGGAAAAATGCAGCAGCTCCTTGGCGATCCGCGAAGCTCGGTCGGTACTGCGCTCAATAGCCTTAATTTTCCGAGTGATCTTCTCATCGTCTCCGACCAGATCCTTGAGCATGTCCAGATTAAGCGAGACATTGGTCAGGGGATTGTTGATTTCATGGGCGATGCCTGCGGCGAGAATTCCCATGGAGGCGAGTTTTTCCGACTGTGAAAAACGCTGCAGTTTTTCATCGATCAATTCTCGCTGCTCGAGACTGAAAACCGAAAGAGCCCTGATGGTAAATAACATGATCAAAAAAGCACTGAGGCCGCGGAACAGTATAATCTTAACGTCACCGAAAAAAATGACCGCATCGGAAGGCACCAACCCGGTCACACCGGCATAAATGATCATGAAACTGCCGGCCAGGATGAAATTGGTGGCCACGTTTTTAGAAAGTGGCCGCACGGTCCTTGAATACATGATCAGGCCGATACCGGAGAGCAAGCCGCCGGGAAAAGCGAGAAGTCGACGGATGTTGATGTCCGTACCGCTGTCGAGATCGAGATATGTGGCGACAACAACCAGAAGGAGGGCAGACAGGCCGATAAGTGATTTTACCATCGGGGGTGTAGTTTTCAGAGCATGATCGCCGTAGAGGGTAATGATATTGAGAAAAAGGCCGAAGTAGAGCAGAAAAAGAAAAGAGATGCTGACGACCAATCGACGAAGGGCGGAGAAAAAGAGTGTTTTGATATGAGGATTGAGCTGTTCGAGGAGTTCCAGCCACTCGTGAAACCCATGGACAATGCCAAAAACGGCGAGCAACCAGATAATTCTGGCAATGCCAAGCTCACTGAGTCGGATATCTCTGGCGAGGATTGCTACCCCCAGGGTGAAAAAGGCCAGGCCGTAGAGCAGATAGAGGATAAAATTCCAGGTCATCGGGTCACGCGCATCGCGATTGTATCAAGAAAAAGGAGCGGCACAGGGAAATACCTGTAACCTGCAGAAGAATGTTTTTTCTGTTTTTCGGCAAACGGTTACAAAAATTGCTGCTCAGTATAAAATATAACCAACAAATCCAATAAAACAGAATTTGGTAGGAAAAAATTGAGCGCTTCGTCAAATCTGGTATATTTGTCATAAAAGGTGTTTTGGCTCGATGAAAGGAGTTTTATTCTACGGGAGTGATAGGAAAAAGTCTATTTTTCCTTTTTTTCCTTTGTACAGGCAGCTTTTTGCAATAGTATGCCAGGTGGTACGCGTCCTCTTTGTCTGCGGAAATGAGAGAATCATAACCCAGGCAAACGGAAAATAAACCGGAATTCTTTACGAAGAATTCGTTGCCGGTACACGTTTACGGAGTATGTCCATTGGGGACATCCACTTCAACTTAACATGAAAAGGAGAAACCGTATGAAGATTACGAGCAGACTGGCAGTAACCATGATGTCTTGTTTTGTCTTTGCCCTGACCGCTGTCCCGCAATTCGCCCAGGCGGCGGAACAGACCTTTGTGACCATCGGAACCGGAGGGGTAACCGGCGTATATTATCCGACGGGTGGTGCCATTTGCCGCCTGGTGAATAAGAGTAAAAAAGACCATGGCATTCGTTGTTCAGTTGAGAGTACCGGCGGCTCGGTCTATAACCTCAATGCCATCGCCGGGGGAGAACTTGATATGGGTGTTGCCCAGTCTGACTGGCAATATCACGCATATAACGGAACCAGCCAATTTAAGGAAGTCGGACCAAACAAAGACCTCAGGGCAGTTTTCGCGGTGCATCCTGAACCCTTTACCGTCGTGGCCAGAACCGACTCAGGAATTAAAAATTTTACAGATCTCAAAGGCAAGCGGGTCAATATCGGCAATCCTGGATCGGGCCAGCGGGGGACCATCGAGGTTGTCCTGGAAAAATATGGCTGGACCATCAGTGACTTAAAACTCGCTTCGGAGTTGAAGGCTGCCGAACAGTCCGCTGCGCTGTGCGACAATAAGGTTGATGCCATCGTCTATGTAGTTGGTCATCCAAACGGCTCCATTCAGGAAGCAACAACGGCCTGTGATGCGGTTGTCGTCAATGTTGCCGGCAAAGAGATCGATGAACTCATTGCCGATAACCCTTACTACCGAACTGCAATCATTCCCGGCGGCATGTATCGCGGAACCGATGAGGATACCAAGACTTTTGGTGTCGGAGCAACCTTTGTTTCTTCAGCAAAAGTACCGGCAGATACTATTTACCATGTGGTCAAGGCTGTTTTTGAGAATTTTGAAGATTTCAGGAAGCTGCACCCCGCCTTTGCCAACCTGAAGAAAGAAGAGATGGTCAAGGATGGTCTTTCCGCACCGCTGCATGACGGAGCTATCAGGTATTTCAAAGAAGCAGGGTTGATGTAATTTTTTCCTCAACGGCAGGTCGTCCACGTTATGACCTGCCGTTGATGGCGTTTGTGAGTATTAATTTTTCTCCAATTCGTAAAGCGTTGGATAGTACTGCTGTGCACAGTTCGGACAGAGGCCGTGACTGAATCTTGCTTCTGAGCGATGCTGGATGTATTCTTCTATTACACTCCAGTCCCCATCAGGGTTTCTTATCCGTCGGCAGTGCGAGCAGATCGGGATAATTCCTCGAAGCACCTTCTGCTCTTGTATCTTTTTTTTCAGTCTGTTATTGGTTATCCGGCTGAGACGAAGTGCTCTTTGCCATTGATCCAGGAGGTGGCCTGCCCAATACCCGGTCGTGCCGCCCAAAAGGCAGGGGGCAAGGTAGCGAAACATTTCATGTTCAGCCCCTGATCCCTGAAGGAGCAGACGGCTGAGACAAGGAAAAATGATGGCCACCACGATGGATAACTTGTATTTAGATGATATGTTTTGCCGGGAAAGCGTAGGTTCGGTTGTCATATCGAGATCACTTGTAACGTACATGTAAAGTAATGGTGGAAAGGCAGGAACCAACAGGGTGTGCGGGAAATAAAATGGGCCGAATCGGCATGCGGCCCTATTGGGTTCTGAACCTTTCCGTGCTTATCAGGGCGGTTCATCAGGTCGGCGCAGCGGTGTTTCTGGCAACGTATCTGATCGATGGGATCGCTCATCCTCCCTCCTTTTACCTGGTCCTCGTTTTCGTCAGCGGTATGGCCTTGCTTTTCACCGAATGGTTGCGACATCGTCAGCTTTACCGCGAACTAAGCGGCGTAACTACTGCCTGCAAACTTCTTCTGCTCGGTGCGGCCTATCACGGCTTGCTGTCGGCGCCGATCGCCGTCTTACTGGCATTTGTCCTTGCCTCTGTTGGTGCGCATGTACCAAAGAAGGTGCGCCACCGGTTACTCTTTTAGTGCCTTACAGATTGTTTTTTTGCAAGAAAACCACCTGTACCCAAGGCACTTACACCCCTCAAGGGGTACTGAAAAGAGTCCCGGCTTATTTTCCGTTTACCGGGGTTAGTTCTTCAAAACTATTCCCGGCAAATCTTACAAAAGCCTTACAAATGGCTGAAGAAGTAAATACAATTTCCGGCGGTGATATTTTTTTGGCGGGGGGGCGGATGAATTTTGCGCAGGGTTCTGCTGGAGCTCCAGCCCGGCTGAGACCGAAGCTCCCACCTATGCCGATTATTGGCCCATGAAGGGGTAGTCGGTGTACCCTTCCGGTCCTGCTGTATAAAATGTCGCCATGTCGGGAACGTTGAGTTTCGCCCCTCTCTGGAATCGGTCAACCAAATCAGGATTGGCTAGAAAGGCTGTGCCGAAGGCGATGGCGTCCGCGCCGCCGCCGCCCAGCAGATCGTTGGCTTTTTCCAGCGTGTAGCCCCCATTGGCAATGAGTATGCCGGGAAACACCTCGCGGATATGCGGCAGAACTGGTTCTTCGCCCTCGGCATAAAGAACATGGCCGGGAAGCGCTTCAAGCACATGGAGGTAGACAATGTCCCGTTTCGCCAGTTCTGCTGCGTAGCGGGTAAAGAGTTCTCTGGCATTGCTGTCCTGCATGTCATTGAATGGGTTAACCGGAGAAATTCGCAGACCTGCCCGTTCTTTTCCGGCAACCTTGATCACTGCATCGACAACCTGCAGGGGAAAGCGCAGGCGGTTCTCTATACTGCCGCCGTACCCGTCGTCGCGCTGATTGGACCCGTCCCGCAGGAACTGATCGAGCAGATAGCCGTTGGCTGAATGTATTTCGACGCCGTCAAAACCCGCCTCAAGACATCTTTCGGTCGCTTCGGCGTATTTGCCGAGCAGGAGCGTCATGTCTTTTTCGGTGAGCGGCTTGGGCACGACATAGGGTTTTTTGCCTCCCGGAGTAACGGCCATGCCTTTGGCGGCGATCGCCGAGGGAGCGACCGGTGTCTGCCCGTTGAGGAAGTCGGGATGGGAGACCCGTCCCATGTGCCAGAGCTGCAGGAAGATCCGTCCACCGGCGTCATGCACGGCTGTGGTTATTTTCCGCCACCCTTGTTTCTGGTCGTCGTTATATATCGCCGGCGCGCCCACCCAGCCATAGCCGTCCTCGGAAACGGCGGTGGCCTCGGTTATAATGAGGCCGGCGCTGGCCCTCTGGGTGTAGTAGGTTTTCATCAGGTCGTTGGGGATTCTTGACTCGCCGGCCCTCCCCCGGGTAAGGGGGGCCATGATGGCTCGGTTGGGCAACTGGATGGGGCCGAGCTGCAAGGGGCTGTGCAGGGTGTTTTTCATATCTGCTTTCCTTCTGGTGGAGTATTGTTAGTTATGCAAACGGCTTGTGGAGAATGCCTCAGTCCTTTTTTGTCTGGGACAAACTATGCACTACTTATAGATAGCCTCGACTGCATAATCAAGGGTGCGGCCACGCACCCAATTGCCCGTCAGGATCACCTCATCGGTAAGACTCTCGCGATTGACTCTTGCGAGAGCAACGGGACAATTTGACCCGTACCCCTCAGCCATGCCGCGACGAAAACCGCCCCCCCTGCTGGGTTGGCAATCAGGCGCAAAAATTGCAAAGTGATTTGCAGGAAATTCAGCCACTGACTATGGTTGAAGTATATCGTTTCGAGGAGACTCCGCGTCTTCGTCGACAGCGCAAGAGAGGGAATCAACCCGTGGAGAAGAAATATGGATATAACCAAGTTTGCCATCCCAGAAATTATTTTTGGTCGGGGGAGCTTGAATTACGCCGGTCAGTGTGCTTTGCGACTTGGGGCAAAAAAAGTTTTTCTGGTCAGTGATGCCGGTATCGAGGCAGCTGGCTGGGTGCAGCAGCTGATGGATATTCTGAAAAAAGAGGGGGTGGAATGGGTCTATTATTCGGGTGTTACCTCGAATCCCCGGGATATTGAGGTGGAACAGGGCGCGGAAATTTATCTGGCAAACGGTGCCGATGTGATCATTGCCATTGGTGGCGGCAGTCCGATGGACACCGCCAAGGGTATTGCCATCATTGCCAGTAATGGCGGCAAGATAAGGGATTATGAAGGGGCAAACCGGGTCAAGCGTCCGCTGCCGCCGATGATGCTCATTACCACCACCGCCGGCAGCGGCTCGGATATCTCGCAGTTCTGTATCATCACCGATGTGCAGCGGGCGGTGAAGATGTCGATAATAACCCGTACCCTGGTGCCGAATATTTCCATTATTGACCCGCTTATCCTGCGGACGAAAAGCGAAACGCTTATTATCCAGTCCGCCGTCGATGCGCTTGCCCATGCGATCGAGGCCTATGTCTCGACTATCGCTTCGCCCTTCACCGAGATGCAGTCTTTGAAGGCCATTGATCTTATCGTCAGATATCTGCCTTGCGCCGTGGCGTCACGCTCTCTCGAGTGTCTGGAAAAACTGAGTATCGCCGCGGTCTCCGCCTCGATGGCCTTCAGCAATGCCAGCCTTGGCGCAGAGCATGCCCTGGCCCATTCTCTCGGGGGATACTTTGATATGCGCCATGGCGTGGTCCATCCGATACTGCTGACCGCGGTGATGCGCTTCAATCTGGACGGTGCCGAAAGCAAGCTGGCCGATATCGGTCGGGTGATTCTCAACAGGAAGGTCGGCACACCGCGTGAAACCGCCCTTGCCGGCATTGATAAGCTCGATGAATTTTTCGCCTCGTTTAAGGTAACGCAAAGACTGCGCGAGGAGATAGGTGAGGAGGAGAAATATCTGCTTAAACCGATCTGTAAAATGGCCGTCAACGATGCCTGTAATCTGACCAACCCAAGGCCCGCCTCCTGGCAGGAACTGCTGAAGATTTGTGAGGAAGTATGGTAAAAAAAACAACCACGCTGGAAGACCTGATCGGCATCGAGCACAGCAAGCTCGGTTTCTATCAGGAACTGCAGCAGAAAGTGGAACAGCTGAAAACCTCCAATCTGGAGCTGGAGAAAAAACGTAAAGAAATCCAGGCGGTGCTCGACGGGATCACCGATCTGATGCTGGTTCTCTCCGAGGATTTGAAAATCCAGCGGGTCAACCATGTGTTCGCCGATTGGTTCCCGACCATCGATCCCATCGGTCGGTACTGTTATGAGATATTTCGCGGACAGAGCAGCAGGTGTACGGACTGCCCGGCCCAGCGTTCTCTCGACCTGGAGGAGATCGTCAAGGATCTGTGTATCTATAAGGTCGACGACAAATTCCGGCATTTTGAAATCATCGCCTCGCCACTGAAAACAGATCCCGCCGGTGAAAGAAATGTGCTCCTGTTTAAAAGGGATGTCACCTTGGAAAAAGAGTTTCAGGCCCAGTTCTATCAGGCGGAAAAGATGGCCACGGTGGGTATCCTGGCTGCGGGGGTAGCCCATGAAATCAACAATCCCCTGGCAGCGATAAGCGGTTTTGCCGAGGGTCTGCAGCGACGGATCGGCCGGATAGAGGGCAAAGTGGAACCGGAAATTCTTGAGGATTTCACCGAGTATACCGAGACCATCATCAAGGAATGTCTGCGCTGCCGCGATATTGTCCACACCTTACTCACCTTCAGTCGTCCGGTTGCGGCAAGCCTTGGCCCGGTGGACATGAATCAGTGTGTCAAAGACACCCTGTTCCTTCTCAAGCATCATTTTAAAGAGCAGCATAATATTGCCGTCCAAACCGAGCTGCAACCGGACCTGCCGGTTATCATGGGTGATGAATCTCAATTGAAACAGGTGATAATCAACTTGTTCACCAATGCCTTTGATGCAACCACCGATGGCGACATTATTCGCATTATTACCAATGTCGCCCCGCATGGGGGCGTTGAATTGCTTGTCGAAGACTCCGGCTGCGGTATTCCCGACGAGCTGCTTGATAAGCTTTTTGAACCGTTTTTTACCACGAAACCGGTAGGCAAGGGGATTGGTATCGGTCTCTCCACCTGCTATTCAATCGTTAAAAATCATTGCGGAGAGATCACCGTGACCAGCAGGGAGGGGCAAGGGACCTCCTTCAAGGTATCTCTGCCGGGAATAACTCTATAATGGAACGAGAAAAATACGCCATTCTGGCCATTGATGACGAAGAGTCCATCAGAAGACTGTTGCAGAAGGAACTGTCGACAAACCACCGGGAAGTCTTCACCGCCGCCGATGCCGGCCAGGCGCGGGAGATGTTACGTACCAACTGGTTTGACGTTATTGTCATGGACCTGCGCCTGCCGGATGTCCATGATCTCGATCTGCTGATCGAGATTAAAGACAGTGTCCCGCATATCGAAGTGGTGATGATCACCGGCCATGGCGATATAGACAGTGCGGTGAAGGCCATGAAGCTGGGTGCCTGTGATTTTATTCGCAAACCTTTCAACCTTGAGCAACTGGATCTGGTCGTGGAAAAGGCCCATCAGCGGGTGCTGCTCTCCCGCGAGAACACCATCCTGCGGCATAACACCAGCCTTGAGCAGCAACCGGTGCAATTCATCGGCAATTCGCAGAGTGTCCAGGATATCAAGTTCTTAATCAACAAGGTGGCGCCGGCAAAGATTCCGGTTTTGCTCACCGGGGAGTCGGGGGTCGGCAAAGACGTTGTCGCCAGGCTGATTCACCAGCGCTCGGCCTGTTCCGGCCATACGATGATTATCAAGAACTGCGCCTCTCTGCAGAAAGATCTGGCTCGCAGTGAGCTTTTTGGCCACATGAAAGGTTCATTCACCGGGGCCGACGAATCGCGCGAGGGGTTGATGGCCTATGCCCATGACAGCACCCTGTTCCTCGATGAAATCGGCGAACTTCCTCTGGGCGTCCAGGCCTCGCTGCTGCGCATCCTTGAGACCCAGACCTACCGCAGGGTTGGCGAAAAGGAGGAGCGCAAGGTGAATATCCGCTTTCTTTTTGCCACCAACCGTAACCTGGCCGAAGAGGTGGAACAGGGGCGTTTCAACGAGGCCTTTTACCACAGGATCAACGCCTTTAATATCGAAATTCCCTCCCTCAGTGAGCGAAAAGAGGATCTGCCGCTGCTGGTCGATTATTTTTTGATGCGCTTGAGCCCCGATAACACAACCTATCGGATTGTCGATAGGGCCATGGACTGTATTCTCCGTTACAACTGGCCGGGAAATGTCCGCGAACTGCGCAATGTTCTGGAACGTTCAATCATCCTGGCGGAAAATAACATCATCACCGAACGATGTCTGCCGCGGGAACTGGTCTCGATATCCGAAGAGAACCAGGGCGCTTTGACGCTGGAGTCCGTCGAAAAAAATCATATTCTGAAAATGCTGCACTTTTTTGATGATAATAGACAAAAGACCGCAGAAACCCTCGGCATAAGCAGAAAAACGCTGTACCGAAAACTGGAAAAATATGCCGGGCATTGAGCAGTCATTATGGCGGTGGGTCATTTTGACCTATTTGCCTCCTCGCCTGTTGCCTTCTGACCCACTTGGATCTATAGTGTTGGTTTCTGTTGCTTTTGCGGTGAATTTTCCGAAAAAACCGTAGTCACAGAGCTCCTGCCGCACCGCTCGAGGGTCATGTTGGCATACTTGATCCTCGGGCGGAATGTATAACCGTCTGTTTTAATTGTAATTGATGTGATGGCATGCCTTTTGCTTTAACTCTATTGCGCACTACTTGAGACATGGATCCAAAGGGAGCAGTACAACAATCACAATAACCTCAGTTAAAAGGAAGGTATTATTATGGCAATTCGAGAAGAAGTATACGGCTATTTTATCCCCAGTGTTACCCTGATAGGCATCGGCGCGGCAAAAGAGATTCCATCAAAGATCAAGGCTCTTGGCGGCAGCAAGCCGCTGATTGTCACCGACAAAGGTATAACCGGTGCCGGAATTACCAAACAGATTACCGATCTGCTTGATAAAGCCGAGATGAAATATGTCGTCTTTGACGAGACCATTCCTAACCCCACCGACAAGAACGTGGAAGCCGGCGTTGCAGCCTATAAAAAGAATGGTTGTGACAGTCTGATCACCCTCGGCGGCGGCAGTTCGCATGACTGCGGCAAGGGCGTCGGCCTGGTCATTGCCAACGGCGGCAGAATTCAAGATTTTGAAGGGGTCGATAAGTCATCCAAACCGATGCCTCCCTATGTCGCGGTCAATACAACTGCGGGAACCGCCTCGGAAATGACCAGGTTCTGTATTATCACTGATACCAGCAGAAAGGTCAAAATGGCCATCGTCGACTGGCGGGTCACTCCGGGTATCGCGCTTGACGATCCGCTTTTGATGATGGGTATGCCGCCAGCACTGACCGCGGCAACCGGAATGGATGCCCTGACCCACGCCGTCGAGGCCTATGTGTCGACCATTGCCACCCCGATGACCGACTCGGCCGCGGAAAAAGCCATTGAACTGATCGCCGTCCATCTTCGTCCGGCGGTTGCCAACGGCAGCGATATCGTCGCCCGTGAAGGTATGTGTTACGCGCAGTATCTCGCCGGCATGGCCTTCAACAATGCCAGTCTTGGGCATGTACATGCCATGGCGCATCAGCTCGGCGGCTTCTATGATCTGCCCCACGGGGAATGT
Source organism: Desulfocastanea catecholica (assembly GCF_054657295.1). Lineage (NCBI taxonomy): Bacteria > Pseudomonadati > Thermodesulfobacteriota > Desulfobulbia > Desulfobulbales > Desulfobulbaceae > Desulfocastanea > Desulfocastanea catecholica. The sequence continues at coordinate 284,005 of NZ_BAAHYZ010000002.1, forward strand.
AATGCCATTCTGCTGCCCCATGTGTGCAATTTCAACCTGATTGCCAAGATGGACCGCTTTGTCAAAATCGCCCAGCTGCTTGGAGAAAATGTCGACGGTCTGTCCAAGCGTGACGCTGCCGAGCGGGCGCTGGTGGCGATCAAAAAACTTTCCACCGATATCGGCATTCCGGGAGGGTTGATAGAGCTCGGCAAACGGTATGGCAAAGACGTTAAAGCCGAAGATATCGACACCATGACCGGTAACGCGCAAAAGGATGCCTGTGGTATGACCAATCCCCGTACACCGAAAGATGAGGATGTCAAAGCTATTTACCGGGCGGCATTATAATTGATTGTTTCTACAGAAAGTCTCTATCATAAATAGTTGTTGTGGGGCACGGACTCGTCCGTGCCCCTCTTATTCGTTATTACCGAGGAGGAAAAGAATGGCTGACAAAATATTTCGAGTGAACATGTCTGATTTAACCACCAGGATCGAGGATGTTCCCGGTGAGTGGGCGGGTCTTGGCGGCCGGGGACTGACCTCCAACGTGATTGCCGCCGAGGTGGAACCGACCTGTCATCCACTCGGCAAAAACAACAAACTGGTCATTGCTCCGGGACTGCTCTCCGGGACCCAGGCCGCCAACTCGGGCCGGCTTTCCTGCGGCGCCAAGAGTCCGCTGACCGGCACCATCAAAGAGGCCAATGCCGGCGGTTCTTCGGCTCAGATGCTGGCCAAGCTCGGCGTCAAGGCGCTGATCCTTGAAGGCATGCCGGCAGAGGACAAATGGTACAGTCTGCACGTGACTGCCGATGGCGTCACCATCAATGAAGAAACTGAACTGATCGGCAAAGGCAACTACGACGTTATTGAAACAATCAATGCACGTCATGGTGATAAAACCGGCGTGATCTCCATCGGACCGGCGGGCGAGATGAAGATGGCCGCGGCCAACATCTCCATAAAAGACCCCGGTTCAAGGATCCGCTCCAGCGGACGCGGTGGTCTCGGGGCGGTGATGGGGTCGAAAAAGATCAAATTTATCTCCGTTGCGCCGACAGACAAGAAAGTCGATATCGCCAAGCCGGAGGAATTCAAGGCCGCCAACCGGGCCTTTGCCAAGGCGCTGGTCGATAATCCCATCAGCCAGGCCCTGGGACAATACGGCACCAACGTTCTCGTTAATATCATCAACGAGGCGGGGGCACTGCCCACGCGCAACTTCACCAGCGGCCAGTTCGCCGGTCACGAGGAAATTTCCGGGGAAACCATGCACGATACCATCGTCGCCCGGGAAGGCAAACCGAAACATAACTGTCATTCGGGATGCGTCATCAACTGCTCGCAGATCTATAACGACCCGAATAAAAACTACAAAACCTCCGGTTTTGAGTACGAATCGATCTGGGCCATGGGCGCCGATTGCTGTGTACAAAACCTCGATCTTATCGCTGAAGCCGATAGCATCATGGACGATCTCGGCCTTGATACCATCGAAACCTCGGTGGCCTTTGGTGTCGCCATGGAGGCAGGACTGCTGGAATTCGGTGATGGTGAGGGGATCCTTCGTATCCTGCGTGAGGATATCGGTAAAGGCACGCCTCTGGGACGAATTATCGGCGGCGGCGCAGGCAATGTCGGCAGGGCCTTTGGCGTCACCCGGGTACCGGTGGTGAAAAATCAGGCCATTCCGGCCTATGATCCGCGGGCCATCAAAGGCATCGGCATCACCTACGCCACCTCGACCCAGGGTGCCGACCACACCATGGGTTATACCATCGCCACCAATATCCTCGGGGTCGGTGGAAAGCTTGATCCGCTCAGTCATGAAGGCCAGGTGGAGCTGTCGCGCAATCTGCAGATCGCTACCGCCGCCATCGATTCCACCGGCATGTGTCTGTTTGTCGCCTTTGCCGCGCTTGATGACGCCACCTGTCTGCCGTCTCTGATCGACATGATCAACGCCCGGTTCGGCATAGCCCTTACCGCCGATGATGTGACCAATCTCGGCATGAGTATTCTCAAAACGGAGCGGGCCTTTAATATGGCCGCCGGCTTTACCAGCCATGATGACCGGCTGCCGGAATTCTTCAAGGAAGAACCGATTGCCCCGCACAACGTCGTCTGGGATATCGACGATAAAACAATCGATTCCTTCTGGAATTTCTGATAGTTTCTCTATTTTTCATCTCGTCGCCGACATTATCGCGCAGTGCTTTTTAGCGATAATGTCGGCTGGTCAGTTCTGTACGTTGTTTCTCTTGCCTCTGCTGTTTTGTCGCCCACCCACAAACGAACGTCCATCAATATTTTTTAGAGTTGGTTCTGTGGTACTGCAGATGGAATTCGACCGCTTAGGACTTTCATAGTGCACCTCCTATGGTTGGGCTTGTAGGGGCAATATGCTCTCATCACTGTAGTACACATCATGATGTTGATAGGCGGCGGAAAAGGCGTCCAACTCCGTCCCGTCGTACTTGCCTGAATCCTGCGTGCCCATGCACCTACCATGCACCTATCTAATATTATAGATAATCCAGCTCAAATTTGCCTTTGGCGATATCAATAAGCATATCTTCTTGCTCAATCACAATCAGTCGTCCGACTTTTGATAAAATCTGCGCTGTGAACAGCGCCTTGAATATTTTGGTCACGGTTATTATATGCAGAGCGGTAAAAATGCCAATGTCATAGTAGGTGAGATGAGGCAACAGAACAAGGCGTCTTTCCTGTCTCCGCCTGAATTCAAGAATTATACGACAGATCCTGACGGGTGCTGATTTGTTGATAATTTGCGATAACAACTCTATGGTGTTCAAATAATTCTGGCTCAAAGTGCAGATAACCGTCCGGTAAAGACGCGGCGATTCTTCAAGCATGAAAAAAAAGCGATCGCCGTCAGCTTTGAGAACATCACATACGCTGCGTGTTTTTATAAGATATTCATCCGACAGGAACTCCCCCTCGGTTTCATCGTTATCGTCGACTAAACTTTCAAGGAGAAAAGGCATAAAGCCCATCAGCGACTTTTCCTGAAAGTAGACAATGGATTTCTCCTCTCCATCATCAGTGAGATGATTAAGCACACAGAGTCCCTGTTGCAGATAGTAGATACAGGCGGGGTCGAGAATAACACCTTTCGGCAATCTCTCTTTGACAGCGATTCTTGCTATATCTTCCTGGTAATCGTGTTTTAACCACAGCATTTGTGTCTCCCCTCACCCGCTCCCGTTTTGAACATCAGCCAGTACTATGCCCCCATATACCTGTCTCCCTTCATATATAAGTAAGAACTTCGAAAAGCCAGCACAAAAAAATTCACAAAGCTAGTCCAGACTATTTTAGCAGAACAGAAAAACGGATATTAATGCCAACAGATAATCCGATGCATTTCCAGAGAGAATGGTCGTGTTACCAGTTTTTTCATGAAAAAGTTTTCAGCCAGATAAGGAATATTATGCAGAGTCAGAATCAGAAATTCAATGTCGGAATGCTCGTCCACTCCATCGTCGGTATCTCAATGATGCTGTTTGGGCGTTTCCTGCCCCCACCAAGCATTTCTGTTCCGTTCAATGAAAAACTCCAGGCTGCAGGCATTCCTTTTCAAGGTGATCAGCACCTGCTCTCTATCAGCCCCGAGGGAATGGTGATCATCGGCCTTTTCTTCGGGGTTGTCTACCTCTGGACTTTTGTCGACGCCCTCTGGCCAAGCTTCCTCGGGGTTATCCTGTACGGTATGACCAGCCATGTGCCTATGCCCCAGGCGTTGAATCAATTTATGGGCAATCCTATGACGGTCATGCTGTTTTTCCTGTTTATGTTCGCGGCTATTCTCATGCGCAGCAACATCTCCGCTTATCTCGCCAGATGGTTTATGACACACCGTATTGTCAGAGGGCGGCCGTGGGTTTTTACGGCAATGATACTGGTTGGCACCTATTGCGTCGCTATATTTGAGCAGACCACAGCCTGTTTCCTCATGTGGCCGGCACTCTATATCGTCTTTGACCATGTTGGATTCAAAAAGGGCGACAAGTACGTGACCCTGATGATAGTCAATACCATGATGGTTGCCTTGCTCTGTTTTGCCACCGACCCGTTCAAAGGCGGGGCGTTTTACCTGCTCAACAACATGAATAACCTCGCTGCCAGCGGCTCGGTGGGAGAAATCGAAAACGTCAACATCGCCTTATACCTGGTATTCAGCGTCACTATCTCATTTCTCTGTATTGCTGCCATCCTCTTTTTCATGCGCTACGTTTACCGAGTTGATGTTTCGCCTTTGCAAAAAATCGACCCTGAGATCCTCAGCCAGGATGAGCTGCCGCCATTCAGCCTGCAACAGAAGCTTATTCTCGCCCTGTTTTTCATCTATGCCATGTGGATGCTGCTGCCTGGCATTATTGGCCGCCAAAGTGGTCTTGGCGCATTCCTTGCCGCCAATACCTTTGGGGCGTCGATGTTCATAATCTTCCTTGCCACAGTGATTCGTGTCACCAGCAAACCGCTGGCTGACCTGCCGGTGACCAACCAGTCGTATCCCTGGCGTACCTTCATTCTTATCGCAACCGCCTTTCTGCTTGGCAACGCCATGACGTCACCGATAACCAATGTCACCATTTTCATGGAGTTTTTCCTGAAAATGCACCTTTCCGGGCTCAGCGAACTCGCCTTAACCATTCTTATCGTCATCCTGGCCATCATAGTCACGAACTTCTGCAACTCGGTTGTCGCCGGTCTCATCTTTACCCCTGTCATTCTCGCCTTGAGCAGCGGTCTTGGTTTTGCCGCCACGCCAATAATTGTCTGCTTTTTCTTTATAGTGCTGATTGCCGCGGTGACGCCTGCTGCCTCACCGTTTGCCGCGATTCTTTACGATAACCCGGATTGGATCAGCCGCCGAAATGTTGCCGTTAACACCCTTGTCAGTTCAGGAATAATCATGGGAGTTCTCATCCTGGCTGGCATTCCGATGGCCAAAATCATGTTTTGACGAGATTAACAGCCATCAATCGATTTTCAGGCCGGAACAGCCGGCCAAGGAGGATATCAATGGAAAATATATATGACATAGTCATCGTCGGGGCCGGCCCTGCCGGCATGACCGCAGCAATCTATGCGATTCGGGCCAACATGAAGGTTTTGATGCTCGACCGGCTCTCACCCGGCGGGCAGATGATCAACACCAACGAGATTGAAAACTACACCGGTGCAGGCAAGTTAACCGGTGCAGATCTGTCCATTCAAATGTTCGAACATACCCAGGAACTGGGTGTTGAGTTCGACTACAAGACTGTCGTCGATATCAGTGACGAAGGCAGGTTGAAAACCATCACCTGCGAAGAAGACGATACCGTCTATCAGGCGCGAGCGGTTATCCTGGCTACGGGGACAGTGCCTCGCCGCCTGGGTGTTCCGGGAGAAGAGCAGTGGGCCGGTTCGGGAATAAGCTGGTGTGCTATCTGTGACGGGATCCAGTACCGGGACAAGGAGGTCGTGGTTATCGGCGGCGGTAACTCGGCCGTTGAGGAATCTATATATCTCGCCGGCATCACCACCAAACTGACCATCGTGACGATGTTTGATCTGACAGCAGACCCCAAGGCCTGCGATCTGCTGCGCAAGATGGACAATGTCACCATCTACCCGTATCAGGAAGTTCTCGAGTTCACCGGCACCGACCGTCTGACAGGCGTCAGGTTCAGGTCCACCGGTGAAGACGCCACGGAACGGTATGTACCATGCGACGGTGTTTTTGAGTACATCGGCTTCCAGGCATCATCTCAGCCATTTGCCAGACTCGGTATCGTCGACCGCACCGGCTGCATAAAAACCGATTCGCATATGCGGACGTCTGTTCCCGGCATCTTCGGTGCGGGAGATATCAACGTCAAACACCTGAGACAAATTGTCACCGCCTGCTCCGACGGCGCAATCGCGGCCAACAGCGCCGCATCCTACGTCGAAGCGAACAAAGAATAACGGAGGATATGAAAATGATAACTGAAATAACCCAGAAAGATTACGAGACGCTCGACCACACGGCACCGAAACTCATCGAATTCTACTCAAAAACATGCGGCCCCTGCAAAATGCTGGCATTTGTTCTCAAGGACATCAATAAGCAGAAGCCGGATTTTCCGATGTATACCATCGACTTCGATGAGAACCGCGAGTTGAAAGAGCATCTCGGCGTCAAGGGCTTTCCCACTATGCTGTTTTTCAAGGACGGCAAAGAGATCAGCCGACTGGAAGGATTGAAACAAAAGCCGGCAATTATCAAGGCTATCGACGAACTTTTATAAAAGGGAGAATTGACCAATGAGTAACAAAGTACGCTACATCAGCCAGGATCATCTTATTACCCGGCAAAACAGGGCTGAGAAGGAATTTCTCGCCGCATTTGCCGCGAACAAACCGACCTTTGAAAACCCTCAGGTTGAAATTAACCCTTACCTCATCAACCCGCTCTGTGCCCTGATTTTTTTTACCACCCAGGAAAAGGTAACCCCGACGGTAACTATTCACGGCAAACGCTACGAACGGGAGGACATCAGCCATACTTTCAAGGCGGCTACTGAGCACATCCTGCCGGTACTTGGTCTCTATGCGGATTTTGCCAACAAGGTGACGGTTGCATTATCCGACGGTCGCAGCGCGACACTGACCATAACGACGGAGAAACTGCCGGCGGATGTCTGTCGATGCCTGAATATTTCCACTTCCGCCGATTATTTCGGCAATAACATCATGTTCCTGACTCCGGCCGGAAAGAATCTGCCCACCGGCTATGATTACAAGGGGGACATTCGCTGGCTGCTCACCGAAAACACCATGTTTGATATCAAGCGGGTGGCCAACGGCAACATCGTCACCGGCTCAAGCCGATTCTGCCATATGCCGTATAACAGCACCGGCATGATTGAGCTCAACCTGCTCGGCAAGATCTATAAGGAATACCGCATGCCGGGCAACTACCACCACGATCATTTCGAGATGGAAGACGGCAATCTGCTTGCCCTTACCCAGGATTTCACCAGGGATACTGTCGAGGATATGTGCGTTCTGCTTGACCGGAATACCGGGGAAATACTCCGATCCTGGGACTATCGTGAAGTGCTGCCGAGAGATGTCGGCGGATCAGGCTCCCAGGATGCCCACGACTGGTTCCACAACAACGCGGTCTGGTACGACAAGAAGACCCATAGTCTGACCCTTTCCGGTCGGCACCAGGATGCAATCATAAACCTTGATTACGAAACCGGAAAACTGAATTGGATTATCGGCGACCCGGAGGGCTGGCCTGCCGAGATGGTTGATACATACTTTTTCAAACCGGTAGGGGATCTGTCGAAGTTTGACTGGCAATATGAGCAGCATGCCTGTGTCGTCTGCCCGGACGGCGATGTCATGTGTTTTGACAACGGTCAGTATCGCTCCAAAGTAAAGGAAAAATATATCGCGAACCGCGATAACTTCTCCCGCGGAGTACGGTACAGGATAGACCCCGAAAAAAGAGAGATCGAACAGGTCTGGCAGTACGGAAAGGAACGCGGGCAGGAATTCTTCTCCGCATACATTTGCAACGTGGAATACTACGACGAAGGCCATTACATGATTCATTCCGGCGGCATCGGATTTGAAAACGGTTATGCTTCAAAATCACTTGGTGCCTTCCTCGACATGGCAGACCCGAACGTCGAACTACGCTCAAAGACCGTCGAAGAAAAGGATGGCGTGGTCCTTTACGAACTTGAGACAGAAGGCAATTTCTACCGGGCCGAGAAACTCTCGCTGTATCATGACGGTGACAACCTCGTCCTCGGGGAGGGTAAACTGCTCGGCAGCCTGGAGATTACCGAAGAATTTGATACTGTACCTGATGCGGAAGAGGTAATGGCTTTGCCCGACAGCTGGCATAACGTCTTTATCGAAGAGGACGAGGACCGTTTTGTTTTTCATGGTCGTTTCGAGAAAGGAACACTGGCGATGCTGTGTCTGGAAAAGGATGGCGAGAGCCATAATTATTTCATCAATACTGCTGCAGTAATTCAGCTTGCTATGTGTTCAGGCGCCTTCCTCGAAAAGGATGAACGTGAGGTAAAGATACATATCAGCAAAAAAGGACTGCAGGGCATATTCCAGGTCAAGCTGATCATTAACGACAAGAAATACCAGACCGGTGTATCAATTTTCTGTCCGTGATTTTCTTGCAGCTGTCTCACGACAGATAAAACTCAGGTCTGGCAACGAAAGACAGCATGTTTGTTGCCAGACCACGGAAACACCTTTAATTACTTACAACACCAGGCTGTGACCACAGGTGGCAACACACCTTGGTGTGTTTTGACAGCCTTCAAGAAGAGTGGAGAAAAAGAACATGGAAACAAACCTGCATGGCAAAGTTGCCTTGGTGACCGGTGGTGCCCGGGGGATTGGCGAGAGTATTGTCAGCCACCTCGTGAAAGAAGGTGCCAGAGTGGTTATTGCCGATATCGAACAGGAGCGGGCGGAAAAATCCTGCAGGGAAATCGGTGCGAACAGTTCCTTTGTCTATATGGATGTTACCGACAAAACCAGTGTGGAAAACGGTATCAGCAAAGTTACCAAAGAGTTGGGGCAGGTCGATATCCTCGTCAACAATGCCGGTGTCAGCCGTCGCTTGACCCTGCTCAGCATGGAGCCTGAAGACTGGGATCATGTCTTCAAAGTAAACGCTTTCGGACCTTACCTGACCACCCGGGCAGTTCTCCCCCAGATGATACAACGGCAGGAGGGGAAGATTGTCAATATTGCGGCACAAAGCGGCATAAAACCTATGCCGACCTATGCCCATTATTCAGCCTCGAAAGCCGCGCTGATTGCCTTCACCGAGGCTGTCGCCCTGGAGTATGCTTCATACGGGCTCAACATCAATTGTGTCTGTCCCGGCGCTGTAGCCACGAAACTCTGGTCAATAGATAACCTGGAAATAAAAGATGGTTCGCAGCGACTTTCGTTTGATGACGACATCGTGAGTAATTTTTCTCTCGGACGGGCCCAGCGTCTTGAAGATGTCGCGAATATGGTCTGTTATCTCTGCTCTGACCTGACCCAGAACATAACCGGGCAGATATTTAATGTTACAAGCTAAATTCGCATCACATCGGACAGGGCCTGTTTTCCGTGCCTTCATCCTGGCAGGCAAAATTTCCGGTTAGAGGTCTTGTGACCGCCGGATTTTGCCGATGCCGATCCTCCTCTTCAGTTGGGTTACATTTCTCTGCGGTTTATAGGCGCTGTTTTCAACCTCTTTGTCATTGCGGGGCCGGACGCTTATCATTGCGGGTCGCTACATGTAGCTCCCTCCTTTTCCACTGCTCTTCTCGTTAAGCATCGGCAAACCTTGTGCAATTCCTCTCTTCTGCATTGACACCCCAATAGCTGGGTTATACACTGGGGATATGCACGACATGTCCTTTCTCCATCCATGGTAGCAGTCAAACAGGAGTCAGCGTATGGCCATAGGCAAGATTTCACCGGCGGAGGCTTGTTCCAGATGTGATTTGGAACTGTTATCCTTTGAAACGACTGACGGGATAGCTCAGCCGGTGGGGTTTGCCGGTCAGGGCCGAGCCTTTGAAGCGGTGACCTTTGGTGTCGGCATACACCACCAGGGGTTCAACCTCTTTGTCACCGGGCCCCAGGGCAGCGGACGGCACGAGATGACCTACGCAGTTGTGCGAGAGAGGGCGGCATCGGAACCCGCTCCGTCTGACTGGTGCTATGTCAACAACTTTAAACGCCCACATCTTCCTAAGGCCTTTGCGTTTCCCTCAGGCGAGAGTGCCGTCTTCCAAAAAGAGATATATGGGGTGGTTGCCGCCTTGAGGGCAACCCTGCCCATAGTTATCGAAGCCGATGATTTTAAGGAGAAAATCAAGGCGATCAATGAAGATTTGCGGCGGAAAATAGATGCGCTGATCCATCAGGTGGAAGAGAAGGCTAACGCCGATAGTATCGCTTTGGTCAAAGGTGAAGAGGGTATAATTCTCATGCCCATGGACGGTAACAGGCAACCCCTTGATCAGGCGGCCTTCCAGCATCTGCCCTTGGAGACCCGGAAAAAGCTGGAGGAGATGGTCGCCAGACATCAGAATGCCCTGCAGGACGTGGTGGCCCAGATAGCCGTGCTGAAAAGGGAGGCGGGAGAGGTTCGAGGCAAATTGAAATTTGATACCGTCAGCCAGGCAGTGAACTCTCTGATGCGCCGCCTGAAAACAAAATATGAAAAACGGCCGGAAATAATAGAGTATCTGCAGGACGTGGAAGATGACATGATTATCCACGCCGATGAATTTCTCCATAAAGGCGACGGGGAACGGGACATCCTCACCCGGGTTTTCAATGTTCCAACGCCGTCTTTTGAACGGTATGAAGTGAATATCCTGGTGGGAAACCACGCCGCCGGGGCACCGGTGATCTTTGAGGACATGCCGACGTACCAGAAGCTGCATGGCCGGATCGAGCATATTGCCAGAATGGGCATGTTATCAACCCATTTTACCCTGATCAAGCCGGGAGTACTGCATCAGGCAAATGGCGGTTACCTCATTCTTGATGCCCGCAGACTGCTGATGCAGCCCTATGCCTATGAGGGTTTGAAACGGTCGTTACGTTCAAGACAGATCATCATTGAGCCGCTTGATCGACTGCTTGGCCTGGTGAGTACGGTTACTTTAGAGCCGGAACCGATTCCCTTGAACGCAAAGATCGTCCTCATTGGCGATACCCTGCTTTACTATCTGCTCAAATACTATGATCCTGAATTTCATTCGTTTTTCAAGGTGCAGGCCGATTTTGAGCAGAGCATGGATCGTTCCCCGGAAAATATCAATCTCTTTACCTCACTGCTGGCGACAGTGATTGCCAGGGAGAAGCTGCTGCCGATGAACCGAAAGGCGGTGGCCGGGCTGATCGAATATTCAGCCAGGGCGGCAGGGGACGCAACCAAGCTCTCCCTGGCGGTGGAAGACCTCGCCGATGTGATGAAGGAAGCCGATTATATCGCCCGGCAGCTGGACAAGACCTTAACCGGGGCAGAGGATGTGAACGCAGCCCTGGCGGCCAGAAAACGACGAGGTGGACGTATCAGAGACACTTTGTTTGAGGCGACCCGGCGAGGGCTGCGGCATATTGAAACGGCAGGTGAACGTGTCGGGCAGGTGAATGGTCTGTCGGTGATTGTCCTCGATGCCGACTCCTTCGGCGTGCCGACGCGCATTACCGCGCTGACCAGGCCCGGTAAAGGCGAGGTGCTTGATATTGAAAGAGAGGTCGAACTGGGCGGCCCCCTGCACTCAAAAGGGGTGCTTATTCTCGATTCCTTTCTCAGCAGCCGGTATGCCAGGGAAGTGCCGCTCAGTCTGCAGGCCAGCCTGGTATTCGAACAGTCCTATGGCGGCGTCGAGGGTGACAGCGCCTCCTGCGCCGAACTCTGCGCCCTGCTGTCATCCCTGGCCGACGCCCCGATCCGCCAGGCCATAGCCATAACCGGTTCCATCAGCCAGCAGGGTGAAATTCAGGCCATTGGCGGGGTAAATGAAAAAGTGGAAGGCTTCTTCGATCTCTGCACGGCACGTGGCCTGAGCGGGGTGGAAGGGGTCATCATTCCGGCAGCCAATGTTTCCCATTTGATGCTGAAAAACGAAGTGGTTGAGGCCATTGCCGCGCAACAGTTTCATCTCTGGTCGGTTACCACGGTTGATGAGGCCATTTCCCTGCTGACCTCCCTGCCGGCCGGCGAGCGGGGCGATGACGGCGAATATCCAGAAGACTCGGTCAATGGCCGGGTAGAGTTGACCTTGCGATCATTTGCCGTAACCATCCAGATGTTTGAAAAAAAAGAATTCAAAGAGGAATAATTTAATCCATGGGGATAAAGGCATATCCCTGGGCATGATAGCCAATCATCGAAACGTAGCCGTTGGCGACAAGCTCCATCTCAGGGAGGAAATCGGCAGGGTCAATGTCCTCGAATCCTGCGGCGATACGGCACTGCTCGATGCCAACTTTCATTCCGGTAAGTTTTTTGACCATGGCGGCGATATGCTCTTTTTCCGGTAAGTCACTATCGAGAACGTAGCCATTCCCCTTGGTGAAAAAACCGCTCGCCTTGCCTCGTACCCCGATGACCATAGCGGGGCTGACCCCAGCGGCAACAAGTTGCTGATAGGTCTTTTCAATAAGCTGCAGTCGAATGAGCAGCTCCTTAGGGTCGCCGATGGTAACGTCAAAATAGGCCTTGGTTTTTGTCACTCCCTGTAATGCCTTGCCATTGCTGAACAGCTCACTTTGTCCTTCTGCATGGGAACCGGCCGAGATAAAAACAAGTGCTGCAACTAGAAGAACTATCTTATGCATATCTTTGTACCTTGGTTGAGGCTGAGGATGTATGAAGCTCAGCAGCCGAGCTCCAATGGCTTGAGGATTTTCAAGGCTCTGTTTCCCTGTCCCTTCGGCTGGTACCACACCTTGATTTTTTGGCGAGGCTGCAGCTCGGTAAGTTTATAAAAGCCTTCAAAAAGAGTATCCTTGGCGATGGTAAAGGAAATCTTCTCCCCATTTTTCTGTTTGAGGGTTATTTTTTGCTCGTCTAGGGAGATGGATTGAATCATCCCCTTGACGAACAGGTATTCGTCTGTCGAGACTTCTTCCTCAAACTGGGCTGCTTGCGCGGGTGCGGCAAGGAACAAGATACAGCAGAGAAAGAAAAAGCGGCTATACACGGCAATGATGGAGGCTGGTATTTTCATAATGAAGTGTCCCGAAGTATTGAGTCCTTGGTTGAGCCCCATGTTGCAAATTCAATGCTACATTGGAGGAGTTTTGTTTCTTCGGTATTCATTAAGCATAGAAAGAAGGATAAGCAATGTTTCGGAGACAAAGGCCGTGCAGCAAATCTTGAAAAACATTTCTGTCATCTTTTTTGTTGCCGGCAGCCCTGTCTGGGGATAAGTAATGAATTGCTTGTGAACAATGGTCTGTTTTTTGCTTTTCTATTGCCTGGTAGAGCGGTCTACCAATTCCAGCTACCCTTAATCGTTGTTTTTAACAGAGGAGATAAGAATGAAACTGACATCGTATCTGAAACACCTGACAGTTGCAGCTTTGACAGTTGGCTTTTTCTGTACCGGAAACGTCCAGGCCGCCGAGGATCAAAATTTTCTGCTGGCCACAGCCAGTACCGGAGGGACGTATTATCCGGTGGGTGTTGCTCTGTCCACCCTGACCAAGGTCAAACTGCAACCGAGTCACAAAATCGGCATGTCGGCCATCAGCTCTGCCGGTTCCGGAGAAAACATTAAACTGATGCGTGACAATGAGGTCCAGTTTTCCATCCTGCAGGGGTTGTATGGGTACTACGCCTGGAACGGTAAAGGACCTCTCGCCCAGGACGGACCACAGAAGGAGTTGCGTTCGATCTCCATGCTCTGGCAGAATGTCGAACACTTCACCCTTCTCACCGACAAGGCCAAGACCGGCACCATCGCCGATATGGTCGATCAGAAAGGAGAGCGGATGTCGCTTGGGACAAAGAACTCCGGCACCCTTGGTTCCAACGAAGTCATTCTCGGCAATCTCGGCGTGAATATTGAAAAGGATTACGACCTGGTCTACATTGGGTATGGGCCCAGCGCCGATGCCTTGCAGAACGGCCAGATTGCCGGCATGTCCACCCCCGCCGGTGTCCCGGCCAGTGCTGTCACCCGGGCCCTGGCCACCATGGGAGATAAAGCGACACTGCTGAGTTTTACCGAGGAGCAGGTCAAACAGGCAGATGGCGGCCTTAACCTCTGGACGCCCTATCTCATTCCCGCCACGGCCTACCCCGGTTTGAAAAAAGATGTCCTGACCATCGCCCAGCCCAACTTTCTTGCCGTCCGCGCGGATATTGACGAGGAAACCGTCTATCTCATTACCAAGACCATTTATGAAAACCTCCCCTTCCTCAATGCAATTCATAAATCAACCACGGACATGAGTAAAGACAAGGCACTCGCCGGGCTGCCCATGCCGCTGCATCCTGGAGCTGCTCGCTACTACCGGGAAATCGGCATGACTATTCCCGAACACCTTATTGTCAAATAAGATGGCGTCAAAGACCGGCAGCAGGGGCAATGGTAATTGAGGATGATAGTGCAGGAGGGCGATTGTGGAAACAAACGAGATTTTTCAGACGTACAAAACAGCGGGGAGGAAGGAAAAGGTAATTTTTGTGCTGGGGGTAGCGGTTTCCCTGCTGCATGTCTATTTCAATATCCTCACCGTCTTGCCGAGCCTTTGGCAAAATGCGCTGCACTACTCGGGTTTTGCCCTGCTCTGTTGTCTGACCTACCCCCTGGGCGGCAGCAAAGAAAAACCGAAGTGGTTTCTGGCGGTCGACCTTTTACTGGGTATATCGGCCGCGACGGCAGCGGTCTATATGATTTCCATGGAAGATGCCATCTATGCACGGGGGGTCCATCTGTCCTCTGCCGAATGGATCGCCGGTTCGGTGCTGATTCTCACCGCTCTGGAGTTTACCCGGCGGACCACCGGCTGGGTCATCCCATCTCTTATCGTTATTGCCCTCACCTATGTCGGCTGGTGGGGGGCGATGCTCGACGGTATGTTCCGGTTCAGCGGACTGAGCACGGAAACCCTGCTCTTTCGTTCCGTCTATGGTGATGACGGCCTGTTCGGCAGTATTGCCCTGATCTCGTCTACCTTTGTCTTCATGTTCATTCTTTTCGGGGCCTTTCTGCTTCGCTCCGGGGCCGGGGAATTCGTTATCAATCTGGCCCGGGCGGTTGCCGGAAAAACGGTTGGCGGACCGGGCCTGGTGGCGGTTTTTGCCTCGGGCCTGACCGGAACCATTTCCGGTTCCGCCATTGCCAATACCGCTTCCACCGGGGTAATAACCATCCCGCTGATGAAAAAGGCCGGGTTTGATGCAAAGTTTGCCGCCGGGGTTGAAGCGGCGTCTTCGACCGGGGGACAGCTCATGCCGCCGATCATGGGCGCCGGTGCCTTTGTCATGGCCAGCTATACGCAGATTCCCTATACCACAATCGTCACCGTTTCCATCCTGCCGGCCATCCTCTATTTTGCCAGCGTTGCCTTCTATGTGCGCATTGAGGCCAAGAAATGCAACGTCGGCATGATCGACGATGAGGACGTCAAACTCCTCGATGTGTTAAAGAAAGGCGGCCTGCCTTTTCTGTTACCGATCGCCGCCCTGATCGGCATGCTCGTTTTCGGCTATACTCCGACCTATGCGGCGGGGATTTCGATCCTGGCCGTCATTGCCGCCTCCTGGCTCACGCCGAACAGGATGGGCATCAGGGCGATCATGGAGGCCCTTGCCCTTGGTGCGCGGAATATGGTCATGACCGGCATCCTGCTGTGCAGCGTTGGCCTGATCGTTAATGTCATCACCACCACCGGCATCGGCAACACCTTTTCCCTGATGATAACCGAGTGGGCCGGCGGCAGTCTGATCATCGCCATTGCTTTGATTGCTCTTGCCTCGCTGGTTCTCGGCATGGGCCTGCCGGTAACTGCCGCCTATATCGTCCTGGGTACCCTGTCCGCCCCTGCCCTCTATAATCTGATTGTTGATTCCCAGATAACTGAAATTATCGCCAAGGGGCTTCTCTCCGAGGAGGCGAAAACCATTTTCCTGCTCGCCCTGCCGGAAAAAGCCGTCCTGCTTAGCCAGGCAATGTCCCTTGAGCAGGCCAGGGCAATCCTCGAGGCGGTACCTGTCGATCTGCTGGGAACCATACGCGACATGGCCATTTCTCCGCATGCCGCAACCTTTGCCCTGCTTTCGGCGCACATGATCATCTTCTGGCTCAGTCAGGACAGTAATGTCACGCCGCCGGTATGCCTGGCCGCCTTTACCGCCGCAGCCATTGCCGGGACCCCGCCGATGCAGACCGGACTCTATTCCTGGAAACTTGCCAAGGGGCTGTATATCGTGCCGATTCTCTTTGCCTACACACCGATGCTCGGTGGCAGCTGGGCAGATGATTTCACCATCTTCTTTTTTGCCTTCATCGGCCTGTATGCCTTTGCCGGCGCTTTTCAAGGCTATCTCGAAAATCGTCTCAATCCCTTTCTGCGTATCCTGTCGCTTGCCCTGGCCTTTTTCCTCATCGCGCCGTTGCCGAACCTGATCCATGCCGCCGCGACAGTGGTGTTTGTCGCCCTTTTTGTGTATAATTTTAAACAGTCAGCCGTCTCCTTTACAACAGCATCGCCATGAGTCAAGACACTCTTTTCTCTATCGCCTACGGTACTGATCGACTTGCTCTTTCTCTGCCGGCCCATACCAGGCAACTGCAGCTGCAGGAGCCGCAACAGCTGATCAGTCCAGCCCTTTTTCAAAAAAGACTGGCGGGCTTTTTGCGCCAGACGCCACTGGATCTGTCCAGGCCGGTGCTGGTCGTAGCCGATAAAACGCGGCTCTGCGGCTATCCGGACTATTTGCCTCTGCTCATCAGCGGCCTTGAACAACACGGCGGCATGGATTCGGCGAACCTGAAAATTATTATCGGCTACGGTACCCATGCCCGTCAAAGTGACGACGAATGCCGGCAGGCGTATGGTGTGGTGTACGACCGGTTTTCTTTTATCCATCATGAGTGTCAGCAGGAGGATGGTTTCAAGGAAGTTGGTCGTACCTCCAGAGGCACCCCCATCCGCTTTCGCCGCGACCTGCTCGAAGCCAGTGCCATCCTGACCATGGGCGCGGTGTCCCACCACTATTTCGCCGGCTACGGCGGCGGCAGAAAGCTGGTCTTTCCCGGCTGTGGCGAGCGTGATGCCATCTATATAAACCACGGGCTGTATCTCGACAGTGCAGCCGGAGCCATCGCTGAAGGGTGCCAGCCGGGCATCCTGGACGGCAACCCGCTGGCTGAGGATCTGTTTGAAATTGAAGAAAAACTGCCCGCCGACCTGGCCATTCACGGCATCCTCGACTCCCATGGCGGTCTCGTTGATCTGCTGGTTGGCCACGGACGGGAAAATTTTCTTCAGGCCTGCAGGCGCCACGGTAAAAACTGCGAGATAAGCTCCCCGACCTTTGATCTCGTCGTTGCTTCCTGCGGCGGCTTTCCCAAGGATATTAATTTTATCCAGAGCCATAAGGCTATTCACAATGCGGCAATGTTTGTCCGGGATGGCGGCCTGCTGCTGCTCTATGGAGAATGCCGCGACGGGATAGGTTCCACGACCTTTCTACCATGGTTTGCCATGGACTCCTTCGATGCCGCGTTCAAGGAGCTGTGCCAGCATTATCAAGGTAATGGCGGAACGGCGCTGGCCATGATGAGCAAATTGCAGCGGATACGTATCGGCATGGTCAGCCGCCTCGACGCGGCAACCTGCAGGCTGATCGGTATGGAGCGCTGGTCCCATGACCAGGTTGCAGCGCACCTGGCCGGGCAGGGAAAAGAGCAGATCATTGCCTGTATTGCCAATGCCAGCCTGACCGTAAAGAGGTAGGACTTCTCGTAACAGGTCCTGCACACAGCAGGAGAGCTAACATGGTGACAGTTGCACCCCCGTGCTGGACAGACAAGGAAACGAAAACCCTGCTGGCAAGGCTGGCCGGCTGCCGCCGTATTCTCCTCTGGGGGGAAATGGGCGTCGGTAAGTCGACCCTGGCGGTTGAGCTGCTGCAGATGTTTTACTGCTTATCCGGTCATGGTCAGCTGCTCGAGCTCGATCCCGGCTCGCCACCTTTTGGCATTCCCGGCACACTATGCCGGTCCTGGTGGGGTAGGGAAGGCCTGCAGTGCGGTGATGTCCAGGCCCTGTGCACGCTGAACGGCGGCCGCTTTCGCCTGCCGTTGGTCCTCGCCGCCGGCAGGTTGGCCGCACTTGCCGATCAGGCGGAAAGCAAAGGCCCGCTGCTTGTCGATCCACCGGGGGTGGTGCGCGGCGTGGGCGGGGCCGAACTGCTGACGGCCCTGGCCGAATCCCTGCATATCGATACCGTACTGGCAATCCACCCGGAGGAAAAAGGACTGCCCCTGGCCGTCGAACTGAGCACCCTGCACGGGCAACTCATCACCGTCACTGCCTCCTCCGCCGCCAGGCGTCCGCCAAAAACAGAACGAGCAAAGCATCGCAACCGGTTATGGGAGGAATTTCTCGGCAGCAGCGGCGAACTTTTTATCGGCCTTGATACCCTGCCGGTTGTCGGCACACCGCCACCTGTTGAGGTGCCCTCCGCCTGGACGGGACGACAGGCCGCAATGCTGAGTGGCGCAGGTGAGACGATCAGCATCGGCGAGGTCGTCTGCCTCAAGGGACAAAAGCTGACCCTGCGGATGACATCATGCGCTCCGGGAAAAGCGGCGATGCTCCTGGTTCGCGATTGCGGCCGGGATGGTGCCGGCAGGCTGGCAACCCTGGCGCCTGTCGTCAAGGCCCAGGCAGCACCAAGCGCCCCTGCAGAAATGATTGCCCCGCAGATCCCGGCAACGACAGCCACCGCACCAGTCTCCAGCCATCTCGGTCCCGCCTGGGCCACCCTGGTCGGCGGGGTTTTCGGTGATCCGCTGCTGCATGTGCGGTTGCGCCACCGGAAAAAGAGCCTGCTCTTTGATCTCGGCGATCCGGCGCGCCTGGCCGCCAAAGTGGCCCATCAGGTACAGTGTGTCTTTTTGAGTCATGCCCATCTTGACCATATCGGCGGTTTTCTCTGGCTGCTCCGGTCGAGAATCGGTCCCTTTCCACCCTGCAGGGTTTTCGGCCCGGCAGAGACGATCAAACGACTGGAAAACTTTATTGGCGCCATCACCTGGGACCGCATAGAAGAGAATGGACCGGTCTTTGATGTCGCGGAAATTGACGGTGACAGGCTGCGACGGGCCAGGCTGCAACCTGGAAAAGCGCTCCTTCGCCTTGCCGACCAGCCGATCGTGGCGGGCAAAATCCTTCTGGAGAAGGACTACACCGTCAGGGCCGTAGTCTGCGACCATAATATCCCCTCGGTGTCGTACAGCCTCGAGTTCCACCGGGAGATCAAGGTGCGCAAGGAACGGCTGGCGGCAGCCGGCTGGCTGCCCGGTCCCTGGCTCGGCAGACTGAAGCTGTGCGTCTGCAGCGGCGGGCTGGATAAAATGATTGATCTGCCGGACGGCAGCAGAAAAAGCGCAGCAGAGCTGATAGACGAGCTGCTCATCATTTTGCCCGGCAAAAAGCTCGCCTATGTCACTGATCTGGCCGATACCCCTGACAATCGCCGCAAAGTCATCGCGCTGGCCCAGTCGGCGCACACCCTGTTCTGCGAGACGCCTTTCATGGCCGCTGATGGTGACAAGGCTGAAAATACCCAGCATCTGACCACCCTTGCCGCCATCGGCATTACTCGCGATGCAGGGGTGGAGCGGCTGGTCCCTTTCCATTTTTCAAAACGATACGAACGAGATCCGCAGGTCGTCTATGACGAACTCCTCGCTGTTGCCGGACCGGTACGGATTCTCGGAAATTTCTGTTCAAAGAGAGGTGTGGCATGCGAAACACGAAACAGGGTTGGCTGAAGCCATTGGCGCTGCGGCATCTCACCCTGTTTTTTCTGATGACAATTTTAACCGGGGGGTGGTGCGTTATGGATAAAGAGCTGTCGGCAGCCGAAGAAGCGGCAATGTCCCCGAAAAATATAACCCTGTTTCTCGCCGGGGATGTGATGACCGGCCGGGGCATCGACCAGGTGCTGGCCCATCCATCGGATCCAGTGATTTTCGAACCGTATATGCGCAGTGCCTATGGTTACGTTCAGCTGGCTGAAAAGAAAAACGGTCCGCTCCGAAAACCGGTCGACGATGGGTATATCTGGGGCGATGCCCTGGCGGTGCTGGAGGCGATACAACCGGATCTGCGCATTATCAATCTGGAAACAAGCGTGACAACGAGTGACGCATATTGGCCGGGCAAAGGGATCAACTACCGCATGCATCCAGGCAATATCGGCTGCCTCGGCACTGCCCGCCTCGATTGTTGCGTACTGGCTAATAACCACGTCCTTGACTGGGGGTATGCGGGCCTGGTCGAGACGATGGCCGTTTTGCAGCAGGCCGGAATATCGAGCGCAGGCGCCGGACGGGACAGGCGGCAGAGTCAGGCCCCGGCGGTTTTGCACGTTTCGGGTAAGGGCCGGGTGCTCATTTTTGCCTACGCCACCGACACCTGTGGTGTTCCACCCAGTTGGGCGGCCAGGGATAACAGGCCGGGCGTCAATCTGCTCACTGACCTGTCCGCCCAGACGGTGGCACGGATTAAAGAGGATGTCGCCGCCATAAAACAGCCGGGCGATGTGGCCGTGGTGTCAATACACTGGGGCGGGAACTGGGGCTATGCTCTTTCGCCCATGGACAGACATTTTGCACATAGACTAATCGATGATGCGGCGGTTGATGTCATTTACGGTCACTCGTCGCACCATGCCAAGGGCATCGAGGTCTACCAGGACCGGCTGATCCTCTACGGCTGCGGCGACTTTCTCAACGATTACGAAGGGATTGGCGGGTATGAGGAATATCGCGGCGACCTCAGCCTGATGTATTTCCCGAGTTTCGCACCATCGACCGGCAGGCTTGTCGAGATGCGCCTGTTCCCCATGCAGATCCGACGTTTTCAGACCATCCATGCCGCAGCCGATGACAGCAAGTGGCTGATGGAGATGTTGAACAGGGAGGGCAAACAGCTTGGTACCCGGCTGCTTTCGGACAGGGATGGTTCTTTTCTTCTCAAGTGGGAGTAACAGCAAGGAAACCTTTAAGTTTAAAATATTCTCAGGACAAACTTCACCCATCACCCCTTGTTTGTCACCGACTTCCTTAATTCCCCTGCAAGTGTATCGAAGATTTCGGCAGACTGCTGGAATCAACCGTATCCGTGGTAAAATTCAACGCGTTATTTTGACTAAATGTGTCGATTTATCTGTTAATTTTTATCATTTTTTTGCAAAATTTGCCTGGCAATGGTACAAAAGCTTGGGTCATCATTTGTTTTTGGGCTAATCTGTTCTAATTCTATTGAGAAATTATGTCTTCTGCTCCTCAGCTGTATCCATCTGTCGGCAAGCTGTTTTTCGTAAAAGCTCTAAGTTGCTGCCTGTTTTTTCTCCTGATATCGGCCACCACCGGGCACGGTCGTCCTAGCCATGACGAGATCTCGGCATCAATGGCGAAATACCTCGGGTGCACGCCGCTGGAATGGCTGCAGATGGAAAAGCAGCTGCCGATCCTGACAACGGAAGATCTGTGCCTGGCGGCAATTTATAACAGGACAGGTGTTCATCCGCTCTGGGTAACCGGCGATGGCCCGACCGGGCAAGGAAAAATCATCCTCGGCTACCTGAAAGATTCCTACCGGCATGGGCTCGATCCAAACGAATACAAGGTCGACAGGATACTTCAGTTGTGGGACTCGGAGGATTCCGATGAACTTGCTATGCTTGAAACTCTTCTGACATACAACCTGGTGAAATATGTTCATGACATCGGGTATGGGCAGCTGAAACCACTGGCGTCGGATCCTGCGTTGTTTGCCGAGGCAGGAGACATGAGCTTCAATCCGCTGCTGACCATTGAGCATATCCTCTCAACCAGTGACCTTGATCAATTCCTCGCAGGTCTGCCGCCGCAGCATTATCATTACACGGCCCTTCAGGCGGCCCTTGAACGCTATCGCAGTATAGCCGAGCAGGGGGGCTGGCAGTCCATCCCCCAGGGCCCAAGCCTTCGCCCCAATGATACCGACCCGCGGATCATCCTGGTCAGACAACGTCTTCGAGTCACCGAGGATCCAGCGGGAACAGGATTCGATACCGAGTCAACGTATTACGATACGCTCCTTAAACAGGCCGTTCAGGCCTTCCAGAGGCGGCACGGGCTTTTGGTTGACGGCATAATCGGGTCAAATACCCTTGCCGCCATGAATATTTCCGCGGCTGACAGGGTGAACTCGATTCGTCTCAACATGGCTCGCTGGCGCTGGCAGGACCACGATCTCGGCGAGCAGTATGTGCTGGTAAATATCGCCGCCTTTAACCTGAAAGCATTTCAGGGGGAGAACATCGTCCTCGACATGCCGGTCATCGTTGGGAAGGAGCAGCACCAGACGCCGGTCTTCAGCAGTATAATTAAGTACCTCGACTTCAATCCTTTCTGGAATATCCCAACGAGTATTGCTCAGGAGGAGGAATTACCAAAGCTTCGTGAAAACCCAAATTATCTCGTTGATCGACATGTGCGTCTGTTCTCCAGCTGGCAATCCGACGCTATAGAGCTTGACTCTACCGTTATGGACTGGCACAATGTCTCTAGGGGCCAGATGGCCGGCTACAAACTCAGGCAGGAGCCAGGTCCGTGGAACGCCCTTGGGAAAATAAAGTTTTCTTTCCCAAACCGTTATTCGGTGTACATGCATGGTACGCCTGCGCAAAACCTGTTCAACCGAACCCAGAGAGATTTCAGTCACGGCTGTATTCGGGTCAGTGACCCACTCGCTCTGGCGATTTTTGTCCTTGAAACCCAGCCTGATGACTGGCCCAGGGAAAAAATCGAGGAAATCTACAAGCAAGAGCTACGCAAGGTTATACGATTATCGTCCCCACTCCCGGTGTATATTACCTACCTGACGACGTGGGTTGACCAAAGCGGCGTAGTGCATTTTAACAGGGACATTTATCTGCGTGATGCCTTGTTGCATAACGCATTGTTATGATGTCTTTTTCAACTAAAAAACGACTCAAAGGCATCACCAAATGACCAAACAGAGCCGCTTATATCTTATGAATCGTCGAAATTTTCTCCTCTCAGCCGCAAAGGCAGTGGTTGGCCTCAGTGTTCTTTCACCCTTTGAGGTGTTGTCAAAAACCATTCCCCACAACAGGATATCCTTTTTCCATACCCATACCGGTGAGCATTTCCACTTGCCTTATAACGGCCCAAGGTGTCCTCCTGCCGCGAGAAGAAAACTGTTCTCTTTTCTGCGCGATTTTCGCACTGGTGATGTGCACCCCATTGATTTTCGTCTTATGGAAATACTTGCTAAAATTCAGCGAAAGACCGGCAGCAAAGGTGTGTATGAAGTCATTTCCGGGTACAGGTCGCCAAAAACCAACAACTCTTTACGATCCCACAGCACAGGGGTAGCGCAAAAGAGTCTGCATCTCAAAGGCAAGGCGATTGATATTCGCCTCACCGACCTGCCCACGGCTGAGCTGCGGGATGTCGCCATTTCGCTTAACGCCGGCGGGGTCGGGTATTACGCCGAGTCGGATTTTGTCCACATAGATACCGGAAAGGTTCGGTCCTGGTAGCCTGCGGCATCTGGCTGCCGATAATGCTGTTGACGAAGAAGAAATAGGTTATAATTATTAATTAATAGCAGTAATTCTTTTGCACCAGGGTTATCTGTCAATCTGCTCCGCACCACATCGACAAGCTGGCCTGTTTTTTTGCGTATCCTTAACCGGGGTGCCACCATGCTTGAAAAAAAAATAAAAGTATCGTCGAACAAAACTACCCGCCGCATAGCTTTGCCCGTCATCTGCACGATTCTCCTTTTTGTCACCGCTATTTTTTTCGTTCTCCTGCCGCAGCTTGAGGAAAGCTTTCTCGCCAGAAAACAGGAAATGATCCGGGAATTGACGGAAACGACCTGGAGCCTGCTTGAGAACTATCATGAACGGGAGCTATCCGGCGAACTCACCAGGAGTGAGGCGCAGCAGCGGGCCCTCCTGCGCATCCGCAATCTGCGCTATGGACCGGAAAAAAAAGATTATTTCTGGATTAACGATATGGTGCCGCGGATGATCATGCACCCCTATCGGACTGATATCGAGGGTAAGGATGTTTCGACCTTTGAGGATTTAAACCTCAAATACATTTTAACTGAAATGGTCAAGGTGGTGCGGCGGCAGGATGCGGGATATGTTGACTACATGTGGCAGTGGAAAGATGACCCCGGCAAAATAGCCCCGAAAATGTCCTACGTCAAAGGCTTTGAGCCGTGGGGGTGGATTATCGGCACTGGCATGTATATCGATGATGTCCAGGCCGAGATCGGCAGAATCGGTAAAAAGCTCACCACCATTTCCCTGGGTATTCTCTTATTCGTCACCCTGCTGTCTCTTTATTCTATTCGCCAGACCATGAAAGCTGATCGGGAAAGATTTGCCATTTTTTTGGAACGGGAACGCCTGCTGAAGTCCCTGGAGGAGAGCAAAGAGCGGTACCGCAACCTGATCGAGACGACCAGTGACTGGATATGGGAATGCGACGGCAACGGCAAATATATCTATTCAAGTCCCAGAGTGACCAATCTGCTTGGCTATCAGCCGGAAGAGATGCTCAATAAGACGCTGATGGATCTCGTCTCTCCCCAGCAGGAAAAAACTTTTCAGACTGCCTATAAAGAACTGCTGGGCGCCCAGAAACCTATTAACGGCCTGGAGAACACCTGTCTCGGTAAAAGTGGTCAGGTTGTCGTGCTGGAGAATAACGCGGTGCCGATATTCGATGGTGAGGGGATTTTTCGTGGCTATCGCGGTATCGCCAGGGATGTCACGGAAAGAAGAATTGCCATGGAGACGATCAGGAAAAACCGGGATGACCTGCACGCTTCTTTGGAAGAAACCGTGGCATCGCTGGCGTCCACCGCCGAAAAACGCGACCCCTATACGGCCGGGCACCAGATGCGGGTGGACCTCCTCGCCTGCGCAATTGGCAAGTACATGGGACTTTCTGGTAAGCAGCTTGAGGGACTCCATATTGCCGCCATGCTGCATGATATAGGAAAGATTTCCCTGCCATCCGAATACCTTGCCAAACCAACAAAACTGACCAAAGAGGAAATGGCCATCATGAAATGCCACCCCGAGGTGGGCTATGAAATATTAAAAACTATTCACTTTCCATGGCCGGTGGCGGAAATCGTCTACCAGCACCATGAGCATCTGGACGGCTCGGGTTACCCGAGGGGTTTGGTCGACAAAGACATACTTCTCGAAGCAAAGATTCTTGCCGTAGCCGACGTGGTGGAAGCCATGTCATCGCACCGTCCTTATCGGCCTTCACTGGGTATAACCATGGCCCTTGACGAAATCCGTTCAGGCAGGGGAACCCGCTACCACGCCCCGAGCGTTGATGCCTGTCTGTACCTTATCAATGAGAAAAAAATAGACATTTGTTCTGAGAATGTCTGCCCGGTTTTTCTCTAGCCCCGGTAAACGGGAAATATGCCTTGCTCTTTTTAGTGCCCCTTTGGGGGAACTGACCCCTGAAGCACAAGAAAAACACCGATTCCTTTTGCTGTGGGAGGAGTTGCCATGATGCTGCGCAGATGGTTTCCCTGGAAAAATATAATCAGTTCGCTTGCTCGATCCCGTGGATTTATTGATCCGGTTTCGCTGCTGTCCCGCCTCGAGGGCTTCGGGCAGCCGCTGCAGATTCGTGAGCCGCTGGAATTGCTGCGCGCCGGTCTGGTCTTTCATGCCCGTGGACTGCTCAACACCGGTGCCATCCAGCACAATCTTGACTGGGTCTGGCCGTACTGGGTCGAACGTCAGTACAATCCCCACGATGATGCCTTTATTCCCCGGGCGTTTTCCATAACCCATGTGAACCTTACCAGCCGGAACTGGACTGCCGTGGGCATTCCGGGATTCGATGAACTGCCGATCGTCGATCCCCGGGGCCTGGTGACCCCCTTCTGGGACAGTTGGTCCCTCGATGCCTGGATTGTCACGGACCAGGGCGAAAACGTCTATCCGTCGCGACTCCCTTTTGTTACCCAGTATTTGGATATGGCCGGTCGTGTTGCGGTGGTGACGGTTGCCAACCACAAAAGCCTGCAGCTGATTTCCCGGGTGACCGCGCTGCTGCAGGAAGATGGGACACCCGCCTGTGTCATCGATCTGTCGGTGAGCAGCCCAAATCCCGCCTGGTTGGTCGTCGCCTTGCGGCCCTATAATCCGGAAGGAGTGAGTTTTATCAGTGATATCAATTTTCTGCCGGAAAATAACGGCTGGTTGGTGGACAAACAGCGCCAGGTCAGGTTTTCCCGGCTTCCGGATCAGACCAGTTTTTCCTATTACCGCCAGGGGGATGTGAAAACCCACCTGTTCACTTCTCCCGACCTGCGTGACGTCCATTGCCGGGTCGGGATGGCCACTGCCGCAGCGCTGTTTCGGGTCTCTGAAGGGAGTACCGACGTCCAGACGGCAGTTCCCCTGACCCAGGACAAACAACCCTCTATGGAATTGACGGCCGGCTGGTCCGGGGTACTTACCGAGGCGGCGAGGCTGGACGTCCCGGAACCGTTGTTCCAATATCTCTATGATGCCGCCCTCCGCTCCCTGGTGCTGCATTCTCCGGCGGAAATCTATCCTGGTCCCTTTACCTATAAACGATTCTGGTTCCGCGATGCGGTCTTTGCCCTGCACGCCATGCTGGCGGCAGGGCTGCTCTCCCGGGTCGGACGGTTGCTTGACAGTTTTCCCGACCGTCAGGCGGCAAGCGGATTTTTCCACTCCCAGGAGGGGGAATGGGACTCCAATGGCGAAGTTCTGTGGATGTTCCTGCAATATTGCAGATTGTCGGGGGAAGCCCCCCGGGTGCAGTGGAGCAAGGCTATTGAGCGCGGCGCGGAATGGATCGTCAATAAACGGTTGCCGGCGGAGGGCGATGCACCCTATTCCGGTTTGTTACCGGCCGGATTTTCGGCGGAACATCTCGGGCCGAACGATTACTATTACTG
This sequence comes from Desulfocastanea catecholica, assembly GCF_054657295.1. Lineage (NCBI taxonomy): Bacteria > Pseudomonadati > Thermodesulfobacteriota > Desulfobulbia > Desulfobulbales > Desulfobulbaceae > Desulfocastanea > Desulfocastanea catecholica. Next base: position 310,795 of record NZ_BAAHYZ010000002.1, read on the forward strand.
GGATGATTTCTGGGGGGTGGCTGGTTTACGGGCAGCAGCCGAATGGTTTCACCGGACCGGGGAGGCAGCCCAGGCCGAGCGTTATCGCAAGGAGGCCGACCAGTTCTTTGACTGCGTGCGGAAAAGTTTGGCGGATGCCGCCCAGAGGTTGAATCAGCAGGGGATGCCCGCTTCTCCTTTTCGCAGGATGGATCCGGGGGCTATCGGCTCCCTGGTGGCCGGGTATCCGTTGCAGCTTTTTGCCGCCGATGATCAGTGGCTGCTGGCGACTGTTGATTTTCTCCTGGAAAAATGCACCTTTCGCGGCGGTTTTTTTCAAGATGTCATCCATTCCGGGATTAACGCCTACCTGACGCTGCATATGGCACAAGTCCTGCTGCGCGCAGGGGACATGCGGGCACTGGAACTGTTTCGTACCGTCGCCGAACTGGCCTCGCCGACCGGTCAGTGGCCGGAAGCCATCCATCCGCGCACCCTTGGCGGCTGCATGGGGGACGGGCATCATGTCTGGGCCTCGGCGGAGTGGGTGGTCATGCAGCGAAACTGTTTTGTTCGCGAAGAAGGAGAGCGTCTGGTGCTCGGGGCCGGCATCTTTCCGGAATGGCTGACCCAGACGAAGCCGTTATCCTTTGGACCGACACCCACGCCCTTTGGTCCGGTAACCGTCCGGGTCAGCCCGGAGGATGACCAGATTACCGTTGCCTGGCAAGGCGAATGGCGTGGGGCGGCCCCGGAAATATGGGTCTGCCTGCCTCATTTTCCCGTGCTGACCGCGAAGGCGGAAGCCTCTACCGTGACCCTGAAAAGGAGTGAGCGAAGATGAAAATTGCCATGTTCACCAATACCTTTACCCCGCATATCGGTGGGGTCGCCCGCAGTGTCCAGGGCCTGGTCGATGAGCTGCGCCGTCTTGGCCACCATGTTCTGGTGGTGGCGCCGGAATTTGACAATGTTGCTGCAGATGAAACCGATGTGCTGCGCATCCCGGCGGTACAGCACTTTAACGGCAGCGATTTTTCCCTGCCCATGCCGCTGCTGTCAATAAAAGTATCCCACCTTCTGCATGATTTCCAGCCGGATATTGTCCACAGTCATCATCCTTTTCTCCTTGGCGAGACGGCCTTGCGCATTGCCGTCTCCTGTGATGCGCCCGTCGTCTTTACCCATCATACGCGGTATGAACAGTACACGCATTACCTGCCAGGGGATTCCGCGCCACTGAAGCACTTCGTCATTGACCTGGTCAACGGCTACTGCAATCTCTGTAACGCGGTGGTCGCACCGAGCAGGTCGATTGCCGATATGCTGCTCGAACAGGGGGTGCAGTCACCGATTGAGGTTATCCCCACCGGCGTCGATCCGCTCTATTTCGCCGAACCGGAAGACGGTGCCTGGCGCCATCGTCTGGGTATCCCGGAGGATGCCTTTGTCGTCGGCCATGTCGGTCGTCTGGCTACGGAAAAAAATCTGCCCTTTCTCGGTAAGGCGGTTTGTCGCTTCTTGCTGAAAAATCCCGCCGCCCATTTCCTGCTCATCGGTCAAGGCAGCGCCAGGGAGGAAATGGTTGCCGAGTTTCACCGCCAGGGCCTGCAGCAGAGGCTGCACCTGCAGGGTATCCTCGATCGGCGAAGCCTGACCAGCGCTTATCACTGCATGGATGTTTTTGCTTTCGCCTCGCAATCGGAAACCCAGGGGCTGGTGCTCGCCGAGGCGATGGCCGCCGGGACGCCGGTGGTGGCCATCGATGCGCCGGGGGTTCGGGATCTTGTCGTCGACACCCATAACGGCCGGCTTCTGTCGCTGGAGGTGATCGACAGTTTTGTCGAAGCCCTGGCCTGGGTGGCCCAGCTTTCGGCGGAACGACGGGTGCAACTGCGGCAGAATGCCCTGCACACCGCCGAAGCTCTTTCCGTTGACAACTGTGTGCGGAAAATGCTTGAGCTGTATGACCGATGTATTCGTGCGGAATCGGCACTGCTGCAAATTACCGAGAGCCGGTGGCAGAAGGCGGGAAAACGAATCAGCAAGGAATTCGAGATCCTGAAAAATTATGGCCATGCCATAGAAGATACCATCCATTGGCTGCCGCTGATAAAGGCTGAGGAAAAACCGGTCGAAACAAAAAAGGACCTCTAACCCGTTACCCAGTGGAGACACCTTGCTCATGCCGACAGACATTGCATCGATTATAGCCCGTGCGGTGGCGGCAGTCTTTGCTGTTGTGCTGCGTCTGGCGAGAGCTTCCTGGCGCCGGCAAGGTATCGGTATGGAAGTCGTCGACCAGGCCTTGACACGGCAGGAACGTCTGCTGGTTGTCTTCTGGCACACCAAGCATATCGCCCTTTTCCCCTTGGTGGAGGGATTTGATGCCTGGATTCTTACCAATAGATCCTTCCGCGGGCAGGTGATCGCCGCCCTAGCCGGGCACTTCGGCTATCATAGTATTTTCCTTGATCATAAGCACGGTCAGGAACTGCAGCAGCTGCTCGATGACTTACTGCAAAAACACCGCTGTCTCGCCATCGCGGTCGATGGCCCGCTGGGCCCCCTGCATCGCGTGCGGCCGAGCCTGGTCCGTCTCGCCTCGCAGCTGAAGCTGCTTGTGGTGCCGCTCTCGGTTGCCGCGCAGCCTAAAATCGTCATGCGCAGGAGGTGGGATAAAATGGAGATCCCCCTGCCTTGCAGCCGCGTCCTGTTCGGTGTTGGCAAACCTTTCAAGGTTCCCCCTGACGTGCAGCCGGATGGGATTGAGGCGTGGATGGAGACGATACAGAAAAATATTGAAGAAACGGATCAAATGATCGACAACGTATTGACCGTTAAATAACGCCTCAAAATCCCCTCAGGCAGGAGAGTTTGGTGGCGACTTCGACCTGCTCGGCCTGTATTGGTTCAGTCGCCGCGGGCGCGGTCATTTTGGAGCGCAGGTGATATACAGAAAGCCGTCGCACAGAGCATGGTCGCAGAGCCCTTGATCGCCCATGAGATAGGTCGGCGCCGTTGCGCCGATGTCGTGGTCCACCGCCCAGTCGATCGCCTTGGCGAACCCCTTGGCCCGGCACCAGGCGTTGGCCGCCGGTTCACCGCATTGCCGGTCAAGATAGAGACAGCTGTCAACCCGGTAATTCTGGTAGACTGGCAGGGAGAAATGGGTGATGACCCCCCTTGCCGCATCAGGGCCATCTCCTGTGGCCAGCGTCTCAGGCGGCAGGGGGTTTTCCCCGGCCTCGGCGAAATGTACCGGCAGCAGCAGGAGCATGGCCAGGATGACGGCCGGAAAAATGCGATATTGCCGGCGAGAATCGCTGGTGCCTGGAGTGCCAGCCTGTCTCTCACCAGCCTTGAGCATAGGATTCTCTCCTCGGGTCGGCACCGGCCACCAGTGTTTTTTTGTCTTCGTTGATGACGATGACGCAGACCCCGCCGGCTTTCCAGGCCCAGTCCGGCCACATCTTCACCTGATGCCCGCGTTTTTCCAGTTCCAGCAGCGCCTGACGACCGATACGTTGTTCCGCTCGCAGCAAACCAGGGTGGTAGTCGTGGGGGGCAAAGGAATTAGGATAGGAGAAAGTTGCAAAACGCGGCTGCTCCGTGGCTGTCTGCACCTCCATGCCGAACAGGGCGATATTTAAAAAGGTCTGCAGAATGGTCTGGCACTGGGTATCACCGCCGGGGGTACCGATAAGCATGTAGGGCTTGTCGTTTTTAAAGATCATGAAGGGGGCGGGCGTCAGTCGGGGCCGCTTGCCGCCGGCTACCGAACTTGCGTGCTTTTCGTCAACAAAAGACTGTGAGCCGCGGGTGGAGACGACCATGCCGGTTCCCGGGATCACCGGTCCGCTGAAGGACATATCACTGGGCACGGCGGAAATACAGTTGCCGTCTTTGTCGACGACGCAGACATAGCTGGTGTCAAGATTGTCGTTTTGCTCCCTGTTCGGCTGGACGGTATGGTACAGCATGTCGTAATCCTGCGGCAGAGGCGTGTCGTTAAACGGCCATGGATTACCAAAATCCGGCATCCCCGGAAAGGTCGTCTCCTTAATGCGCGCCGCACAGCGTGCGGCATACTCCTTGGATAACAGACCGCTGATCGGCACGGTGACGAATTTTGGGTCACCATAAAATTTTTCTCGATCGGCAAAGGCAAGCTTCAGGGCTTCGGTGATGGTGTGGATATACTGACCGCTGTTATGGCCCATTTGCCGAAGATCAAAATGCTCGAGTATATTCAGGGTCTGGAGCAAGACCGGTCCCTGGCACCACGGACCGGCGCCCTTGATGGTGTATTCACCAAAGCTGACAGCAAGGGCGTCTTCCTCGCTGCAGGAGTAGTTGGCCAGATCCCTGGCCTGCAGCAACCCATTGTTGGCATCATTGAAGGCGACAATGTCCGCGGCAATCGATCCCTGGTAGAATTCATCACGGGCGGCACGAAGACCTGCGCGGCGATCGCCGGTCTCAAGAGCTTTTTCTTCAGCGGCGATCATGCGCCGCATGGTTTTCGCCAGGTCTTTCTGGTAGAAGAGTTCATCGACTTCCGGCGGCCTGCCGTTAGGCAGGTAGATTGCTTTATTGGTTGGCCATCCGGCATACTTGTCTTTCAGTTCATGCAGGGAGTTGCGCATGAACTGGTGCATGGGAAAACCGTTTTCCGCCAGATCGTGGGCATCGGCGCAGACCTCGGCAAAGCCCATGGTGCCGTATCTGCGCAGTGCGGTCAGCCAACCATCCGGCGCCCCCGGGACGATGCAGCGATGCAGGCCATCGGGAATCCGGCCGCCATGGTTTTCCTGGAAAAAAGCCACATCGGCCTGCGCCGGCCAGACGCCAAGGCCGTCGATGGTCGTTGTCGTTCCAGATGCGGCAAGATGAATCATCATCGGGGCAACTCCGGCAAAGTTGACCATGTCCGACTGGAGTACCGCCAGACAGAACCCCGCCGCCACCCCGGCATCGACCGCATTGCCGCCTTTGTCGAGGATACGTGTGGCCGCTTGTGTTGCCAGATGGTGACCGGAAACGACCATCTGTTTTCGACCGCGAACAGCCGGGCGATAAGAGGTCCTGGTTTGTTCGTACGCTGAATAGACTTTTTCATCGGACATGTTATGCATCCTTATAAAAAACATGTGATATTTTCTGGCACCATAATCCTGCTGGAATACAAACGTATATGCGGCCAATATGCAATATTTTCTCCGTCCCGGCCGACTCTGCCGACATTAATTGCTCATCTCTACATTCCGGCTTTCAATTTGCATCATACTTCTTATAATCTGAGAGCTGTTGTCAAGGTGTCGGGTTTTTGCCAAAGGAGAGACTATACATGCATGACCAGCTTGTTGCAGAACTGATAGCTATTGTCGGAAAAGATAATGTGCTGACGGCGATGTCCGACAGGATCACCCATTCCTATGACGCCACCCAGGAAAAGCATCTCCCCGATGTCGTCGTCTATGCCGCGTCGACCGAGGAGGTCAGCCGGGTGGTGAAGCTTGCCAACCGCTTGAAGATACCGATCCTGCCCCGAGGCGCGGGCAGCGGCTTTACCGGCGGAACCCTGCCGGTGCGCGGCGGTATTGTGCTGGTGCTGACGAAGATGGACCGGATTATCGATATCGATACGGAAAATCTCACGGCCGAGGTGGAACCCGGCGTGGTGACCGCCGAACTGCAGCGGCGGGTGGAGAAGCTGGGCCTTTTTTATCCGCCTGATCCGGCCTCGAAGGAGTTCAGTACCCTGGGCGGCAATGTGGCCGAGTGCGCCGGTGGTCCGCGCTGTGTGAAATACGGTGTGACCAAGGACTATGTGCTTGGCCTTGAGGTCGTCACCCCCACCGGCGATATCATCAGGACCGGCGGCAGGACGCTGAAAAATGTGGTCGGCTATGACCTGACCAAACTCTTTGTCGGCTCGGAGGGCACCCTGGGCATTGCCACGAGAATCATCCTGAAACTGCTGCCCAAACCGGCGGCGAAGAAGACCATGCTGGTCCAGTTTGAAACCATCGATGGCGCGGCACAATCGGTTTCGGCGATCATCGGCGCCAAGATTATCCCGACAACACTGGAATTCATGGATGCGGCGACCATCAATTGTATCCGCGAGGTGAGTACCATCCCCCTGCCGGAAAACTGTCAGGCCGTGCTGATTGTCGAAGTCGACGGCGATGCCCAGCTGCTCGATAAGCAGGTGGAGCAGATTCTGGCCATTATCAAGCCCTTTGGTATTCTGCACACCAGAATAGCCGAGACCGACGAGGAGTCGGAGGAGATCTGGCAGGTCCGGCGCATTGTCAGCCCCAGTCTGCGTAAGGTCAATCCCGATAAGTTTAACGAGGATATCGTCGTCCCCCGTTCCAAGGTGCCGGATATGATCCGTGCCCTGGAAAAGATCGCCGCGGACTATGATGTTCCCATTGTCAATTTCGGCCATGCCGGCGATGGCAATATCCATGTCAATGTGATGGTTGATCTGAAGGAACATGGCATGGCGGCTAAAGTTGACAAGGTGATGGATGAGATATTCGGTGCTGCGGTCAAGCTGCGCGGGGCTATTTCCGGCGAACACGGCATCGGCACTTCCAAGGCCAAATACATGAATATGGAGCTGGATATCGCCACCATTAGCTACATGCAGCGGATTAAGGCGGCCTTGGATCCGAATAATATCCTCAATCCCGGCAAGATTTTTTTAGATAACTATCCCCAAACACCGGCAGTGGCGGACACCAAATAAGATAAAATCGGAAAAAGTCGTATTACAAGATAGCTAAATGAACAAGAATAAGAGTTTAAAAGATTTTGAACAGGTGATTCGCGAATGTGTCAAGTGCGGTGTCTGCCAGGCCCATTGCCCGACCTATCAGGTCACGAAAAAAGAAGGGGCGGTCGCCCGGGGGAAAATTGCCCTGGCGGCTGCGCTTCTCGATGGGGAAACCGGTCTGGAAGAACGATTGCAGCAGGATATGAGCATGTGTCTGATGTGCGGTTCCTGCGTGAGTAAATGCCCGAATAAGGTGCCGACCCATGACATCGTCGGGGCGATCCGCCGGGAAATTACCGACAATCAGGGACTGTCCCTGATCGGCAAAGGGGTGTCGACCCTGCTCGGTTCGCCGGTGTTGATGAAGACCCTGAGCAAGAGTGGCGCGATGCTTTCGCCGCTGCTGCTGAAAAAGGTGCCGGAAACAAGCGGCTTGCGGCTGCGTTTTCCCAGTCCGATCATGAAGGGCCGGACCATACCGCACATTTCCTTTCGTAACCTCTTTGACCGGGTGCCGGAATTTGTCGAAGGCCGGCCCGATAAACCGGTGGTCGGGTTTTTCGCCGGCTGCGCCATCACCTATGCCTACCCTGAGATAGGGGAGATGATGGTTGCCATCCTGCAGCGGATGGGTTTTTCGGTCTATGTGCCGAGGGCCCAGCAGTGCTGCGGCATTCCCGCTCTTTCCTCGGGCAACGGCACACTGGTCGAACAGCTGGCCGAGACCAATGTCGGCGCCTTTCGAAAAAGAGAGGTGCAGCAGATTATTACTGCCTGCGCCTCCTGCAACGGCGGGATCGGTGAATACTACCAGACCATGAAAACGGATTACCATGACTTTACCGGCAAGGTCATCGATTTCAGCGTCTTTCTCAAACAGCAGGGACTGTTTGCCGAATTGGCCGCAATGGACAAATGGCCGGAAAGAATCAAGGTCACCTATCATGATCCCTGCCACCTGAAAACCCAGGGCATAACCAAAGAGCCGCGGGAACTGCTGCGCGCTTTGCCCAATGTTGCTTTTATCGAAATGGAAAGTGCGTCCACCTGCTGCGGCCTGGGCGGTACTTTTTCCGTCTATCACTATGAGGAAAGCAAGGCAATCGGCGCCAGGAAGATCCCGGGCCTGGTGGAGAGCGGAGCGGAGCTGATAGCCACCGCCTGTCCCGGCTGTATCATGCAGCTGCAGGACATCATCAACCACGCGGGCTTGAAGGTGAGGGCGGTACATATTCTGGAGTTGATTGCCGAGGCACTGAAATAATTTTTGCAGCTCTTCGCCAAGTCGGTAGTTTTTTGTCGGAATGCGAAAAGTTAGACAGGACAATTGCCAAGAAACAGAGTAGAAAGTGCAAGCTGCAAGAACGCGGCAGCGGCATTAATATACGGTCGCACAGCTCCCGTGCATACCTTTGTTTATTACATTGTCAGGTGTTGCTATGAATCTGGTCTATCTGTCACCCCACTTTCCTCATCACTACCATCAATTCTGCAAAAATCTGCAGCAACTCGGCGCCAATGTGCTCGGCATAGGGGATATGCCTTTTGGTAACCTGGACCCGGTGATACAAGACGCCCTGACCGAGTACTACTACCTGAGCGATATGCATGACTACGATCAGCTGGTCCGTGCCTGCGGCTACTTTACCCACCGCTACGGCAAAATCGATCGTTTCGAATCCCTCAATGAATACTGGCTGGCTACCGAGGCGCGCATCCGCGATGATTTCAATATCGACGGTGTGCGCGGCGCGGATATTGACGTCATCAAGCGAAAATCGCAGATGAAGGTGCGTTTTCAGGCCGCGGCAATCCCCGTGGCGGCCGGTCGAGTCGTTAACACTGTCAACGAGGCCGAAGAACTGATAGCAGAAACCGGTTATCCGGTGGTGGCCAAACCCGATGTCGGCGTCGGGGCCCTGGGCACCTTTTTTCTCGAAAATAAAGAAGACCTCAACACCTTTTTTGCCACGAAAGCCGAGGTGGACTACATTATCGAGGAATTCGTCCAGGGCACCATCCTCTCCTTCGACGGGCTTGCCGACGCCAACGGCGACCTGGTGTTTTATACCGCCCATCGGTTCAGTCAGGGCATCATGGAAACCGTCAACGAGGTCCGGCACATTCATTACACCTCTCTGCGTGATATTCCACCCGCCCTCGAGCAGGCCGGACGCCGCTGTGTTGCCGCTTTTCAGGTGCGGGCACGTTTTTTCCATATCGAGTTCTTCGAAACCGCGCCGGGTAATTATGTCGCCCTGGAAGTAAATATGCGCCCGCCCGGAGGTTTTACCACCGACATGTTTAATTTTGCCTGCGACATCGACGTCTACCGGCTCTGGGCGCAGGTCATGGTCGATGGCATTGCTCCGCTGCACTACCAACGCAAATACCACTGCTGCTATGCCAGCCGAAAAAATCGCTACAGCTATCGCTACAGTCATGACGAGGTTATGGCCCGATATGGTCAATTCATCGTGCAGACCGTCGTCGTACCGGGGGTTTTCAGCAGTGCCCTGGGTGATTTCGGCTATATTTTCCGCTCGCCGGACATGCGGCGGATTGACGAAGTTGTCCAATTCATCCAGGCCGCGGAATAACGAATATTTCGGAATAGTTGACAAGGAATACCTGATGCATATTGAAGAACACCGGTGGCACAGCCCCCACCTCGACCGGGAGATGGCCGTTAAGGTCTATGGCCACTGGGGCCAGCCGTTTATTGTTTTCCCCTGTTCCAGGGGGCGTTATTTTGACTATGAAGGTATGGGCATGATCGACGCCATTGCGCCGTTTATTGAAAGTGGTCGTATCAAACTCTTTTGCGTCGACAGTGTTGATGCCTCCTCCTGGTACGATTTTGGCGTGTCCCCGGCGGAACGAAACGGTCGCCACGAACACTATGACCGCTACATTACGGGCGAAGTGGTGCCATTTGTGCGCAGCCACTGCAAGGACGACCACCTGCGTATCATGACCAGCGGCTGCAGTATGGGCGCCTTTCATGCCGTCAATTTTTTTCTGCGCCATCCCGACCTTTTTGCCGGGACTATCGCCCTGAGCGGCCTGTACCGGCTGGACTGCCCTGAATTCGGCATGGGCCGGGAAGATCTGGCCGCCGTCTACTACAATTCGCCCGTGCACTACCTGGCCGGGCTTTCCGATCCGAGCTATCTCGATCTTTATCGGCAGAGTACCATCATCGTTTGTGTCGGCCAGGGCGCCTGGGAGTCGGAGGCCATCGATGATACCCGGGCCCTGGACCATCTCTTTCGGACCAAGGGGGTCGGGGCCTGGATCAATTACTGGGGCCATGACGTCAATCATGACTGGCCATGGTGGTATAAACAGATGAACTATTTTCTCGGCTGTCTGTATGCGTAATATCGACTGGAAAATGTGACGTGAAATGAAACATTATCTCTATGCAATCGGCGCCATCCTCTGCTGGGCCAGTCTGCCCGCGGCTACCGGTTCTGGTCTGGCCGGTCTTACCTCGGAAGAACTGATGTTCTTCAGTTTTACCAGCGCGGCTATCTATCTCTATCTGCAGGATGTCCTTTTGACTCGTTCGTTTGCCGTTTTTATCCCCGACCTTAAGGTCACCTTGCTGGGGGTGTGGGGGATTTTCCTCTATCACTATATCTACTATCTGGCGTTGAGCCGCGCCCCCCTTGCCGAAGGGGCCATCCTGGCAACGACCTGGTCGTTCTGGATCGTGGTTTTTTCCTCGCTGCTCCTCTACCGGAAATTAAAAATCGCCATAATTATCACCGCCCTGGTCGGAATGATCGGCGCCGCACTGGTTATTTCTTCCGGCAAAGACCTGAGTTTTGCCATGGACGCCCTGCCCGGGTATCTGCTGGCCTTATCCTGTGGTTTAATCTGGTCGAGTTTTTCGGTCGCTCTCGGTCATGTGCCGATCAAGAGAGAACCGATGACCATCTTCACCATCTATGCCGCCCTGCTGTCCACCGTTCTCTACCTGGTAACCATGCCCCATGACCTGCCGTCACCGGCGGCTCTTTTTTCGGCCATCTATCTCGGCTGCGTGCCTCTGGGCCTGTCGTTTTTTCTGTGGAACCGTGCCCTGACCGGCGGGAATATGGTGATTATCGGGTTCCTCAGTTATTTTACACCGCCTCTTGCGGTGTTCATGGTGGCGATAATCCATGGCGAAAAAATCTCGTCCCAGGTAATTTTAGGCATGGTCATTATTCTCGCTGCGGCGATTGGCGGTAAAATGAGCCTTGCCGCCAGTGGAAAAAAGAAAACTACATAAAACGTCACGGAGACATTGATGCAAGAAATGGAAACTATTACCTGGCAGGATTTTGCCAGGATCGACCTGCGTGTCGGCAGGGTTGTCACGGCAGAGGTATTTAAGGAAGCACGAAAACCTGCCTATATTCTTCAAGTAGATTTTGGTGGGGAAATCGGCCTGAAAAAATCAAGTGTGCAGATCACCGAGTTGTATAGCCCCGAGGATCTTATCGGCCGGCTTGTTGTCGGCGTGGTCAATTTTCCAAAGAAACAGATTGGTCCGGTCATGTCCGAATGCCTGATCACCGGGTTCCATAATGCAGCCGGTGCGGTCACCCTCTGTGTGCCGGACATGGATGTTCCCCTCGGGGCAAAATTGTGCTGAACGCGATAGAGTGGCAGGAGACCTTGATTGGAAATTTTTGAGATATTTTCCAGAAAAACGGAATGACGCTCAGATTACCGGAATGAAAACAGAGTGCAGCTTTCTTCAATACGGGAACGAGGTGCTGAGGGAAGTATCCGGCCTCCGGGCAGACGACATGCCGGTGAGCATCTTTATCCCCTCCAGAGTAAAATATTTTTCAATGAAAACAATAGATAGCCTGGCTCTTTGTCGTCTGCGCCGACCTGCGCCAGGGTGGTCTTTTGTGCATCCTCAGCAGAGGGAATCGACGTGCTGTACGCATTTATCCCTGGTAAGGAAGTGGCATGATAATTGAATAGTCATTGTTAAGTGAAGAAAAAAAGCTGAATAAATAAAAGTAACAGCGATATTTTTACCCAAATATTCTCATGTTACACCTCAAATGCTATTTCGACATGGAGGTGGTTATGACTGCAAGAGAAGCGATCAGAATACTGATGCTCAGCCCGATATATTTTAAGATACCACCGAATAACCGAATTAAACTGATCAAGGACTACTGTCTCTTGTATGTGTCGGAGCCTAAAAAAAAGAAATAAACCGGCACACTCTTTTTGCAGGATTATACGTCTGGTTGCCTAATCCGCGCTGTTGATCGGCATGGCGACGTTGATGCCTGTTTAAAAATAATTGTGGTTATTCTTCTTCGGCAAAATCGCATTCCATATCGATCATTTCCCGGGCTCTTTCCAAGGCGCGTTTTTCATTGTCGCCGCCCAGCGTGACAATTTGGCTGCGACCGGTTGGGTCGGTAATCTCAAAACTAAAATTCGAACACAATTGCTCCTCAGCCTTTACGGTAATATTCCAGCCTCGATACATATCCTGCACGACAGTTTTCATCATTCACCTCCACTTATTGTTGGGTATTTTGCATTTCCTTTACCATCAACAATAAAACAGCTTACTGTAATTGGAAGGCTGAGCAAGGTGCCGGGCTGGCTAAGCCCGGTGCACCACCTGGAAATTCTTTGATTTTCATTTTTTTTATAAAAGGAGAGAAATCATGAAGGAACTGGATGTGCTGATAATCGGTGCTGGAACGGCAGGACAGACCGCCGCCTTTGATCTGGTCGCCGAAGGATACCGTGTCGCAGTGGTGGAAAAGAGTGCAAAACCAGGCGGGGTATGCGCCCTGTATGGTTGCCAGGCCAAGAAATGGTTTTACGAAGTGACTGAAATTGTCGCCCGGAGCAGACATTTGCAGGGACTTGGCATCACAGTGCCTCCCACGGTCAGCTGGTCGGCGATCCTTCAGGCAAAAAACAGTTTTACCTCCCAGGTACCAGCAAGCACGGTGGCCAACCTGAAAGGAAACGGCGTGGAGTATCTTGAAGGCGAAGCGGTCTTTACCGGCCCCGATACCGTCATGGTCAATGGGACTGCCTACAAGCCGCGCTATACCATCATTGCCACGGGTGCAATGCCTATGCCCCTGCCGATAGAGGGCCATGAACTCCTGGCGACAAGCAACGATTTTCTCGATCTGGAGCATTTGCCGAAACGGATCACTTTCATCGGCGGCGGCTTTATTTCCTTTGAATTCGCCCATTTTGCCGCACGTCTGGGTGTTGATCCAGGGGAGGTCAACATCCTCGAAGCCATGGACCGACCGCTTGGTCCCTTTGATACGGACATGGTCGTGGAACTTGTCAAGGCAACCCGGGCCGAAGGGATACAGGTACGCACCGGCATCTCCATCGAGTCCATTGCCCGTGCAGCCGCGGGTTTTGTCGTGCATCTTGCATCCGGACAAACGATTGAAACGGATCTGGTCGTGCATGGCGCCGGCCGGGTGGCCGATATCGAGGGTCTCAATCTGCAGGCCGCCGGGATAACCTTCAATCGGCGCGGTATAGAGGTCGATGGTCATATGACCACCTCCAATCCCCGGGTCTTTGCCGTTGGCGATTCCGCGGCAACCCTCCAGCTGGCCCGTGTTGCCGATCAGGAGGCGCATGTCGCGGCAGCAGCGATTATCGGTCGTGGCAATGGGGAACCGTCACCGTCCATTGACTACCGCGCCGCCCCGGCAATGCTGTTTACCTACCCCATGCTCGGCTTGGTCGGCAAAACAGAGGCTGAGCTCATCAAAGAAGGGATAAAATACTGGAGGAGTTTTGCCAAAGAGGTGAGCTGGCCCACCTATCGCCGCGTCGGTATGCAACATGCCGCCTATAAAATTCTTGTCGATGGCGACAGTAAAATTCTTGGTGCACATATCCTTGCCGACAACGCCACCGGCCTGATCAATACCTTCAAACAGGCAATGCTCGACGGCACGACCGTGGCCGAACTGCATAAGGCGAACATCATGAGCCCTTATCCGTCACGGGAGAGCGATATCGTCTATATGCTGGAACCGCTGCTCGATTAGATATAATGAGCCGCCTGCAGATTTTTTGTTAAATTATCAGTGTACCGATGGGGAGGAATGTTTATAATGTTTCTGACAAATTTTTGAATTGACGGATCAGGGTGCGGAGAGAACCGCAGAAGGTCGACAAATCAATGTAACTCAACGAGTCGTAACCGGTTGGGGTGGGAAAAAGTATGGATTACAAGGACTATTACAAGACCTTGAATATTTCCAGAGACGCATCGCAGGAGGAGGTGAAGAGAGCTTATCGAAAAATGGCTCGTAAATTCCATCCCGATGTAAATAAAGATGTCGATGCCGAGAAAAAATTCAAGGAGATAAGTGAGGCCTACGAGGTATTGAAGGATGTCGAAAAACGCAAGGCCTACGATACCTTCGGCAGCGACTGGCGGGCCGATCAGGAGTTTAAACCACCGCCGAACTGGAAAAGTCGTTATCATAGAACAAGCACCGGCCCGGAAGGGGCATCGACTGAGCATTTCAGCGATTTTTTCGAGTCGCTCTTCGGCGGAGGACGGAGTCCTTTTGGGGCGGAAGATTTTTCTTCTTTCGGCCGTCAGCAACATGCGCGAGGCGATGATCTGCATGCGAAGGTCTCCATTACCCTGGAAGACAGTTACCACGGCGCCAAAAGAACCATCACCTTAAACAGAACGACGGATGACGGCAGAGGTCATCTGACCATCCAGCCCCAGTCGCTGCAGGTAACTATCCCTAAAGGGATAATCGAAGGCCAGCAGATCCGGCTCGAAGGACAGGGCAATGTCGGCTATGGTCGGGGAGCGCATGGTAATTTGTTCCTGGAGATTGTCTTTGAACCGCACCCGCTTTTCACCGTCAGTAAACGCGACGTTTTCCTGGTCCTGCCGGTGACCCCCTGGGAAGCCGCCCTGGGAGCAACCGTTGCCGTACCGACACTGGGCGGCAAGGTCGATCTGAAACTGCCGGCCAACTCCCAGACCGGTCGAAAACTCCGCCTGAAAAACCGTGGCCTTTCATCGAAAACCCAGGCCGGGCATCAATATGTCACTCTTGCCGTTTATACACCGCCGGCAGAAACAGCTGAACAGCAGCAATTGTATGAAAAGATGGCAAAAATCATGCCCTATAATCCCCGGTCCGAGCTTGGAGGTTGAGATATGAACCAGGAATTTCACTACATCGTCCTGGACGACAGCATGACTCTGGGAGTAAACGAAATCTGCACTCTTTGCCGGGTAGGTGTTGAACTGGTCAACGAGATGGTCAACGAAGGGGTACTGATCCCGGAGGGAACATCACCGGAAACATGGCGTTTTAGCGCGGTGGCCATTAAAAGAATTCAAGTAACGCTCAGATTGCAAAAAGATCTTCGAGTCAATCTCCCGGGCGCCGCCTTGGCGCTTGATCTGCTGGATGAGCTCGAGGAATTGCGCTCCCAGCTGAGAAAGATATCTTGAAAAAAATAACGTAACAACCTTATTGCATGCTGTACCTCGCTGTTTAATGATGGTGAACTGGAGTACCACTTTTAAAGGAGTATTAAATGAAAATCTATGTTGGCAACATGTCGTATGATGTTCAAGAAGACGATTTGCGGCAGGCGTTTGGCGAATTTGGCCAGGTTGACTCAGTCAGTATAATCATGGATAAATTCAGTGGCAGATCGAAAGGTTTTGGTTTTGTTGAAATGTCGACGAAAGAAGCCGGGGAGGCTGCCATCAGCGGTTTGAACGGCAAGGAATTGAAGGGACGGGCGCTTACCGTCAATGAAGCCAAGCCCCAGACAAAAACCCGGGACGATCGGGGAGGCGGCGCCGGCGGAGGCCGAGGCGGCAAGGGAGGCTTCGGCAGTGGCGGAGGCCGAGGCGGGCAGGGCAATAAAGGGAACTTCAGCGGTGGTCGGGGTGGTGCCGGTGGTGCCGGCGGTGGAAAAGGCGGCGGCTTTGGCGGCGGTGGCCGGGGACGCGGCGGGGATAGATAGTTCGGGTAAACACCTCGTAGTAATTTCCTCAACTAATCGACCTGCCGAAATTGCTGGTGTTTCCAGCTTTGGCAGGTTGAGGTGTCATTCTTTCATTTATTGTCGTTGTAAGCAATTCTCACTGCAGCAAATCATGCTGCCTCATTTAAGAATCGGGTAAGTTGTATGTGCACACTACTTAATCGGTTGAGCCGGAAGAAAGCTGTCGTCATCATGGCGGGAGTGATGTTGCTGCTAGGCACCATGGCCCATGCCGCGGCGATCCTTGAAGGCGAAAGGATGTCACCGGTACAGGGCAGGGAAGGAATGGTCGTCACCAGTCACTTCCTCGCCACCCAATCCGCCCAGGATGTTCTGAAAAAAGGAGGCAACGCCATCGATGCGGCGGTTACCGCGGCCTTTTCACTCGCTGTCACCCAGCCTCGATCGGGCAATATCGGTGGTGGCGGTTTTATGCTCATCTCCTCGGAGCAAAAAAACGAGGTGGTGGCCGTTGATTATCGCGAGAAGGCGCCGGCGGGGGCAACCGTCGACATGTTCCTCGATAAAGAGGGCAATGCCGATAGCCAGTTGTCAAGGTATTCCCATCTGGCGGCCGGCGTACCGGGGACAGTGGCCGGGCTGGCTTTAGCCCTCGAGATGTATGGCAGCATCAGTTTAAAAGAGGCGATGGCTCCGGCAATCAAACTTGCCGAGGAAGGATTTGTTGTTACGCCGCGTTTTAGTGACGGTCTGAAAGACAAGCAGGAAATGCTCAAAAAATGGGATTCCTCCAGTAAAATTTTCTATAAGCCGGACGGCAGCTTTTATGAGCCGGGGGAACTCTTTGTGCAGAAAGATCTCGCCGCAACATTAAAGCGTATTGCCGAACAGGGTGCACAGGAATTCTATGCGGGAAAAACCGCTGAATTGCTCGTGGCGGAAATGGCTAGACACGGCGGATTGATCACCATGGAGGATATGAAAAACTACGCTCCGACCATGCGTAAACCCGTGCATGGCCAATATCGCGGCTACGATATCTACTCCATGTCACCCCCAAGTTCGGGCGGTGTGCATATAGTGCAGATCCTCAATATTCTCGAAGGCTACCCTATTGCGGAATATGGCCATAATTCCGCCCGGACCATTCACCTGATGGCCGAGGCGATGAAACGGGCTTATGCCGATCGGTCCTTTTATCTGGGCGATGAAGATTTCGTCAAAGTTCCCTTGCAAGGCCTTACTTCCAAAGATTACGCGAGGAAAATCCGTGAAGGTATCGACATGAACAAGGCGACCCCGAGCAGCACCATTGCACCCGGCAAGCCGCTACCCTTTGAAAGTCACGAGACTACGCATTTTTCCATAGTCGATAAATTCGGCAACGCCGTCTCCAACACCTATACTATCAATTTCAGCTATGGTTCCGGTATTGTCGTCGAAGGCGCCGGCTTTCTGCTGAACAATGAGATGGATGATTTTTCAGCAAAACCCGGGGTGCCGAACGCCTACGGCCTAATCGGCGGGGAGGCGAACAAAGTTGAACCCAACAAGCGGATGCTCAGTTCCATGTCGCCGACTATCGTCAAACAGCATGGCAAAAATTTCCTGGTTACCGGCAGCCCGGGCGGTTCAAGAATTATCACCACCACCCTTCAGGTGATCATGAATGTCATTGACCACGGTCTGAATATCCAGAGTGCTGTCGCGGCCCCCCGCTTTCATCATCAGTGGCTTCCCGATGAGCTGCGTATAGAAGAAGGCATCAGTGTCGATACCATTAAAATACTTCAGGAGCAAGGGCACGCGGTGCAGCAGAAATCGGCAATGGGCGCTATCCAGTCGATTATGGTCAAGGATGGCATGATGTATGGCGGCGCCGATCCGCGCAGGTCTACGGCGCTTGCCGCCGGGCTCTGATCGGCAGATCAGATATGTCGCAACATACCTCGTTGCAATCCATTGAAGCGGGAGTTCTGCATGTCACCTATAGTGACAATGGGCCTGCAGACGGTACCCCGGTGCTGCTTTTGCACGGCTTCCCTTATGACGTGCATGCCTATGACGAGGTAAGTCCTTTCCTGCTTGCAGCAGGGTGTCGGGTGATCGTCCCCTATCTGCGCGGATATGGTCCGACACGCTTTGTTTCGGCGGACACGCCACGCTCGGGGCAGCAGGCGGCACTGGCCTATGATCTGCGTGCCTTTATGGATGCCCTGTCGCTGCCCAGTGCCGTCCTCGCTGGATATGATTGGGGAGGGCGTGCCGCCTGCATCGTCGCCGCTCTTTGGCCTGACCGCGTGCGCGGGCTTGTGTCGGGAGGAGGGTACAATATTCAAAATATTCGCAAATCGATACACCCTGATTTACCGGAAAACGAATACCGCTTATGGTACCAGTATTATTTTCATTCCGAGCGCGGGCGGGCAGGCCTGACGCAACATCGCCAGGATTTTTGTCGGCTCCTCTGGCGGCTCTGGTCTCCCGGTTGGAACTTTTCCGAAGAAACCTACCAGCGTACCGCTGCCTCTTTTCATAACCCTGATTTCATCGACGTGGTAATCCATTCTTACCGGCATCGCTTTGCCCTCGTACCCGGTGATCCTGCCCTGGAGGAAATAGAGCAGCGCCTGGGTAGACAACCGAAAATATCCGTACCGACCGTTGCCCTTGATGGCAAAACTAATGGGGTCCTCCCCCCGGACGGATCGAAACACCACCAGCCCTTTTTCACCGGAAGGTATCAAAGCCGGATGCTTGACGGGATTGGCCATAATGTGCCCCAGGAGGCGCCCGGCGATTTTGCCGCGGCGGTGCAGTCACTTCTTTGAAGCATCCCTCTGTAATTTGCCCGTCCACTTCATTGCCAGCATAAAAATTTTCTCCTGTTTATCCCTTCAGCTTTTCTGGATTTTTCTGTTAATCGACTCTATCTTAATGCTCAATTGCAGCTGTCGTGGCTGCAGGTAGAGCTGATGAACCAGACCGTATTGTCCCGGGTGTATCGTACGGCGGCAGTGCAATGTTGGATGATTTTCGTATGCAGTTCACCGCGTTCAGGGTCAGCGTTCCAGGGAGCTTCGGAGGATTGAAAATGACACATATCCAGTTGTATTTTCAGCACCATTTTCTGTTTCCTTTCCTTTGTCTTTTTGTGCTTCTATGCGTTTCTTCCGCAGAAGGACAGCAACCGGGGCAACCAGTGCCCGTTATCGTCAAGGAGGCGAAGATCGATCGCTTCGTCGACCGTGTTGCCGCTCTCGGCACCCTGCGGGCCAACGAAACCGTGGATCTCTCGGCAACGGTCACCGATACGGTAACAGTCATTCATTTCGACGACGGTCAGCGGGTACAGGCGGGGGATATCTTAATCGAGATGACCAGCACCGAGGAGCACGCATTGCTGGAAGAGGCTCGGTCGACCCTGCTCGAGGCACAAAAACAATATGACAGAGTGAAGCCCCTGGTCGCAAGGGGAGCGGCGGCCAGATCGCAGCTTGACGAGCAGCGGCGCGATTATGACACCGCCAGGGCGCGCTACCGGGCGATCGAGTCCCGGTTGCAGGACCGCTTGATTGTTGCACCTTTTGCTGGGGTGGTCGGCCTGCGAAATATCAGTGTCGGTGCCCTTATTGAGCCAGGAGACATCATTACGACTCTCGATGACGACAGCGTCATGAAGCTCGATTTCACCGTGCCGGCGATGCATCTGGCGACACTGAAAACAGGTGTGCCTGTAGAGGCCAGGGCGCCGTCCTTTTCCGGGCGTACATTTTCCGGAGAGATTACCGCCATTAACAGTCGAATCGATCAGACAACCCGTTCCATTGTCGCCAGAGCCATTCTGCCTAATCCGGACCGATTGTTAAAGCCCGGTCTGCTCATGCATGTAGAACTCCTGAAAAATCCACGCGAGGTGGTCGTTATTCCCGAGGAAGCCCTGATTCCGACCGGACAGAAAAACCATGTGCTGGTCGTCGATCGCTCCACCGACCCCCTGGTTGCCGAACGCCGCGAGGTGACCATCGGTGCTCGCCGGCCCGGGGAAGTGGAGATACGAGACGGTCTCAAGGCAGGTGAATTTGTCGTTATTCATGGCACCCTTCACGCACGTCCGGGCCAGCAGGTGCGGATTATCGCCGTGGCCACGGCCGACGAATCACTGGAACAGTTGCTGCAGCAGGGGAGCGGAGGTCCGGGCACATGATTTTATCCGATATCTCCGTCAAAAGGCCGGTATTTGCCTCGGTGATCTCCCTCTTCCTGGTGGTTTTTGGGCTTGTGGCGTTCAACAGGCTGCCGTTGCGTGAGTATCCGGATATCGATCCGCCGGTTGTCACCATTGAGACCATTTATCCCGGCGCTTCGGCGAACGTGGTCGAAACGCAGATTACCCAGCTCATCGAAGAACGGATCTCCGGCGTTGAAGACATTCAGTTTATCGAGTCAACCAGTGAAGACGGCCGCTCCCTGGTGACCATCGAATTTACCACCGGACGGGATGTCGACGGGGCGGCCAACGATATCCGCGACCGGGTCTCCGGCATCCTCGATGACCTGCCGGATGAAGCTGACCCGCCCGAAATACAGAAAGTCGATTCCAACGACGATGTCATCATGTGGCTGAATCTGACCAGTGACCGTATGACCGTACCGGAGCTGACAGATTATGCCGACCGGTATCTGGTCGATTATTTCTCTGTGCTGCGCGGAGTTGCCACGGTGCGAATCGGCGGCGGCCAGAGCTTTGCCATGCGTGTCTGGATCGACCGCCAGGCCATGGCAGCGAGAGGGCTGACGGTAGGCGATATTGAGGACGCATTGCGCACCGAAAACCTCGAACTGCCGGCGGGCAGCATCGAATCGGCCAAACGTGCTTTCACGGTGCGTGTCCAGCGTGCCTTTCAAACGGCGGAGGAATTTCAGCGCCTGGCCTTGAAGCGCGGCGACGACGGGCATATCATTCGTCTGGGAGATATCGCCCGGGTCGAGCGGGGAACGGAAGAGGATCGCACCTTCTTTCGGGGCAACGGCGTGCCCATGGTTGGCCTGGGCATCATCAAACAATCGACGGCCAACACCATTGAGGTGGCCCGCGCCGCCAGGGCGGAGATGCTTCGCCTCAATCCGAGCCTGCCCGAGGGCATGGAAATCAGACAGAGTTATGACACCTCGGTTTTTGTCGAAGGGGCGATCAACGAGGTGTATAAAACCCTGTTGATCGCCATTGGTCTGGTCGTTCTGGTCATCTTTCTTTTTCTCGGCAGCGTTCGGGCCACGCTGGTACCTGCCGTGACCGTGCCGATTTCTCTTATCGCTACGTTTATCGCCCTGGATGCCCTTGGTTTTTCGGTCAATCTACTCACCCTGCTGGCGCTGGTTCTGGCAATCGGGTTGATCGTCGATGATGCCATTGTCGTGCTGGAAAATATCCATCGGCGCATGGATGAGAGAGGGGAGTCCGCTTTGGTGGCGGCCTACCGAGGGACCCGCCAGGTAGGTTTTGCGGTCATCGCCACCTCGCTGGTGCTGATCGCGGTGTTTGTGCCCATCGCCTTTCTGCAGGGGGATATCGGTCGGCTGTTTTCCGAGTTTGCTCTGACCATGGCCGCAGCGGTGTTCTTTTCCAGTGTCGTCGCCCTGAGCCTCTGTCCGATGCTGGCATCGAAAATTCTCAAGCAGCGATCCGGCGAGCAACGAAGCAATCGGCGTATCGACCGCTTTTACCGCGGCATACGCAAGCGGTACCGGCGGGTGCTGAAAAAAGCCATACGGTACCCGGTCGTGGTCCTTGGCGTTTTTGTCCTGCTGCTCGGCGCGACACTCTGGCTGTTGGGGCAGATTCCGTCCGAATACGCGCCCAAGGAAGACCGCGGGGCCTTTTTTGTCCTGGTCAACGGGCCGGAAGGTGCGACCTTTGACTACATGGAAGAATATATGGACGAAATCGAGCGGCGTCTCATGCCGTTTATCGAAAGCGGTGAAGCCACCCGCCTGCTGGTGCGTGCGCCGCGGGGTTTTGCAAATATTGCCAATTTCAACTCCGGCATTGCCATCTTCGTTCTGAGTGACTGGAGCGAAAGACGGCCGGCCTGGGCAATAATGCAGGAGGTGCGCGGCCGGCTCGCAGGTCTCCCCGGGGTGCGCGCCTTTCCGGTGATGCGGCAGGGTTTCGGGGCGGCTATTCAAAAACCGCTGCAGTTTGTCATCGGCGGCAGCACCTATCAGGAGCTGGCGCAGTGGCGGGACATCCTCCTGGAACAGATCGAAGCGGATAATCCCGGCCTGATCGAGATTGACTGGGATTATAAGGAAACCAAACCCCAGGTGCAGGTGAACATCGATTATGATCGTGCGGCGGAAATGGGCGTGACCATCGGGGTAATCGGCCGGACCCTGGAAACAATGCTCGGCTCCCGCCGGGTAACGACCTATATCAATGATGGTGAAGAGTACGATGTGGTACTCGAGGGTGAGCGCGATGCGCAGCGCACCCCGACCGACCTGCAGAATATTTATGTACGTTCCTCACGCAGCGGCGATCTTATTCCGCTGGCCAACCTGGTTACCCTGGAGGAATTTGCCGACTCGAGTGCACTCAACAGATATAACCGGGTCAGAGCGATAACCCTGCAGGCAAATCTGGACGATGGACTGGTCCTCGGCGACGCCCTGACCTCTATGGAGGAGCTTGTTGAAAAGCATCTGCCGGGAAAGGTTATCATCGACTATAAAGGGCAGTCGCGGGATTTTAAAAAATCGGGCCAGTCGGTCATCTTCGTTTTTCTCCTCGGAATTCTCGTCGTCTTTCTTGTTCTGGCGGCGCAGTTTGAGAGCTATATTGATCCCTTGGTTATCATGCTCACGGTTCCCCTGGCGATAGTCGGCGGACTGCTTGGGCTGTATCTTACCGGCAGCACATTGAATCTCTACAGTCAGATCGGCCTGGTCATGCTCATTGGCCTGGCGGCGAAAAACGGCATCCTCATCGTCGAGTTTGCCAACCAGCTGCGCGAGCAGCGGCTGTCTTTTTATCATGCCGTCCTGAAAGCCTCGGAAATCCGGCTGCGTCCTATCGTCATGACCGGTATCACCACCGCAGCCGGAACGATCCCCTTGATTCTTTCTTCCGGAGCCGGGGCAGAGACCCGGATGGTCATCGGGGTTGTCGTTCTGGCCGGGGTCTTGTCGGCAACTCTTTTTACCCTGTTTGTCGTGCCGGTTGCCTACGCCCTGCTTTCCCGACAAACCAGCTTGCCCGGTTCAGTGGCAAGACGTCTGCATCAGGAAGAGTCATTATCGGCTGAGAGGGCAAAAAACAGGATTTTGCCGAAATGAGCGAGAAGATGTGCCGGGACGGCCGTGGTGATGTCCAGAGGGAGTTGAGGTATTAAATCGTGCTTCTTGCGGTTATATCATTGCAAAAATTGGCATTGTCCTGTTGATTAATTAAGGCATAGATCAGAAACCTGTATGTCTATGTTGCATGAAATAGAGCTGGAAGCGCAGTGGAAATATATGGCTGATGTTTGAGGTTGGCGCCGGAATGGCAAAAAAATTATAAGGAACCCGAGATAAAATCCCCCATCATGAAAAGTCTTAATCGAAATATGAGCTACTCGCTCATCGGTATTGTTATTTTTTCCCTCATTTTTTATGCCATTGGCGCGAGCAGGGGCAAGGGTGTTGATCCGAAACAAATAGCAGCAGTGGAAAGTCGGTTGGCAGCACTTGAGTCACAATTGACAATCCTCAAAGAAATGTCAGCATCGGATGACAAGACAGAAGAACAACTGCAGAGTATTTACGATGAATTGTCCAATATGAAGAAAAATTTTGTCACGGTGACGGCAGTTGAACAATTGCGAACGGAACTGCAGAACACCCAGGATAAAAATTTTGCTTTACTTCGCATCGCCATCGAGGAATCTATCGAGGACTCAGCTCTACCACCTGAAAAACCTGAAATGCTTCAACCACTCGAAACACCTGCAGAAATAGAACCATTAGAAACAGCAGAGCCACGCAAAATAGACAAAACCGATGCCGTCAGGGAAACAATTAAAGCAGTCAAAGCTACCAAAACAGCCAAACCGGCCAAACAAGCTGAAGTGATCAAACAAATCGAGGTAATCAAAAAAGCCGAGGTGGCCACATCGGCCGAGGCGGTTTATCACGTTGTCCAAAAAGGCGAAAATCTGTATCGCATCGCCCTCAAGTACGGCCTTACGGTCGATCAGCTCAGAAAATTAAACAATCTTCCCGCCGATGCCTCAATTCAGCCCGATCAAAAACTGCTGGTGAAATAATTCCGCAGCATCCCTTTGCCTTGCGACCATGTCTTTCCCCCTCTTGCGGCGCTGATTTCCCGTCACTCCAGTCACAGCAGTTGCCTCGTCGATACCTCGATTATCTCCGATCTATGACATGGGTCGAACAGGAGATGCACGGGTCGTAGGCCCGAACCAGCATCTCCAGCAGATGGGTAATGGTCTCGGCAGACTCATGGGCGATGGTCGGAGCAAAAGCGCGCATGTCCGCCTCAAGATTGGCAAGATTCTGGGCAGTCGGGATGATCATGTTGGCCGACAGGCATTTGCCGCGCTCATCGTACTGGTATTCATGAAAGAGGATGCCCCGGGGAGCTTCAACGGCCCCTACTCCTGTTCCGGCACGTTCCTTTACCTTTTCATGTTCTGTATCAACCTGAATTCCCTGAGCCAAAAGCGTCTGCAGAATTTCGCCGGCGTCTTCCAGGCAATGGACGCACTCCACCAGCTGGGCGATGGTGATCATGAAGGGTTTGTGGCAGGGATGCACCAGCCCCAGTTCGCCTGCCGCTGTCTTGGCGCCGTCGGTCAGCTGGTCATAGTTGTTGTTGAAACGGGCCAGGGCTCCGGTCATGTATTCCGGTCGATTCCACCTGGCATACTTGGCGGTGGAATAATCGACGACGTATTCTTTAATCACCTCTCTGTACTTGTCGGGGGAGAGTGGTTCATCCAGGTCGCTGGAGAGAATCTCGCCGTCATAGAAAGCGTATCGATCGGCATGGGTGAGGGAGACGTATTCGGTTTCCCGTTCCAGATGCGGCAGCTTGATCTTGCGCAGGGTTCGAACGGTGTCGTGAAGATCTTCCAGCCCCTGTGTCACTCGGTCCTGCATCTTGGCCAGGTGGGCGATTTCCTGGGTGAAGGTGAAGCCTCCCACCGTCATGGCGATCGGATGGGTGTGGCGGCCGACCACCACTGCGCTCAGATCATAGCCCAGTTTTTTCAGTCGCATGGCCCGCCGGACCAATTCCGGTTCCCTTTCCACCAGCGGCAGGATGCTCGGAACACCGAAGAAGTCCGGGCCGGCCAGAAAATAGATGTGCAGAATATGGCTGCTCAGTATTTCTCCGTGGTAGGCCAGGCGCCGTAACAGCCTGGTCTGCCGGCTGATCGTCGATCCCAGAGCCGACTCGGTGGCTTTCAGGGCGGCGCATTTGTGGCTTACCGCACAGATGCCGCAGACCCGCGTGGCCATATGGATCACCTCGGTAAAGTGATGGCCGCGAACAAAGGCTTCGAAAAACCTCGGTGCTTCAACCACGGAAAAACGGACCTGCTGCAGTATTCCGTCTTTGATTTTCGCAGTGATATCGCCGTGTCCTTCGACGCGGGTGACATGGTGGACATCAATGGATTTATGTTGTGCCATCGGAAGCTTCTTCCTCCTTGTCGACACGGCGTGTGTCGTTGTATAGAGAAAATCCGGCCATGATTTCCTCCCGGGTCAGCCGATTATTCCGGGCTACCTCAGCCATTATCGGATGAAGCATTTCCCTGAAGAGTGCCCGGGCGGGTGCTTCAAGGTTGGCCTCGTCGATCAGCCCACGACACCCCCGGCAGGCGTCGCCGAAGGCGGTGCAGATGGCATTGCAGCCGCACCGGGTCACCGGCCCGAGACAGACCATGCCCTTTTCATGGACACAGAGGCTGTCGTTGCGTTTACACTCGACACAGACCGGCTGATTGGGTGGCGTATAAGCCTGGCCGGTCAGAATCCGCTTGAAGACCGTTTCAAACTCCGGCAGACTCACCGGACAACCAAGAATCTGATAATCGACCTTGACCACATCGGCGATCGGCCTGGCGGGAATGGTGTCGATATGGTCGCCGTGCTCGCCGTAGACCAGTGCCAACAGCTCGTTCCTAGCCCATTTGTTCTTCAGCGCGTTGTGGCAGCTGATGGTGGCGCAGGTTCCTAACGAGACGACAATTTCGGCTTTATCACGGATGGCCTTGATTCTGTCTCTATCTTGTTGCCGGGTGATGGACCCCTCGCAAAAAGCGATATCATACTCTTCGCTTGTCTCGGACATCACTTCCCGCCAGGCCACCACCTCGACATGGGCAAGGAGATCAAGAAGTTTCTCATCCAGTTCGAGGATGGACAGCTGACAGCCCTCGCAGCAGGCGAAATCGAAAAAGGCCACTCGCGGTTTTCTTGCAAACGGTATCATCATTTCTCCTCTTTGGCTGCGTCCTGATCTTTTTCCGGAACCCAGACTTCCCCGGCTTCCGTACGAGTGAGAAGGTCGGCATACCGCAACACCGGACCGTCCCGGCAGACATAGAGATCATTGAGCTGGCAATGGCCGCATTTGCCGATGCCGCATTTACAACGCCTCTCCAGGGAAAAATAGATGTCCTGCCCGGACATTCCTTTTTGCAAAAGCTCCATGGCGACAAAGCGAAACATTACCGGAGGACCACAGATGGCGGCGATGGTGTTATCGGGGTCAAGATCCATCTCCCGGAGCGGTTCCGTCACCACGCCGGTCCGGCCTTGCCAGGCCTCGTCCGGTTTGTCGACAGTCAGGTAGAAGTCGAGATGAGGGTTCTCGGTCCACTGCGCCGTCTCTTGTTGGAACAGCAGAGTCGACGGAGTTTTTGCCCCGTAGACAACCTGCAGCCGTCCATAGTCTTTTCGCGTATCGCAGATGAAATGGATCAGGCCGCGCAGGGGAGCGATGCCGATGCCGCCGGCCACCAGCAGAACATTCTTGCCCTTCATTCGATCGATGGGAAAAAAGCCCTGGCCATACGGCCCGCGAATGCCGACCCAGTCGCCGGAGGAGAGGGCGGTGATTGCCCGGCTGACATTTCCTTTCGGTT
The DNA here is from genome assembly GCF_054657295.1 of Desulfocastanea catecholica. Classification (NCBI taxonomy): domain Bacteria; kingdom Pseudomonadati; phylum Thermodesulfobacteriota; class Desulfobulbia; order Desulfobulbales; family Desulfobulbaceae; genus Desulfocastanea; species Desulfocastanea catecholica. The sequence goes on from NZ_BAAHYZ010000002.1 coordinate 337,741, forward strand.
GGACGCAGACAGTAAAACTCCCTGGTCTGGTCGGCGACGAGCAGATCGACAGCGGGGCCTCGCCGTAGCCGAAGACCGACACCTGCACGAACTGGCCGGGAGAGTGGTGCAGAGGTCGTCCGTCTTCGAGAACCAGTTCGATAGTTGTCGCGGAAGGCTCACGGTACGTGCTGACCACTTTCGCTCGTTTCGGCATGTAGGAGATACGCATGGTATCAGCGGCCTGTTGGCGATCCGGCTCAGCCATTTATCCCTCCATTTTGGCGGCAGCGATGAGCTGATTGGTCACATCGACGATATTAATATCGACCGTGCAGGCGCGGCTGCATCGACCGCAGCCGGTGCAGTAGGGACGGTCGAACTGCTTGAAGAGGTAAAGAAATTTTCGCTGCCACCGGTGTCTGACCCGCTGCCACCTCTCTCCCCGAAAATTGTGTCCGCCGGCGACCACGGCGAAATCAAGGAGCTGGCATGAATCCCAGGTGCGGTATCGCGCGCCGCCATGGAGGTCAGCATCGAATTCGTCGACCATGTCGAAGCAGAAACAGGTCGGGCATGCGGTATTGCAGGAACCGCAGCTGTAGCATCGTTCGGCGGTTTCTTTCCAGATCGGCGTCAAGCCACCCGTTTCGAGGATGTCGGCAAGTTTTTCTATAGGTGCATCGAACTTTGCCGTGATCCGTTCGGCCTTTTGTTGCCGCCAACGTTTTGCGGCAGCCAGCTCTTCTGCTCCGGCATGGCGGGTAGCAGCTTTTTTGAGGAGGTGTCTGCCCGTATGGGAGTGGATTTCTACCAGGTAGCCATGATCGATCGGGGTGAGAAAGAGGTCGCAGGGGATGCGGGCGCCATCGGTGCCGACGCTGGTGCAGAAACAGTAGGCATCCGGCTGACAATCGACACCAATGATGGTTGCCCGCCGGCGGTTGGCACTCCAGCGCACCTCTGCCGGAGGTTGGGCATAGGCCTGATCGAGAGCGTTAATGCCGGCGAGATCGCAGGGATGAACCCCGAGCAGGACCAAAGGCGACGCGTCGACATGGAGACGCAGCCTGGGCGGCTTCTCGAAAGTGAAGTCGAAAAGCTTTTCCTTTGGCGAGGCGAGGATTTTTTTGGGCGGAAGGGTTGTCGTCTGGTAGCCGGGAGCGAAATCTTCCGCTCGCTGCAGTCGGCTAAACAGATAATATCCAGGCTGGTCACCACGTTCCTTTGGGCCATAGACCGGTTGATCGGCCATAATTGCCTCGAGCAACCGGTTGAAGTTCGGGCCTGAGATGACCTGGATGTCTCTTGCCGTCATTTCCCTGCGATCTCCTGGCGTAGTGCTGCTAAACGTTTTTTGTGCATCAGCTCCTGGCCGATCACCTCCTCGATGGCCGCCTGTTCCGATTTCGGTACCACCTTTTTCATCTCCTGATAAAAAGTGATCGACCGGTTTTCAAATTCAATGCCGAAATCGATCGCCTCGAAGGGATCGGTGATGCCCTCGGCTGCTCCGGCAGCCTTGTGAGGCTGGGTAAAGACCTTGCCGCTGACAAAAGATTTCATATAGCTTTCGGTTTCACCGGTATAACTCTCGGGAAGCGGATAATCGGACAGGTCCTGGCGCATAATCTCGAATATTCGGATATGGTCGTGTTCCTCGTCGAGCAGATACTGAAAGACCTTTTTCACTTCCGGGGGCAATGCTGTATCCAGGCAGGCCTTATAGAAATCAACTCCCTGGTTTTCAATGCGGATCGCCATATCCAGAACTTCTCCGGCCCGAAAGGTCGATGTGGTCATGACCAGCTGTCTCCTCCTGTTCTGTAATGTGCAGGACAGGGAATCAACAATGGTGTCTTGCCCTGCAGGACAATTTCTTGTTGCATAGGAATATCATGCAATCCTTCGGCGACTTGAAAACACAGTTTGTCTGTAGGATGTATGGATTCCGGGCTTGACCCGGAATCCACTTCAAAGAGGCGGAGGAGCCACAATCTCCCCACCTTTGCTCTATTCCTTACAATATCCATGCCACATCCTTAAGCCCAGGCACTCTTGGTCTCTCCGCATCGTCTTGCCGGTAACTCTCGCAGGGCAATCGGCAAACAGGCGTTGACAAATGCGGCCGAGTCGAATAAAAAAGTTTGTATCGCTAGGGGTGCAGTGCATGCTGAGAGGAATCTATCCAACCCTATGAACCTGATCCGGGTAATGCCGGCGAAGGGAAGCGGCCTGCTTGGAACCGAAATTTCGGAGCACGAAAAATGGCCAGATGCCGCTTTCCTGTTGTATGGGGAGGCGGTATTTTTTTTTGCTTTTTGCCCAGAGGAACAGCTATGGAAATTGCGCTACGTATCAATGGACAGGAGGAGCAGCTGCAGGAGTGCACGATTGAAGGCCTGGTTGCCGTCAAGGGGCTGGCTGCCGCTTCCCTGGTGGTCGAGCACAACGGCCGGATCGTCAAACAGGCCGATTGGCGCACAGTGGTGCTCAGGCCGGGAGATGTCCTTGAATTGTTAAATTTTGTCGGAGGAGGTTGAGCCATGCAGGAGGAACAATTGATAATCGGTGGACATGGCTTTACCAGCCGTCTGTTGACCGGTACGGGAAAATTTGCCGCAAAAAGCTGGATTCCCAAAATGCTTGCGGCAAGTGAATCGGAGATGATCACCGTGGCGCTCCGGCGCATCGACAGTGGCGGCACCAATGAAAATATTCTCGATTTTATACCGAAAAATGTCGTGCTGCTGCCAAACACCTCCGGTGCCCGGACCGCCGAAGAGGCGGTGCGCATCGCCCGGATTGCCAGGGAGGCGGGCTGCGGCAACTTCATCAAGATCGAGGTGATCACCGACATGAAGTATCTCATGCCTGATAACTACGAAACGTTGCGGGCTACGGAAATTCTCGCCCGTGAGGATTTCATCGTCCTGCCCTATGTCCTGCCCGATCTGACCCTGGCCAGAAAACTGGAAGAGGCCGGTGCCGCCGCCATCATGCCCCTTGGCGCGCCGATCGGCACCAACCGAGGCCTTGAAACGAAGTCGCTGATTGCCCTGCTTATCGAGAATTGCCGGGTCCCGGTGGTGGTTGATGCCGGTATTGGCCGGCCCTCCCAGGCGGCGGAAGCGATGGAAATGGGCGCCGATGCGGTCCTGGTGAACACGGCCATTGCCACGGCGGAAGATCCGGCCCTGATGGGTCGCGCGTTCTCCCTGGCCGTCCAGGCCGGACGAATGGCCTATCTGGCGCGGATGGGCATGGAGAGCGCGACCGCCCAGGCCTCGTCACCGTTAACCGGCTTTCTCAACTGAAGGGGCGTGGGGAAAAATTATGTCATTTTATAATGAAATCAAGCGATATGCACATTTCGACTTCCAGTCATTTTTCTTCGGGGTTACCCCGGATCGGGTGGAGGCGGCGCTGGCCAGGGAAAAACTCTCGGAACAGGATTTCCTGGTCCTGCTCAGTCCTGCCGCCGCCGGTTCTCTCGAACAGATGGCGGCCAAGGCCCATCAGCTGACCAGGCAGTATTTCGGCCACACCATCCAGCTGTTTATCCCCCTCTATATTTCCAACTTCTGTGCCAACCTCTGTGTCTACTGCGGCTTTCATCGGGGTAATGCTATCAGCCGAAAAAAGCTCAGTCTGGCGGAAATTGAGGTTGAGGCCAAAGCGATCGCCGCGACCGGCATACGCCATCTGTTGCTCCTGACCGGCGAGGCGCCGGGTGTCACACCCATCGACTATCTGGAAGATGCCGTTCGGCTGTTGAAGAAATATTTCGCCTCGGTCTCCATCGAAATCTTTCCGCTCGATGAAGACGATTATCGTCGGCTGCGCCTCGCCGGGGTCGATGGTTTGACGCTGTTTCAGGAGGTCTACGATGAAGGTCGATATGGCCTGGTGCATAAGGGGGGCCGGAAAACCGACTATCGCTATCGGCTCGATGCCCCGGAGCGCGGCGCGCGAGCCGGTTTGCGCATGGTCAACATCGGCCCGCTGCTCGGTCTTGGCGAGGTGCGCAGCGAGATGTTCTTTTGCGGGCTGCACGCCAGATATCTCGACGACACTTTTCTGCAGACGGAGATCAGCCTGTCCCTGCCGCGCATGAATCCGGCGGAGGGGAATTATCAACCGGAATTTTTCGCCGATGACCGGACCTTTGTGCAGTTCATGACCGCACTGCGCTGCTTTCTGCCACGGGCCGGCATTACCGTGTCTACCAGGGAAAGTGCCGCCTTTCGCGATAACCTTATCCGCCTGGGGGCCACCCGCTTTTCCGCCGGTTCATGCACTGGGGTGGGCGGTTATGGTGAACAGCAGGACACCGGTACGCCGCAGTTTGAAATTACCGACGAGCGAAGCGTCGAGGAGGTGGTCATGGCCATACGCGATGCCGGGTATCAACCGGTATTTAAAGACTGGGATATGATCTGATGCATGATAATCTGATGCGGGTAGGCATTGCCGGGGTCGGGGGGATCGGCTCGAATGTCGCCATGCACCTGGTCCGTGCCGGCTGCATTACCCAGAAGCTTGTTGACTTTGACCGGGTGGAACTGTCCAACCTGAACCGGCAGTTCTATTTCATTGATCAGCTGGGGAAATACAAGGTTGATATGCTGCGGGAAAATCTCTTGAGAATCAACTCGGACGCGGCCATTGAGACGGCGCTGGTGCGGCTCGCGCCCGAGAACATGCTCGACACCTTCAGAGATTGCCGAATTCTGGTCGAGGGCTTTGACGATCAGGAGGCGAAAAAAATGCTGCTGGAAACCTTTGCCGACCTGGACATACCGATTGTTTCCGCTTCAGGCATCGCCGGCCGGAAACTTGAGACGATCCGGGTGCACCGGCTTGGCCGTTGTACCATTATCGGCGATTTTCAATCCGATTTCCGGACAGACAGCTTATATGGTCCAAAGATAGCAGTCATTGCCGCCATGATGGCGGATTGTGTTATAAAAACGGGATACCGATTATGAATGATAAAGAAAAAAGCGTAGTACTGCCGGTGGGTTTATACGGTATTACCGCTGAAAAATTCTCCGACGGGCGCAGCAATATCCAGGTGGTGGAACAGATGATCCAGGGCGGCATACAGATCATCCAGTACCGGGAAAAGCGACCGGCGAAAAGTTACCGGACCATTCTTGAAGAATGCCGGCAGATTCGGGCATTGACCCGGGCGGCCGGAGTCACCTTCATCGTCAACGACTATGTCGATATCGCCTTGCTGGTCGATGCCGACGGCGTGCATGTCGGCCAGGATGATCTGCCGGTCAGCGAGGTGAAAAGGCTGCTCGGCCCAGAGAAAATAGTCGGGCTGTCGACCCATTCGCCCAGCCAGGCACAGGACGCGGTACGGGCCGGTGCCGACTATATCGGCGTAGGCCCGGTCTTTGCCACGCAGACAAAAGATGATGTCTGTGATCCCGTTGGCTGCAGCTATCTTGAATGGGTAGTGGAAAATATTTCCCTGCCCTTTGTCGCCATCGGCGGTATCAAGCTGCACAACATCGACCAGATCGTCCGGCGGGGGGCAAAATCTATCTGCCTGGTCACCGAAATCGTCAGTGCGCCGGACATTGTCGCCAGGATCCGCCAGGTCCATGTGGCCCTTGCTCTGCCGCCCACGTCCTGAAAAAAGTGGGGCGAATTTTTATGAGGCAATGAACTCTTCTTCGACCATTTTATCGATAAAGTCGAGGACGTACTGGCGCTGGGCAGCAGTGGCGTGGGCGATGCAGCTGCAGTGCAGATTGACCTGACTGCGCACGAGAAGCTCAAATTTTACTGCGGTGTTGGTCACTTCCACGGCAAGGTGAAAAGGACCGTGTTCTTTATGATCCAGCTGGGTTGGCGAAAGCAGGTCGTCCGGCAGCTGCATCCAGTACAGGCCGATCATCGGACCCTGCTTGAGCGATCTTTTCAGGTAGGAGTCGATATTGTCGCGCTCCATCGGTGAGAGTTCATCAATGACAACTTGTCGCATAGGGTCAATCCTCGTAAAAAACAGCAGCTGCTGCTGGTCGTAAGAATAAAAAATAAAGTGCCGTGGTCGGTGATTTCATATGTCCAGCCAGGTGGTATCGCTGTTCAGGTTTTCACAGCCCTCGTCGCGCACAACATACATATTTTCCAGCCTGATGCCGCCCCAGCCGGGAATATAGATGCCCGGTTCAACGGTGACGATCATGCCGGTCTGCAGTTTTTTGCTGCTGCGGCCGGAAAGTCGTGGTCCCTCGTGCACGGCCAGGCCGACGCCGTGGCCGAGCGAGTGGCCGAAATAGTCACCGTAACCGGCCTCGGCAATGATATGACGGGCGGCCCGATCGGCATCACAGCACTTGACCCCGGCCCGGATTGCTGCAACTCCGGCCAGATGCGCCCTGCGCACCAGCCGGTGCAGCTGGAGGTACTGTTTATCTGCGGTGCCGGGCACCAGATTGCGGGTCATGTCCGAGCAGTAGCCATTGAGGATGAGGCCCATATCGATGGTCAGCGAACCATCTTTTTCCACCAGACTGCTGCCGGGGACTGCGTGCGGAAGTGCGCCGTTTTTGCCGCTGGCGACAATTGTCGAAAAACTTGGCGCCTCGGCTCCCTTGCGGCGCATGGCCGTCTCGATGGCCAGGGCGACATCGATTTCCGTCGGGTAGTCTAAGAGCGTGCGGTAAACGTCGATAAAGACTTTCTCGTTCAAGCGGACGGCCTGGCGGATGAGAGCTATCTCCTCCTCGTCCTTTACTAGCCGCATTGCTTCGACCAGGCCATCGGTCGGCACACTTTTAATGCCTTGTTTCGCCAGCGCGGTCATCATCTTGTCGGCAAAAGAGTGCAGGGTGTAGTCACTTTCAAAGGCCAGCGACCTTACCTGCAGATCACCGAGCAGCGGGCCGAGCAGTTGCAGTAGGCCTTTGGGGTAGAGGACCACCTCGGCCCAGGGCACATCCTGTTCCGCCTGCAGTTTGAAACGAAAATCGGTGAGCAGATGCACCTTGCCCCGGGCAGTCACCAGGAGCATGCCCGAGGACTCACCGATGCCATGGTCGCCGCCCCGATAGCCGCTCAGGTAGCGGCGGTTCTCCGGTTTGCTGACCAGGAAGGCGTCAATTTTTTTTCTTCTGAGTTTTGCCTGAATCTTTGCTATCCGCTGGTGGTAATCCATAAGCTCTCATATCTCTTTAGTTCGGCGGGCTCGATACATTTTTTCGGTTAGCGGACAGCAGGGGAGAAACGCTCGAGAATCATTTCCTTGCGCTGTTTCATGGCATCGTTGTATTGATTGTTCAGGCTCAACAACATTTTCGACAGCTCCTCCCGGTACTGCGGGTGCATTGCCGGGTTGACGGCTTGGCCTTCCCGCCCCTTGGCCACCTGCTGCTGCTCCAGCTGTGCCCTGATGGCATCTTCGAGCTGTTGGGTCATCTGTTCCTTGTGCCGGCCATACTGCTCGAGAAGCTGTTCCAGCTCCTGGCAGATCGCTTTAATTTCGGCACTTTTTCCATCAATGGCGAGAACTCCCTGCAGGGCAATTTTCCCCGATGCCTGCAGCTGTTCATCCCGCGGCAGCACGATATTTCGCAGCAGGGTCTGGGCCATGCCTTTGCGTATTGCCACCTGGTCCTTGGCCGGCTGTGCAGCAAGTAACTGGGCGAGGTCGGTTTCCTTCTGGTTGAGGAAATCGGCGGCCAGCCGCATACCGGTTTTGACCGTATCTTCGTTGTCGACGTCCTGAGTTGTCGCTGCGGCCATCTTTGCCGCGCGTTCCAGCACCATGTCCATTGTACTTTTGATTTCTGCCATTCTATGCGTCCTTGGTTGAGGAAACCTGCATGGGGTGCAGGTGAGATTTTATACTGTTCAGAGGGAAGTCTCTGCTCTCTGTAACGGATTGGGAGAATGTACAACAGACCATGTCCGTTGGCAAAGAAAAACCTGGCCTTCTTCCCTAGCTTCGCTGCATGCGTGCAGCAAAAAAACCGTCTATAGTCTCCGAAGGATGGGGCATAAAAAAATTGTTTTCTACAAAACGGCGGGCAGGTTCCGGCAGGTGTGGTGTGCAGTCGGTGAGGACGAACTCCTGATGGGCGGCGACAAATTGCTTGATCACCTGCTCATTTTCTTCCGGTTCCAGCGAACAGGTGGCGTAGACCAGCAGACCGTGCGGCGCGACAAGCCCGGCGGCGATCGAAACCAGGGCCAGTTGTTCCTGTTGATAGCGCATCAGCTCTTCGGGCCGTCTGTTCCAGCGGATATCCGGGTGTCGTCCGGTGACGCCGGTGCCGGAACAGGGGGCGTCGATGAGGATGCCGTCAAACAGAAGATCGCCGCTGTGGCAAGAAAACTGCTGCAGCTGTCCTTGGTAAATGTCTGGGTTCTCACCCGGAAACAGGCGGGCCAGGTTTTCTCGAAGTTTCTTCAGGCGGTGCGCTTCCGGTTCTGTCGCATGGATGTGCAGTTCATGCTGCCTGGCCAGCTGGAGGAGGTGTGAGGTCTTGCCGCCAAGACCGGCACAGGCGTCAAGGTAGCTGGCCCCGGGGCGAAAAGGGCCGAGCAGGGTGGTGGCCAGCTGGGCCGCCTCGTCCTGCACCTGAAAAAAACCCTGGCTATAACCTGGTATCGAGGTGATTAAACCGTGAAAGTCGGGCAAAATAACCGCTTCCGGGGAGTATGCACCGGGCCTGCAAGGGATACCGGCCTCTTCAAGTGTCCGGCAGAAATCTTCTCGCCGGATGGCCGGGCTGTTCACCCGCACCACCAGGGTCGGTTCACAGTTGTTCGCCCGGCAGATTCTCTCCGTCTCCTGCAGACCGAAATTCTGCCGCCAGCGCTCTACCAGCCATTCCGGATGATTGAGGATTGGCCCACCGCTGCTGTCGCTCTGTGCCTTGTCTGCAAGAGTTTCCTTTTGGCGAATGGCCTGCCGCAGCACACCGTTGACAAATCCATGCAGCCTTTGCGGAATTTTTGCCGCCTTGCAGCTTTCAACTGCCTCGTTGACGGCGGCTGATTGTGGAATACGTTGTAGGAAAAAGAGTTGGTACAAACCGACCGCCAGCGCCTGATGGACAAAGGGATCCAATTTGCCGAGCGCTGTTTTCGAGAGGAGCTGCAGGATCCTGTCGAGGAACTGCCGGTGCCGCAGGACGCCGTAGACCAGTTGCATGGTCAGGCTTCGTTCGTTGGTGTCAAAGGAGTATTTATGTACCAGCCGATCAAAGAGCGGTTTCACCGGTGATCGACTCCGGTAAAGGCTGCAGAGTATTTCCGTGGCGGTAAATCGGGCGGTTCTGGATTGTTTTTTTGGCAAAGTTATGTAACCGGAATTAAAGTACCCTATGCGAAGCGGCAGTGAGCGTTGTGTCAGGTTAGGTTGGGGACTGGACTCGTCCGTGTCGGCCTGATATGGCCATAAGATAGCAACTATCTTCCGGCAGGGGAATGGGAAAAGTGCTGTGCCGAACAGCATTGTACAAAAGTGGCGGAAGTTGTCTTTTTTCGCGGTTCCTTTCGATGGACAATCGTTCACACGACTGGTATGTTTGACGCGCTTGCCGTCATTTTGTGTCAGATGAAATCTTGTCGTTTTCTTGTGGATTGATTCCGGGCTTGATCCGAAATCTTCAAAAACAACGAAGCAGATGATGACTTTACGCGGCGCCATCAAGTTTTTAAAATAACACCATAATATAATAATGAAAAATAATAGTTTGCTGATGGTGTTGCTGGCAACACTCGTTGTTGTCGGCACGGCGCAGGCCTACACCAGAGCGGAGGTTGTCCAGCGCGGCTTTCTCCGGTGCGGTGTTTCGGCAGGATTTCCCGGTTTCTCCAGTGTCGATGCACGCGGCAGGTGGGCCGGTCTCGATGTGGATATCTGCCGGGCTGTGGCGGCGGCGACCCTGGGAAATGCCGACAAGGTGGAATATCTGCCGCTGGCGGACAACGAATCTTTCACCGCCCTGCTTTCCGGCGAGGTGGATATTCTTTCCCGCCACACGACCTGGAGTTTTACCCGGGAATCGTCCCTCGCTGTCCAGTTCGCCGGGACCAGTTATTTTGATGGCCAGGGCCTGTTGGTCTCAAAAAACCTCAATGCTGATAATTTGTCCGAGTTGAGCAAGGTGAAGGTCTGCAACCCAGTCGACTCGCGTTTTGCCGCAAATCTCATCGATTATTTCGAGAGAAATAAAATTGACTATCGACTTGTCTCCTACGATACTCTCGATCTGGCCTTAGAAGGGTTTAAGGATGAAGCCTGCGATACCATTTCCATGCAGCAGTCACTGCTTTATGGACTTCGACTGGGTCTGGCCGAGCCGGGCAATGCGGTGGTGCTGCCCGAGGTTATCGCCAAGGAGCCTCTTGCACCGGTGGTCCGGCAAGGTGATCATACCTGGGCGAATATCGTCAAATGGTCACTGTATGCCATGGTCAATGGCGAAGAGCTGGGGGTGACTTCGGCAAATATCGAAGAGATGCAGGCCAGCAATATACTCGCCGTACAAAGTTTGCTCGGCCAGCAGGGAACGGCGGGAAAAGGTATTGGTTTGCCGGACGACTGGGCTGCCCAGATAATTCGCCAGGTGGGCAACTATGGCGAGGTCTTCGAACGAAACTTCGGCGCCGGGTCTGCTTTGAAGATAGAGCGTGGGTTGAATAACCTGTGGAACAATGGTGGGTTGCAGTATGCACCTCCGCTGCAATGACAGGCCTAACCTTTAGTAAAAAAGGAGGAAGTGTATGAAAATTGAGAAATATGGTCTCTGGGAAATAGTCGTAACCATCAGCTGTCTGGTGCTTCTTTCTGCCCCGGTTTTAGCGGTGGAGGAACCGGGCAAGGTGGAAACCGCCGGCAAGGAGATCAGTGAAGCGGCCAAGGCTGTAGGCAGTGCGACTGGCGAGGCGTGGCAGACAACCAAGGAAAAAACTGCTGCGACCTGGGATAAAACCAAGGAGAAAAGCTCTGAGGTCGCCGAAAAAACCGCTGAAGTCTCCGAAGAGGTGGCCGTGGTGACGGTAGAAAAAAGCAAGGGGTTTTGGCAGAAAACCAAGGAAACAACAAAGGCATGGCTGGAGAAAGCCAGGGCCAAAATTCATCAGATGACTGCACCTAAGCCGGAGCCTGCGCCTCAGCCCGAACCGGCAAAATAAACCGAGAGATCCGCGGTCTACCGGTCGTTGAGACAGAGGGTCAACTCCTGCAGGGAATCAATCGCCCAGGTGGGCGGGACCGGCAGGGAAGACAGTTCGGCATGGCTCCAGTTGACAAAGACGGTGTCGATGCCGGCGCTGGCCCCGCTGCAGATATCGTAGAGGGCATCTCCGGTAAAAACGGTGCTGGTTTTATCTGCTCCAAGCAGGGACATGGCCTTGAGGGCCGGTTCGGCGTCCGGTTTATGTCTGGTGGTATCTTCAGGGGTGACCAGTACGTCAAAATATCTGCCGGTGTCGGTGGACTGGAGAATTTTCTCCATGCTGAAGCGTCTTCGTGAGGTGACCACGGCCAGTTTTTTTCCGGCACTCTTGAGTATTTCCAAGGTCTCGATGACGTGGGGAAAGGGGTGGATGCAGTCCGCCATGATGTTCAGCTGGTACTGGAGATAATCATCGAGTATCCGATCGTGGTCAAGTTCCGCGCCCAGGTGGGTGATGAGCTGACTTTTCAGCGGCAGGCCGATACCGTTGATGATGGTCGTCCTGTCCATGGTCCTACCGGCATATTTCTCCGAGACATATTGGAAACAGGAACAGATAAGGTCGACTGTGTCAAAGAGGGTGCCGTCGGCATCGAAAAGGTAGCTGTCATACGGTTTCATGGTACATCTCCAGGTAGTAAAAATTGAGCTGAGAGAATACACCATCGGCGGCTGTCGGGCAATCTCCCATGAATATTTTTCAGAATAAGGAGTGGTAAACAAATGTCCATCCCCCCACCGACGCATTCCGACGAAGAGCTGAACCGTCTCTTCACCGAGGCATGCACCGCCCAGACCGAAGGACGTCTTGCCGAGGCGATGGACAACTATTTGCTGTTGCTGGAATATTTCCCGGAAGCGGCCATGCTTCGCTATAATCTCGGCCTGGTCTACTACAGTCTTGAGGATTTCACCGCCGCCCTGGCGGAATTTGCCCAGGCCCTGACCTGCCGGCCTGAAGACGGTGATACCCTGTTTAATCTCGCTCTCTGTCAGAAGAAGATCGGAGATAGTGTCGCGGCAATCGCCTCATACCGCAGGCTGCTGCAGGCAATGCCGGACCATACCGACGGCTGGTACAACCTTGCCGGCTGTTACCGTGACACCTATGATGATGCCCAGGCCATTTCCTGCTACCGGAAGGTGCTGGCGCTCGATAATGCATATCTGCCGGCCCTCAATAACCTCGCCTATCTCTATCATCGCGGCGGGGATAGGCAGCAGGCTGAAGCCTGCTATCGACAGGTATTGGCCCTGCGGCCAAATGACGATGCCGCCCTCTATATGCTCGCCTCACTTCTCGGCACGCCGCTTGACCGCGCCCCCGATGCCTATGTGCAGCATTTTTTCGACGCCTATGCCGAGGGCTTTGAGAAAAGTCTGGTCGATGGTCTGGGATACGACACTCCCCGACAGTTATTTTCCTGTTTGCAGGAATGTACCGTCCTGCAGGGTATGAAAAACCACTACGCCCATGGCCTTGATCTCGGCTGTGGAACTGGACTCAGCGGCATTGCCTTTAAGGAAATCGTCACGGTTGTTGATGGCGTGGACCTCTCCGGCAACATGCTTGCGCAGGCAGCAGGGAAGGGCTGTTACAAGCGGCTGTACCAGGACAGCATCAGCCACTATTTACAGACGACCACAGCAACCTATGATTTTTTTCTCGCCACCGATGTGTTTATCTATGTCGGTGCGCTGGACGATATTTTCACCGCCCTGCGCGTTGTCGCCCGGCCGGGGGCCATGTTCTGCTTTTCCACGGAGACACTGGATTCGTCAGGTTATCAGCTGCAACAGACCGGCAGATTTGCCTATTCCCGCGACTATATCCATGACATCGCCGCTGCGACCGGCTGGACGGTAGTGACAGCGAAAGAGACGAAACTGCGTAAAGAGAAAGAGCGATGGCTTGCCGGTGATCTTTGGATTCTGCAACTGCAGGCGTGGAATGCATGATGGTGAGAGGCCGTCCGGCTCGAGACCCTTACCAATCAAAAAGGGGCACTTGCGAGCAACGCAGGCCCCCTTATTGTTATGTTTATGTAAAGCCATTACGCCGGCAATATGAAATCGTGCCCGGCAAACTGGATATTTTCAACGGTCGGACACATCGGAGCCACAGCGTGCACGCCGCCGCAGTCGGGACATACGCCCAAATAGGTTTCAAGAATAAATGTTGCTTTGCAGCCCTGGCATACGGTCTCAATTGGACCCCGCGAAATCTTTTGATCTCGCACTGCGCCGCCATGGGCATGAAAGACAAATTCAACCAGGTCTTTTCCTTTAGAAAAAGGCCCACCAGTGTTACCAATTGTTCCGCAACCACATCCTGACATAGGGTACTCCCTTCATGCAAAATTGAGTTCTGATTAACGGCAGCTGAAACGGCCGAGAATCGATTCTATAAGGCTCAGAATAGAACAAACATGACCAGACAGCATTGACGTAAGTCAAGGCCTCGGAAGCTGATCAAGTATTTTTTGCCTTTTCAGCTGTGGCTCAAGCATGGCCTATGGCAAATAGGAGTGTTGTCGGATGGATTTCAGAGATTGAGACTGTTCCTGAACAACCTGGCAAGGCGTTAGGATCATCCCTTCGGCGATGCACACCGGAAATACCCGTCAATTCAGGATGGAGAGCATGAAGCTTCCGGTAATGAGCAATAATCGAAATCGGCCACCGGAGATTATACCCAACCCCATCGCGTCCGTCATCGGCCATTGCCACATCAATAGAGTTTTTGTGCACATCTAAACCGACAAATATGGTATTCTTTTTCATGACCTGCCTCCCTGGTTATGGCTCTGTGTTATGGGTTGATACGTACAACATGACCCACGTTGGCAAGGTGGCGGGTCACTTATTTTCTACTGACAGCCATTATGTCTATACTCGATCAGTAAATTAAATTGTTAGGCATTTTAGAAGTGAGGACGACCTCACCTGTGTAAATCAACTGGGGACGACCCCGCTCAAATGACAGGTGTTTATGAACTGGTTTATTCTCGTTGCTGCAGGCTTTTTTGAAATCGGATGGGCGGTTGGTCTTAAGTATACGGAGGGTTTTACTCGTTTTTGGCCAACAGTTGGCACAGTGCTCTCAATGATCGTTAGCCTCGCCTTGCTTGGTATTGCTATGAAATCCCTGCCTGTAGGCACTGCGTATGCCATCTGGGTTGGCGTGGGTGCAGTGGGCACCGCGATTCTCGGCATTTTCTTACTGGGTGAGTCAGCGAACACTATGCGGCTACTCAGCCTCGGCCTTATTGTCGCCGGTATCGTTGGCCTCAAGCTGACAACATCGGTCTAAACATTCGTTAAAGCCGACGTCTGCCGAAGCGCTTCTGGTTTTATAAATATTTTGGCTGGCACGACTTAGGAGCCGTTACGAAATAACCCGGTCATTTTATCTCTAGCATTCACAGAGTGGTAAGTGTGCCCGTATTTTATCTGCCTATAGTAAATTACTTCGAAATAATAGGTAGTTCCACCGCTCGGCAACTACTTTGTCAACACTCGAAAATATGGAAAAATTATGTTCAGAGAAATGAGAAGGAAAAAACAACTTTTGTCGGAAACGGAAATGATTGAAATATTGAAATCTTGTACGTCGGGTGTTTTAGCAGTAACAGGCGATAAATGGACACTTGTGTCCATAGCATGGAATCTGAAGCGGATATGTGCATTGAATAGGTGCATTGAATGGCTAAAATATGTCAAAAAACGATTCAACTTGAGCAAATTTCAATTCAGGTTGGCGGCAAAAAGCCGCACATGCCACAAATATTGACAATGAAGTAAAATAGTAAATATCTCTGTTAGATTTGGCCCTTAGGTAGGTTCGAAACCCGACAGACTCCTGATATGGCTGTCATTGTCAGTAAGGAAAGAACTGAAAAGCATATCTTATACCAAAGTCTTAGAAATAAAATGTAGACGACCCAATGAATACATCTGCAATGAATACATCTGAATACACCTCTCAAACAATAAAATTGATAAACCCACAGTTTTTTGCCGTTGCGAAAGAGTGGACAGACCTTGATCAGATGCGCCAAAAACTAGCCACTCATTTGTTCGCCATTGAGCTGGAATCTTCCGAGGCATACAATCAGGATGCCTCCATTTTTGCCCGTATTCGTGACACCTCACAAGTTTTGCGTAATATGCTAAAAAAAAGATCTGAGGATCTTGCTGGTTTTTCCATGGCCCAGGCGATCTATGACATCAATCATGGGAATTCGCGCCCCGACTTGACTCCTGCTTTTTATGCGGAGCTATACCACCTTCTTTTAGGAATCCAAGGCAAAGGTTCCCGTAAAGCTTTTGATGACATTCATCTGTCTGCCATAAATGACCAGGGAAGACCTGCGGCAATTCATCGCTCGAGACAACTGGATGAAATCCGCTCAGAAGTTGATCGTAAAATCAGTCAGTATAAAACCGGGCTTGACACGCGGTCGATTGTCAGGCGAGCCAAAAGGCGTGACAAAATTATTACAAGATTAAACGCCTCATTGGATGATTGGCAGAACTGGCACTGGCAAATAAAAAATATTATCAAAGAGCCTGAAATTCTCCAGGATCTCGTTAAGCTGAGCAGAGAAGAAAAAAAGGCAGTTAAAATGGCCAGGGCCCATAACCTTCCATTTGGAATTACCCCCTACTATCTTTCACTGATGGATGACGACCATAATCAACGCGATATGTCAATTAGAGCGCAAGTTCTACCTCCCGCCGATTATGTGACCCAAGTCATAGCCAATAAAGGGGAATCTGGATTTGATTTTATGGGAGAGGAGGATACGTCGCCTTTTGACCTGATTACCCGACGGTACCCCGCAATCTGTATATTTAAACCTTTCAACACCTGTCCCCAGATCTGTGTTTACTGTCAGCGCAACTGGGAAATTGATGATGCCATGTCGCCACAAGCCTTTGCGGGCATGCAGCAGGTTGATGCGGGTATCAAATGGATCAAAGAAAATCCGGCCATACACGAGGTTCTCATAACAGGCGGAGACCCACTCGCCATGGGTGATGTAACATTATCCAACATACTTGCTAAAATCGCTGATATTCCTACTGTTGACAGAATACGAATTGGCACCCGTATACCTGTTACCATGCCAATGCGCATTACAGCTGATCTGGCGAATATTTTGGCACAGTTCCGGGAGTTGGGAAGACGTGAGGTGGCTATTACCACCCATATCCAAACCCCATATGAAATCACTCCTGAACTGGTCAAAGCGGTGGACCGTCTACGCTCCTGCGGACTTCCTGTATACAACCAGCTGGTATACACCTATTTTGTATCCAAAAGATTTGAGGCTTCAGCCCTGCGAAGGCACCTGCGTTTGATCGGAATTGACCCCTACTACACTTTTAACACAAAAGGAAAAGATGAAACGCTGGCCTATCGTGTCCCCATTTCAAGACTGATCATGGAACAGCAGGAAGAGGCACGACTACTGCCCGGCCTGGAAAGAACAGATGAAGCAGTCTTTAATGTGCCGAGGCTGGGGAAGAATTATCTCAAATCAAGAGAGCATCGAGATCTTCTTTCGATCTTGCCGAACGGTGCCAGAGTCTACGAGTTCTATTCCTGGGAGAAAAACATGGGGAGTGTAACAAGCACGTACTCTTTCGTTGACGTGCCAATTCTGGACTATTTAAAAAGGCTTGAAAAAGACGACGAGAACCTGCAGGATTATGACACGATCTGGTATTATTTTTAGTGTCTTGGTGGTTATTGGCAGGCCGTCGTGCGCTAAAGCGGCAATTCTCTGGGCGCGCCACTCAGCTTGTAAGGTTCTCTATAAGAGTCAAGCTGTATGAAACAGCAGCCCCTTGCAGGGAGGTTTTTAAGTCGTTTTTTGAAAACATTTGAGGAGTAAAATAATGGCGAAGCTGTTTTCCACCCACTACAGTGTAAACGACATCGATATCGGTGCCGGTGCCCATCTTGGCAATGAACGAGCTCTGGTGATCTTCCAAAAGGGCCGCGTTGAATTTTTTGAACATATTGGTTTTTCAGATAAAAACATAGGTGGCAACAGAGGAATCATAATCGTGGAGACTGGAGTGAAATATCACCGCGAAGGTTTTCTTCATGACCGGCTTATCGTGAATGTTGCAGTAGCAGAGGTAGCCGGAAAAAAGTTTACTCTTCATTATAGTGTCATTAGAGAATCGGATAGGCAGAAGCTGCTCAGCGGCTTTACAACGTGTTTGGCCTTTGACTATAGGTCGAGAAAAGTTGTTGAAATTCCAGATGTTTTTGTCAAAAAAATTGAACAATTCCTTGACGAAAAAAACAATGAGAAAATATAACATAACCACTGGCAATTAATGCTTCATATCGCAACGCTGGCATGACAGACCAAACTGTCGAGGCGCTGATACAGGCGCTCGACACAGAGGGTGGAAAGGTCGAGATATTCAATCAGGTGGCGGATCTCATAGAACTTTCGGTTCTTCAAAATCAGCCAAGGAGGTTAGTATGGAAAAGAAACTGACAACCCTATGTGTACATTCTGAAAAAGATTTTAAGAAGCAGGGCAAGGCTATCATCAAACTGGCAAAGAAGCAGGGGCTCATTGCCATAACAAATCGGTTGGCACTTTTTATAGACAAGACCTGCCGACGCTGGTGGTTCGGCGATAAAAAAACTGGAGTTCTCCTCTCTGTAGAATATGGTTTGACTGACAAGGAAGCTATTAACTTTCTCACCAATGAAATTTCAAGCTAGACTTCTCTTTTGCCCGATCCTTCTCCTTTTAGGAGAGGGATCGGGCTAGTCCAGCAAACGGTTCAGGTGGTGGCCCGCTTCGCTGTTACAATCTAATCTTATTCGTTATGTTTTCTGCTTTCTACTTTTATTGAGATTGATTTTAAACGGTTATGCGCCACGCCTCAATTTTGAGTGAACGCTGTCCGACTTACCTTTTGATGGCCTTCACTACCGCAGAAAAGTCCTCATCCGCGCCCCCCATCTCTCTCGCCTCGATGTACAGATTATTGGCGGCACCAGCGGTAAAGAGAGGCTGGCCATATTCATCGCCCAGCAGGAGAGCCAGCCGCATATCCTTTTGCATGTGCTTCAGCGGAAATGCCGTCTGGAAATTATTTTGCGCCATGAGCGGCCCCTTCAAGCGAAACATCGGGTTGTCGATTGCTCCCTGGGCCAACACGTCGAGAATGTCAGCACTCGACAGTCCGACTTTATTACCCAGAGACAGCCCTTCGGCAAAGGCGGTCATCATTGTTCCCATTATCATATTGATAACCAGTTTCATTTGGGCACCCTGACCGACTTCCTTGAAATAAAATGATTTCTTGCCCATAAGCTGCAGGGCCGGCGCGGCATCACGGTACAACGATTCATCCCCTCCGCAGAGAAAAACCAAGGTGCCGTCTTCGGCCGGTTTTTTACTGCCGGAAACCGGCGCTTCGAGAAAACGTCCACCTTTTTTCTGTACTGCTCCGGCTATCCGCACAGCAGTCGCCGGATCTACCGTCGAAATATCGACATATCCTTTGCCGGAAGAAATACCTTCCAGAACCCCGCCGGCATCAAAAAAGAGGGCCTCTGCCGCAGCAGGATCAGAAACCATGGCAAAGGTGATATCGCAGTTGGCCGTTACCTCCCCGGGAGTCTTGCCAAGGCGTGCTCCCAGTTTAACAAGAGAAGTGCATTTTTCCTCGGTGCGGTTCCAGACAGTTACATCCAGTCCTGCTTCAACAAGGTTGGTTGCCATGGCCTTTCCCATGATGCCAAGCCCTAAAAATCCGTATTTTTTCATTTGCCAAACCTCCACATTAAAATTAGTCCTTCCATTGTTCCCCCTTTATTTTTTATGCTGTCTATCAGGAGGAACCAGCTTGTCGAGCTTTTGCTGCATATTTTAATCACTCATTGCACTTCTTGATCGACAAATTTAAAAAACAACAGAGTATCGCTCAGTATTGATGAAAGAGGACGTATAGTTTTTTTGATGCATCCGGCAAATGGGTACCTAGGGCTCTGACGGAGATATGCAGCCCCCCTTGTTACTCCGGCCAAGCCCGATATGCATGATAATCTGATGGATCAGAGAGAAAAAGGCAAAAAAGGTAATGGTGCCGTGAGACTGGGAGTAGGTCAGCAAAATCTATTGCAACTTGATCAGTGATGGCAGTAATAATCAGGTGGGGGTCTAACAATATATTCGCAATCTAAAAAAGGAGGAGCGACATGGCAAAGCCTTTCTATCCGCTGACGTTAGAGGAATTTAGTGACCTGCTCAATCGCTTTCGTTTTACCCGGAAAATTGATGCCGTACATATGCATCACACCTGGCGACCGAATCACAGCCAGTACCAGGGTGAGCGGTCGATAGAAGGCATGTGGCGCTATCACACCCAGGAAAATGGCTGGAGCGATATCGCCCAGCATATATCGATAGCTCCTGATGGGACGATCTGGACAGGGCGGGACTGGAACGCCCAGCCGGTGAGTGCCCGTGGCTATAATGGCAACCGGACTTCGGGACCATTCATGTTCGAGATTATCGGTGACTTTGATCGTGGTTGTGACCCGTTTGCAGGAGCACAGCGTGCGGCGGTTGTCAGAGTTATTGCCAGTGTCCAGGAGAAGTTTGGCTTGCCATTGGAAAGCCTGCGTTTTCATAATTTTATGACCGACCAGAAAACCTGTCCGGGCAATGCCATCGTCTATCAGGATTTTCTGGCGGAAGTCCAGGATGCGCGGTCTGCACTTGTTGCTCAGGCTGCTGAAGTGGGCAAAGCAAGATCCGTGAGGGAAATTGATGAAAACGCCCGGTTGGAGGAAATTCTGCACACCTGGTCCTGCACCGGCAGCCGCGGCAGCGACCCTGCCGATGCTGAACCGGAAGAATCGGAGATGACATTTAGGCAGATTCGCCTGATTACCGGGATGGAAGGTACCACCGTTCCTGTGCCTGGGGTCGGTGCGACCCGCGGAGGCGGCGGAGGCAAAAGGCTTTCTCCTGAGGAGCTGGACGCATTGCGTCCACATGTCATCAATCTTAATCAAGGCAAATTTTCCAGTGAGGGGATTTTTCAAACCACCCCGGAAGATGTTGATGCAATCTTTGATGATTACCTGGCGAATGCGCTGGCAAAAGCCAGGGCCAACAGCCAGCCGCTGAGACTTCTCATCTATGCGCACGGGGGCCTCGTTGCAGAAAGCGACGGACTTTGGATTGCCCATTTGCAGGTGGAGTGGTGGAAGAAAAACAATATCTACCCCATTAATTTTGTATGGGAAACAGGATTTTTCGATGCGATCAGGCAGATTCTCTCCGGTGCCAGGGGCATGGCTGCCGAAAGGGGGCTCTCCAGAGATTTCTGGGATTATACAACTGACCCGGCTATAGAGGCGCTTGCCCGCACCCTTGGGGGCGCGAAAATCTGGTCGGCGATGAAAGAAAGTGGCCGTCTTGCCTCGGCCGAGAGTGGTGGTGCGACATATACAGCCAAAAAACTGTCGGCATTCTGCCGGAATCATCCGGGCGAAATAGAATTGCATGCGGTAGGGCATAGTGCCGGATCAATTTTTCATTCCTGGTTTCTCCCCAGAGCTCTAGCTGAGGGTGTCCCACCGTTTACCGGCCTCTATTTCCTGGCTCCGGCTATTCGGGTGGATGAATTCAAAGAGCGGCTTCTCGCTCATATCGGCAACGATATCGAGCATCTGACCATGTTTACCATGAAGAAAGACTGGGAGAAGGACGATTCGGTCGCAAAAATTTATCAAAAATCGCTCCTTTATTTGCTTTACTATGCGCTGGAGAGCAATCGGAAAACGCCAATCCTCGGGCTGGAAGAATCTTTAAGAAAGGATTTCGATACAGCACATCTTTTTGGTTTGAAGGGAACCCCTTCGCAGAAGGCTGAGATTGTCTGGTCGGTTTCCCGGGCAACAACAGGGAACAGTGCCAGTACCGCAAGAACGCATGGCGGATTCGACAATGACCGCCCAACAATGAACAGTGTTGCCCGGCGCATTCTCGACAGAGAAGATATTGTTGATTTCCCAGAAGAAGCCATTGAGCGCGGACTACCCGACCTCTGGGATAAACCGGTTCTGCTGCCAGCGGAATTTGAATATTTATTCCGTCCACCCATGCCAGCATCCGCACCACTTTCGGTGCCTGCTCTACAAACGCCTGCCGATATAGCAGCAACACCTGAATCTGCTGATTCTCCTGCACCTGCGGGCAGGCGTCAGGCTCTTTGTGTCGGTATTGACGATTATCCCATCTCGCCGCTTAATGGCTGTGTCGCTGATGCCGATGCATGGGCAGCAGTCCTGGGTGAGTTGGGGTTTCAGGTGTCTTCGCTTAAAAATGCAGCAGCAACGCGCAATTCCATCCTTACTGAATTGAAAACGTTAATAGAAACCAGCAAAGCAGGAGATGTTGTGGTCTTCCAGTTTGCCGGACACGGCACCGAAGTCGACGACCTCGACGGCGATGAAGTGGATGGGACGAATGGTCCAAAGGATGAGGCCCTCTGTCCCTATGATCTTGCCGAGGGAGCCTTTGTCATTGACGATGATATTGCTGATATTTTTGCAAACATACCCCAAGGTGTCAACGTGACCTGTTTTGTCGACTGTTGCCACTCAGGATCAATCACCAGGGCCTTTAGGGGCAGCAGGCCAATAACAGGCGAACGCGACTTAAGGGCCCGTTTCCTTCCGGCAACTCCTGAAATGCAGGCAAAACACCGCGCTTACCGGGAGCGTATCGGGAGTACCCGAAGTGCACCTGGTCGAAGGCCGGAAAATCTGAAAAATGTTCTTTTCTCTGCCTGCCGGGACTATGAAGTCGCTTATGAGTCTGCTGGGCATGGAGAATTCACTGTAAGAGCGACAAAAATCCTCCGACAGGGGATTGAAGGAATGACGAATGAAGATTTTCAAAAACAGGTAATTAAGGAATTTGGCCCTGTCCCACGACAAAATCCTGATCTGGATTGTGCACCACACATGACCCAGTTGGCTTTACTAAAACCGGTTCTTCTTCCTGATTAAACGTGCTTCCCGCCAATCCTCTGTTTCACAAGGGATGTAGGGTCGTACGATATGTAGCGGCCGGCAGCATGCAAAATTTGTCACTATGGCTTATGGAAATCTTTCCCTTCTCTGCCTTTCACTAAGGGAAGGGAAAGAAAAACCAAGTATCCTTATTCGTTCGCCAGCCCCAGT